>DASWVC010000097.1:0-2440 GCA_036401335.1 Chthoniobacterales bacterium
CGCGAGGTCTCGACTGGAGGCCGCGCGCGTGGTCCGTCCTTCCGAGACACTTGCCCAAAGGGCAAACCCTGCGGCCAGGGCACCGAGCGACGTGTGGCCGGGAAGCGGAAGGGTCATTCTCGTCAGGGTGCCCATCATCCACGCGAGGCCGTAGGCCGTCACCAGACGCAGGCCTTTGATGCGCCGGTGGGTGCCCGGATCGATCCGTTCCAGCCAGGCCGTCGCGTTCATCACCGGTCGCACCCTAGCTCGTGGATTGGTCGCACACGAAGGAAGAGCGGGCCGGGCAGAGCAGATCCTTCCTTTTGCATGTAAAATTACAACCTGAGGCAGTTGGCGCTTCGCGTTCGGGCTTTTGGGTCGGTTCAGGCCCCAAAGAAAAAGGCATCCCTGACGCGTGATCCTCGCCTCCCTCACCCCACGCGGGGACTTCGCCGGATTAGCCACTGGCCGTCCTCGCGGTACGCGAACCCCACCTCTGCCAGCCAATCGAATACGAGGCTGCGGCCCGGTTCCAAGGCGTGCCGCAGGCAACACTCGATCTCGTCCACCTTTTGGCTTCCGCGACAGCCATCGAGCGCTTTTAACAGCTTCGCGGTTTGCTCGCCGTCGAAGGCCAGGAGCGTCGCCCAGAGGCACGGAAAACCATCCAGGTAGTCGATGAGCGCCACCGCCGGCGCGCTCGGTCCTGTTCCACTGTCACTTCTCTAAGGTAATGCAAATCACCCAAGGCGCTGCAATTCGCCCTCGCGTAACCTCCTGCAGCTCTTTTCTCAGGCGAGACGCTCGCACTCAAACCAATGGTTTGCCCTTTCGTCCGGAACGTCGCTTTTCAGAGGCAAAGGCCGGGCACGGGAATCTTTATTGGTTCTCGATCTTTTCCTGATCTTCCTGGATCTGGCGTTCAATCTTGTCCTGTTCCGCCCTCACTTGGTTTTCCGGTTGCTGCTCGCGCCTCGCCTTTTCTTCCGCCTCTCGGGCCATTTGGTTTTCCAGCGCTTCGCCCTCTCCCAAGGTTTGAGCGTGGGGAGTAGGGCTGGCGATCACGGTCGGGCGGTTGGGATCGAACGTTTCCCCGGGTTGAAGCTGGCGCATTGGCCGGCTGTAATCGGGGAGGCTTGAGTTCGGCATGGTCTGGTAGATGGTGTTGCCGGACCGGACGAGCCCCCGGCGCTCCGATTGCACATAGGCACCCATGGAAGGGCGCGGACCCGTCGCGTCCGAGCCGCACGCCGAGAGCAACATGAGGACGAAAAAGAACAAGGGAGCGAAAAGGAGAGTGGTCATAACGGGGGTTCGGTAGGGGCTGCGTCGATTGCTCCGATGCAACTGTAAAAGGCGAAAGGGGGAAAGCAATTTTGGCAAGCCTCGCCTCATTATTGCCGCACCCTCCGTCATCGGCGTCTTTCGTCCGTGGTCCTTGACTTCAAGCCCTCTTCCCAGGCAAAAAGGGCGCGCTTGCGACGCAGGGAGGCAAAATGAAAATTAAGCGACTGTTTGCGGTCGGCATCACCGTTGCGGCGCTCGCCGCGTGTTCCACGCCCACCGACGAGGTCGGCACGTTCTACCGGCGTAATCCGGCCGCGGTCGGCGGCGGTGCCACAAAGGCGACGGCCTCGTACATCCTGTGTGCTCCGGGAATGGTGCCAACCACGGCCCAAGCCTACGTGAGGAACGGCTACCGCTTCTTGGGGGGATCGGATTTTGCTAACCTGACAGCCGAACCGATGCGGGCGCAGGCGTTGGCACAAGCTCAGCAAATCGGCGCCAACCTCATCCTTTACTCCGTGCAACCGCTTGGGTTGGAGGTTCATCCCGTGACCAAGACGGTCATGGAGTCTCAGGGCCGCTACGTCACGAGCACGACGGTGCAACAAAACCAAAACCCCACGCCCTCGCCCTACGGCGTGAACACCGATGTGACCAGCCCCGATTTTCTCAAGCCGGTGGATAGTCCGGCGCCTGGCAACAGCCCGAACCAAACGGCCACCACCACCACGTACGTGCCCCCGAAGTACCGCGAGCAGGTGGTGCCGGAAACGTTTACTCGGACCCAGCATTCCATTGCTTTTCTGGCCCGCTAACGGTGAGTGCGATGCCGGCGCTGACCATGAGGCAGCCGGCTTAGACTCCCGGCGCGGCGGTGGCACGCCATCTTGTGCCCCTGACACTCTGACGTCTTTGGGAAGATCAGCTGCCCTTTCGACATCCAGTTGCACCCACTTCGTTAAAATCAGGGATTGTTCACATCCACTCTAGTAATACTCCGTCAGGTACACGGTTGAGTTTTGATGGGGGTAAAGGCATCGTGGTGGGATGCAAGCACGGGAGTTGCGGCGGCTGGAGAAGCGCTTGGAAGGTTTTCTCTCGCAATTGACGGCGACGATGGGCCGCTCGGAACGGCGGCACTGGGCCGGCGTGTACGTGCGCGGGCTCCTCT
>DASWVC010000098.1:0-2132 GCA_036401335.1 Chthoniobacterales bacterium
TCAGGACAAAGTCGTTATGACCAAGACGTTCAGCATGCAGGTCGAGTTCGGCGTCCGAACGTCGCGCATCGCCCAGATCCTGCGGCCGCTCGCCCAGAACATGGAGATCGAGCTGAGCCGGTTTGTCAAAGACCTCAAGCAGCCGGTGGAATCGCTCATGATCATGGTCATCGGCTCGATCGTCGGCTTCGTCCTGCTGGCCATCCTCTCGCCCATTTTCAACATCGGTCAGGTGATCGAGAAGGGAATGTAGGAGGAAATTGTAACAATTGTATGGATGGCATCGAATGTATCAATGAAAGCCAAAGATCTGTGTTTGTGACTTACAGGGAACGCCGACAGCAGATGTGAAGAATCCTTTCCGAAATGCGGCCGGGCAATGGGATGAAAAGGGCGCGGGAGATCCCGGCCCGGTAGGGCGGCGAGTCCCTTCGCCGCCGGTCGGTCCTGCTGGAGTTCGTATGGGAACACGCGATGCCATCACCCTCCTTGGCTCATTTCGGAACGGACTTTGCCAAACGGTACAAATGAAACCTGCCATTGGTTCGGTGATGCCTGTGCCTGACTTAACAGCTTCCCGTACGGAGGAACTGTAACGGTGGCAGGTCTGGTATCAATGCTGCCAGTTACCGGCAAGGAGCGGTGCCGGTTAGTCAGACGAAGCACCTTAATGAATCAGGCAGCCCGATCACATGATTCCGGCGCCTGCTTTCATTGATACAATTGATGCCATTCATACAATTGTTACAATTCCCCTCTGAATCGACCTTCCTTCTCGTGATGACCACCCTGCTCGGGGCGGGGATCGGGTCGTTCCTGGGCATGGCAGCGTACCGGCTGCCGCGCGGGGTGTCGTTCGTGCAGCCGTCGAGGTCGTTCTGCCCCGGGTGCAACGTGATCGTCCCGTGGTACCGCAACCTGCCGGTTTTTAGCTGGTTGTGGCAGCGGGGACGCTGTTTCTGCCCGAAACGGCAGGCCCTTTCGGCACGGTACCTGGTGTTGGAATTTTCCTGCGCAGTGCTTTTTGCGACGAACTTTTTCCTGACGCAGAACGGATGGCCGCAACTTGTTTTTCTGTCGTTGTTCTGTGCCTACGCGTTGCTGACCGGTGCCATCGATTTGGAGCATCGGATCATCCCCACGAGCTTGAGCGTGCAGATGGCAATCGTCGGGGCGGTGTATTCGGCCAGCGGCTGGAACCCTGCGATGGCAGGGGAAGGGATCAGCAGGCGTCTGGCTGTGAGTGTAAGTGGAGCAATCGCCGGGGCCGCGGTGGTGGCCGGCCTGATGTTGCTCGGGAAAACCCTCTGCCGGCCCAAACCGCACCGGTTTGAGCCGCCGGTGGAAATCGAGGTGGTCGGGACGAAGGTGCGGAGCCGGCAAGGGGACGAACCGTGGGACGAAAGTTCCGTGACCGATTTCCTCGTGTTGCCGTGGGAACGGCTGGAGTTCCGGTCAGCCGGACGGGTGGAGACCGTCACCCTCAGGACGGCAACCCCGACGTACCGTTACCACGATTTGCAGGTTCAGGAAATTGTGGCGCCGCAGGATGCCATCGGCTGGGGCGACCTGAAATGGCTGGCTGCGCTCGGCGCCTGGGTTGGTCCGCTGGGCGCCCTTGAGACCATGGGATTGTCTTCCATCCTGGCGTGTTTCGGCATTGTTTTTGTTTGGGTCAAGAACCGGCAGAAACCGAGCGGGATGTCCTTTGGTCCGTGGCTGAGCGTTGCCGCCTACCTGTTAATGGTGGCGGGAAAGAACGTGTAAAATCACGTTCACACCGTGCCTGCGTTTTTCAGTTCGGCTGGCCGTGTCGCGCGCGACCGCGACGTGCGATCGGCCACCGTTATCTGCGCGCACAAAAGGAATCGTGACGCTGCCAGATCGTGCGGGAGCCTCTAGCAGTGGTCCTCAACGGTCTGAACGTAAGGCTCGGAATGCGGTAGGGTTGGCTGTCTCTCGCCGACCGGCACCTGCATCGCCGCAGCACGTCGGGGCGCTTGAGGACAAGCTCCCCTACCGGACAAACACCCCGATACCCCGGCGGCGAAGGGACTCGCCGCCCTACCGGGCCCCCCGGTCAGGCGCACGCCCCAAGACGAAAGTTCCGCCGACAAAGTACTGCCGGCCCT
>DASWVC010000099.1:0-2239 GCA_036401335.1 Chthoniobacterales bacterium
GCCATCACCCCGCCGAGACCGTACAGCGCACCGGCCAACGCGAACACGCGCAACTTGACCCAGCGAATCGGAACACCGGAAAGTGCCGCGATGTCTTCCGCGCCGCCGATGGCGAAAACGTACCGGCCGAACCGGGTGAAATGTTCCAGGAACCAGGTAATGGCCAAGGCCGCCAACGCCAGCCACACTGCCCAGGGCAGGTTGACAAAACGGTTCAACGCCAGCGACCTGAGCGCGGGATCAAGCAGCCGCACGGTCGAACCGCCCAGGATGAGCGTGGCCGTCCCCACGCCTACGAACCACGTTCCCAGGGTCACCATAAAGGATGGAATGCGCAGCCCGACGTGAATGGCGCCATTGATCAATCCGAGCCCGGCACACAACAACGTGGCCAGGATGGCGCCGGCCCAACCAAGGTGATTTGTGTTGTGGTCGTTTTGGACGAGCAGACTCACCGTAACGGCACCGACGGCCAGAATGCCTTCTACGCTGAGGTCAATGCTGCCCAGGACAATCACAAACGTGCTGCCCAGCGCCAGAACCAGGGGGATGCAGGACGAATTTGCCACACGCACCAGGTTGGCAACCTCAAAAAAGCGGGGGTTGCACACGCCGATGACCGCGGAAAGTCCAATCAGGGCAAAAAATGGGAGGTACCGCCTGAACCGGCCCTTGTGACCCGTGCGGCGCTTCGGCCCGGCGGTTCCCTGGTCCACTTCCGCGGCAGCGGCCGGATTCATGGTGCGCGCATGCTTCGTTCAGGCCGCAGGACGCAGTCCACCGTCTTCCGGTCCGGCGCTGCCACCCGAATTTCCCGCTGAAGCAAGCCGGCGATCCGTTGTTTGCGCGGCATGAACCTAACCTTGGCGGATCTGGCCGGTGGCACGTCCGAAGTAATCGTTCCAATCCACCTTCGGTTGGGACTCGATGTGGGTGCGAACGAATTCGTCCACGTTCTCTTTGGTCACGAGCAAACCGGTGCCGTAAAACTCGCGGTGTTCCTTCGGTTCCTTGGTTACATCGATCTTGCCAATTTTCCCGGCGTAGGCAATCGCCAGCCCCATGCTGCCCTGCCAAAAAGGATCCCAGGATACCGTAGCGGCAAATTCCCCCGACTTGATCGCGTCAAAGGCGGGTTTAATGCCGTCACAGCCGGTAACGGGCACCTTTCCCGCAAGCCCTTCCGCCCGCAATGCTTCCAGGGAGCCGACGCCCATGTCGTCGTTGGCCGCCCAGATCCCTTTGATGTCGCTGCCGAAACGCGTCAGCCAGGCACTGACGATGTTGAAAGCCTCGGTCGGTTTCCAGTTGGCGACTTGGAAATCCAGCAGTTTGACGTTCGGGTTTGCGGCGAGGGCCTTTTCAAGGCCCGCTTTCCGGTCGATCGCAGGCGCGTTGGACAAAATGCCGCCCAGGGCAACAATGCCTCCCGAACCGCCAATGGCTTTGATCAGCGCGTTGGCGGTGTCCTCACCGTACCGTACGCCGTCAAAGGAGATGTGCGCCACGTACTGGGGATTGAAATCCCAAGGGTGCAGGTCAGCAGGTTTGTTCCACTGCGTCGTAACGTACGCGCCAGATTTGATGCAGGCCTCCACGATGGGCCGTGCATCCGGACTGTCGTTCGGATCCACGTTCAGGATCATGTTGCCACCGGTTTTGGCCAGGATGGCACGGACGTCGGCAATTCCCTTTTCGCTGTCGCCTTCGGTTACCAAGGTGACGTAATCGGCCCCCAGGGCTTTGGCGACGGCTTGGCCGCCCTGGTTCCAGGTGGCATGGTAGGGGTTGGACAGCGAGCGGATGGAGTTGACGAACGTGGGCAGGTCCGCCGCTGAAGCGCGACGGGGCAACAGCCCCATGACGGCGGTCGAGGCGGTTAAGACGGCGGTGCTTCGGATGAAGCGCCGGCGGGTCACAAGCTCGGATTCAAAGGTATGGGGGCGCATGGGAAGGTAGGGGAGATTGGGTGCGGCTGAAAGAATTCTGGGGAGTTTCAGCCGAAGAAAACGTGTAAGGGTTCATTCCTTCGGAGTAAACACTAAATCACAATTGGCGGCCAAACGGTGTGTTTTCCGTTGTCGCACTTCCCTTCGCACCCGTGTTAGCGAAAACCCTTTCGGGCTTTGTGCGTTTCGCCGGGCTCTACGCCATTTGAAGCTCAATGGCGTCGGTTTCTGTTCTTCGGAGGTGACCGGCCTGCAGTTCACTGGATGTTTTACAAGAAAGGTAGACACTT
>DASWVC010000100.1:0-12743 GCA_036401335.1 Chthoniobacterales bacterium
GAGCGGTTGCACCCGTTGCTGAACCGGAACAATTCCACGTTTACGGCCCAACGTTACACGAGCCGCCTGAACCTTGAGGAAACGGTGCTCCGGGATCACCGGGTTAACGGGCGGCCGGTCTTGCCGGGGGCAGCAAGCCTCGAGTTGGCCCTGGCCGGGGCAACCCTGGCATGTGAAGGGGCACAGGTTCGGCTGCGCGAGGTCGCGTGGGTCCGGCCGATAGTGGGCGGAGCGGACGGAGTCGCCCTGGAACTGGAACTTCGGTCGCAAGATGACGGTCAGGTCCGTTTCAACTTGTGTGACGCCGCCACAGGAGTGGTGCACGCGCTGGGTCTGGCGGAACGGCGGCCGGGCCTATGGATCGAGGAACACCTCGACTTTGCCCAGATCCGGGTGCGCTGTGTCGAACGCGTGAAACCCGAACCCCTTTACGAGCGGTTGGCGCGTGCCGGCCTGGAATACGGCAAAGGCTTTCAGGTCATTCAGGAGGCCGGCTGGGGAGTTGGGGAAGTCTGGGCTTGTCTCGAGTTGCCGGGCGTGTGGACGTCGGAAACGGACGGCTACCGAATGCATCCGGCGCTGGTGGACGGTGCCCTCCAAACCCTCTCCCTTTTGGCTAAGCCGGGCCGTGCCCTGGAGTTGCCCTTCACGGTGGAATCGGTCGAGTGTGCCCGTCCGTTACCTAAAACCTGTTATGCCTTTGGCAAGCTGGAAAGTCACGCCGGCGACGGGCACCGTTATTCGCTGCGGTTGGCCGACGAACACGGCGAGGTTCTGGCGCGATTGGACGGGCTGAGCCTGCGGCCGTTCGAAGGGCTGGTCCCGGTCAAGCCAGAATCGGCCAAAACGTTTTATGCGCGACCGGTTTGGCGCGCCGAACCGGCGCTGGCGCCCGGCAAACTGGACGGCGCGGTCTTGTTGCTGGATGACGATGCGGCACTGTCCGAATCGTTGTCCCTCGCTGGCGTCTCCGTGATGCGCGTGGCCGGCGGAGAACGTTACAAACGGTGCGGCAATCAGGTTCAGCTGCGCCGCAATCAGCCCGAGGATTACCAACGGCTGGTGCGCGAGGTCAGCTTTGGTGCCGTGATCCATCACTGGTCGGGCCCGGCAGGGAGTCTGGACGAGGCGCTCGACCGCGGCCTCTACAGTGTGCACCTGCTGGTGCAGGCGTTGATGAAAGCCGGCCGGCCGATGCCTCTCGTGTACGCTTACCCCGGTGAGTCGGCAGCCTGTGCGGCCATGACGGGCTACGCCAGGAGCTTGGCGCAGGAGCAGCCGGAACTGCGTTTGAAGGTGGTTGGACTCGAGGAAGACGTGACGGGTGCACGCGAACTCCTGGCCGAACTTTCGCCGTTCAAAGGAACGCCCGAAGTCCGGTACCGGGCGGGGCGGCGCGAGGTGCGGCTCCTGGACGACGTCCGGGAGGAGTGGAACGGCCCGCTTCCGGCGCCGTCTTTGCGCCGGGGCGGGGTTTTCCTGATCAGCGGCGGAGCAGGGGGGTTGGGCCGGATCTTTACCGAATACCTGACGGAAACGTATGACGCGCGTGTGGTGTTGGCGGGGCGGTCAGACAGGAATGCGTCCAACTCCCCGCCATGGTGGGATCGCCTCGGGGCTGACCGGGTCAGCTACGTGCAAGCCGACGTAAGCACCGTCGAAGGCGCACGTCGTGCGGTGCGTGAAGCCAAAGAACGCTACGGCGTCCTGCACGGGGTCATCCATGCCGCCGGGCTGCTTCGTGACGCGCTGCTCTGGCGCAAAGGGCGCGACGATTTTGAGGTGGTTTTGAGCCCGAAAGTTCGGGGCGTTGAAGCATTGGACGAGGCAACCAGCCAGCAAGCACTCGATTGCTTTATCCTCTTTTCTTCTACGGCGGCACTGTGGGGCAACGCCGGCCAAGGCGATTACGCCTATGCCAATGCGTACCTCGATGCGTTCGCCCACCGGCGCGAGTCTCAGCGCCAGGTTGGTTTGCGTTCAGGCCGTACGCTCTCCCTTAACTGGCCGCTCTGGGCCGACGGTGGCATGGAAGGAAAACTCGAGGGAACCCGGGCGGCCGTCCTGGGCCTTAGACCCCTGGCGCGGAGCGCCGGGCTGGAGATCTTCGAACGTGCGCTCGCGAGCGCCGACGTGCAGGTATGCGGGTGGGTTGCGGCCGGTCGTTTTCAAAAAGAAGGTCCGCTCCCGGGAGAATCTACCCGTGATCTGGCGGTTCCGTTGAGTTCCGAACCCGCGGCCGTCCCGAAACCTGCGCCGGCACCCGCCACCTCGGTTGCACGGCGGCAAACCGTTAACTACCTCGTCCGGCATTTTGCCGCACTGACAAAAATGGACCCTGCGCAGGTCAGGCCTTCGGAACCGCTGGAACGGTACGGTTTCGATTCGATTCTGGCAGTGGAATTCAGTCAACGCCTCAGCGTCGACCTTGGGGAACTGTCTAAAACGCTCTTATTTGAGTACTCAACCCTGAATGCGCTGGCTGATCATCTACTGGAGCATCACGCTCCACGGATGGCCGGCATGTGGCCTTCCGAAACTGGCCTGCCTGCCGCGGTGCCCGATCCTGGCGAGGTGCTGCCTGCACCCGGCCCGGCCCCGGTCGCATTTTTCGGGCTAACCCGTGACGAAGCCCGGGCCGAAGAGGACATCGCAATCATCGGCCTCGCCGGCCGGTACCCGCAGGCTGATGACGTCGAGGCCTTCTGGGCCAACCTCGTTGCCGGCAAAGATTGTATTCAGGAAATACCGCCGGAACGCTGGGATTACCGGCTCTACTTCGATGCAGAACCGGGTCAACCCGGCCGGAGCTACAACAAATGGGGCGGCTTCCTGCAAGGTGTCGACAAGTTCGATGCTCTCTTCTTCAACATTTCGCCGCGCGAAGCCGCCATCCTTGACCCGCAGGAACGTCTCTTCCTTGAGGTCGTTTGGAACACGGTCGAAAACAGCGGCTACAGCCGCCGAGCGCTCACCGGCAGAAAGGTCGGTGTGTACGTCGGGGTGATGTACGGGCAATACCAGTTGTTCGGGGTGGAGGAAACGCTCCGCCGGGGGACCGTGACCACGCTAAGTTCATCTTACGCTTCCATCGCCAACCGCGTCTCCTATTTCTTTGACTGGCGCGGCCCGAGTTTGGCCATCGACACCATGTGTTCTTCGGCTTTGATGTCGATTCACCTGGCCTGTGAAAGCCTGAAACGTGGAGAAACGGAATTGGCCGTGGCCGGCGGGGTAAACCTCATCCTGCATCCGCACAAAGACGTCGGCCTCTCGCAGGCCGGCTTTCTGAACGAGGAGGGACGATGCCGCAGCTTCGCAAAAGTCGCAGGACGCGGGTACATCGCCGGAGAAGGCGTGGGTGCGGTCTTGCTGAAACCCCTCTCTGCGGCGGTTCGCGATCGCGACAACATCCAGGGCGTTATTAAGGGCGCTGCGGTTAATCACAACGGCAAAACCAACGGCTACACCGCGCCCAGCCCGAAGGCCCAGGCGGAGGTCGTGGCGGAGGTCATGCGGAAAGCTGGCGTTTCCGCACGCTCCATCACCTACCTCGAGGCAGCCGCCACCGGTTCAGCTTTGGGTGATCCCATCGAAGTGGACGCCCTCGGCAAGGCTTTCCACCGGGACACGCGCGACACCCAGTTCTGTGCCCTTGGCTCGGTAAAATCGAACATCGGCCACCTCGAATCGGCTTCGGGCATCGCGGGCCTGACCAAGGTCTTGCTGCAGCTCAGGCACCGTCAGTTGGCGCCTTCCATTCATACGGCTGAATTGAACCCGGACATCCGGTGGGAAGCGACCCCGTTTGTGGTTCAGCGCGCACTCGCGACCTGGCAGCCCGCCATGGTGGACGGGAAGCGGTGTCCGCGTCGGGCCGGCATCAGCGCGTTCGGTGCCGCCGGCAGCAATGCGCACCTGATCGTGGAAGAGTTCTGCGAGGAACCTCGAATCCCCGGTGCGCTTGCTTCACCCTTTCCGGTGCTCATTCTGCTCTCGGCCAAAGATGCCCTTGGCCTTAACTCGCGGGCCGCCGCACTGGCTGCCTGGCTCCAAGCCGCTCTCGCGGACCCCTCGGAGACGCCGCCGCACTTGATCGATGTTGCCTACACCCTTCAAATCGGGCGGGAACCAATGGATGAACGTTTTGCCTTCCAGGCTGAGACGGTGGCGCAGGCGCTCGAACAGTTGACCGCCTTTCCCGGTGCCGGCTCCAGGAAAGGCTGGCATCGCGGCAACGTTGCCCATCCTCCAGTCGGCGCTGACCTTAAGGACGAGTTGATCCCGTCGTCGAGCCTCGACCGGCTGCCTCCAGGAGAATTGGACCGGTTGGCTGTCTCCTGGTCGCAGGGGATCGATTGCCGGTGGGAGCAGCTTTACACGGGATTTGAGCCGCGTCGTCTCGCTTTGCCCGGCTATTCGTTTGCCCGTGAGCGCTGTTGGTTTCGCGACGATCTGCCGTCCCCGAACCGGAACGGCTACCCCCTGAGCACCAATGGACACGTCCCTTGCCAGGAACCCGGCAACGACGACAACGGCGGGTCCGAGCCGGCCATGGGCGCCGTCCGTGAAATCCTCGGTAAAGCGCTGGGGATTGCGCCTGCCCGACTTGGAGCGCGGCAGCCTTTCACTGAGGTCGGCCTCGATTCCGTCACCATGGCCGGGGTCGTTAATGAGTTCCGGCGGGTGTTCGGCACAGGGGTGAGTGCCCGCGATTTGCTGGAACACCCTACCCTGGAAAGTTTTGTGGCCTTTCTGCAGCAGGGTTCCCGAAAGGCGTCAGGCGCAGCCTGCAAAACGTTGGCCCCCGCCGCAAACGGAGCCGTGACGCTCAAGAAGGAGCGTCGGGAACTGGCGCTTGCGCCTGTTGACTACCTTTTCGCCCGCCGCCGCGAATACACGATCCAGGTGCTTTTCTACTTCGAACGTCACCTGGATTTTGCGCGGCTCCGGTCGGGGCTAAGGCAGGTGAGCGAGGCCTTTTACCCGGTTAATGCACGACTGGTCCGTCATGGGAAGAACAAATACCGGCTTCGTGAGTGCACGGATGAACCTGATTTTGAGGAGTTCATTTGCGGGCCCGACGTCCCCGTGCCGGACCAGGAGCGGCCGGAAACGTTTCAGCCTTTCGAGGTCGGCCTGGAACCGCAGTTGCCTTCCGAGAAGATGGCCAGGTTCAGGCTGTTTCAACTTCCTAACGGAAGCCTTCTGAGCGTCAACGTCTCCCATGCGATCGCGGACGGGTACAGTTTCTACTTTTTCCTTTCTTCGTGGGCCGCCGCCTGCCGGGGTGAAGTCGTGCCGTCGCCAAGTCACGCCCGGAACATTTTGCGACAGATGGCCCGGCGTTACAAAGCGGGTAAACACGGGAGAAACCCCATGGACCTTAAGGGCCGGGGCTCGCTTTTCTCCATGTTGGATGCGGGCGACAATGAGCCAACCCGGCGCATGGAGACGATATGGCTGGATGCTGCCGCCGTGCTCGCCGGAGCTCGCCGTGAGGCTGCCCCGGCCCTGCGGGATAAGCTCACGGAAAACGGGGTGATTACCGCCTGGGTTTGGCAGACCTACGCTCGGTCGCTACCGTCCACGGTGGGCGACCTGTCGCTCGCGTGCCCGATTGATTTCCGACGGCTCAGCCCGAAGCTGTCGCCCTCTTTCTTCGGCAACGCCGTTGCGCCAGCCCTGCTTCGTTGTCCCTACGAACAGGTGGTGAACGATTCGGTTGCCGGGTTGGCGGCCATGATCTCAGAGGCGGTTCGCCAATGCGACCACCGGACCCTGATGGCGTACAATGCAGCAGCCGATTCGTTGCGCCGGTCAGAGGGGCTTGACGCGCTCCGACGGGCTGCGTTGATCGATCCCCGGAACGGTTTGATTGTAACAAATGTTGCACGTTTTCCGCTTCCGCCGGTTGACTTCGGCACCGGCCCGTTCACCCGCGAGTTGACGCCGGTGAACTATCCCGGGACGGCCGTCATCGTCGCCGGGACCGATTCAACCGTAAAAGTCCGGCTGGCTTACCCCGAGTCGGCTGTGTCCAATGACACCCGCGATGTTCATTGAGAGAACGGCTCCGACGTCCATCACCAAAGTCTTGCCGCTCTCGCGCGGTGAGCGGCAATTCGAGGCGTGCCTTGCGCTGGCCTTTGCTCACGATTACCCGAAACTGGCCGGACGCGCCCATGAGGTGCTGGCGCCCGCTGAAGCCGCCTGTTTCTCAGGCTTTCAATTCGAGCCCCGCCGCCGGAGCTACCTGCTCGGCCGTTACGCGGCCAAACTTGCACTTCAACAACTCATCCCTGGATCCAGTCTCAAAGCACTGGAAATCGGTGCCGGCGTTTTTGGGCAGCCCCTTGTCCTGCACCCGTCGCCCGTCCCTCCGGACGTAACCATCAGTCACTCCGGCGACCTGGCCGTCGCCCTGGCTTTTCCGGCCGGTCACCCGATGGGCGTGGACGTCGAGCAGATTGATCCGGAACGGCTCACGACGATCCAGTCCGTCATGTCCGCACGGGAGCGTGCCTGGGCCGGCCATTCCCCCCGTGAACAGATCATCCTGAGCACGCTGGTTTGGACTGCCAAGGAAGCGCTTTCCAAGACCTTATTTTGCGGGCTGATGAGCCCCATGGAAATTTTCAATCTGAGCGAACTTCGTCCAACCGGTCCCGGTACCTGGGAAGGACTTTTCGAGAATTTTGCTCAGTATAAATTCATTAGCGGAGCGAGCCCCTCTTACCTCCTGTCCATGGTGCTGCCGAAACGAACCAGCTGCGCGGTGAACCTGCCGTTTGCTGAGGCCGTTTCGCAGGGTCTGCCCCCGAAGGTCCCTTGACCCGGCGCCGGAACAGGGGAGCACGGAAAGGTGGCAGACAGGCATTCGCAAGCCGTGCATTGATTTATTTTCCTTTGCCGTAAAGGTTTTCCCATCATGAACAGCCTAAAATTCGCCGCCCTCGGGGATGTCCGGAAAACCGGCTTCAGCGTTCCACAGGCCGCAGAACGATTGCTTCGGTTGTTCTACCTTGAAAAACGGTTGATGACCTTCTGTGCCGCGCACGTTGTAACCGTCCGGGACCGCGATCTGAAGGCATACCTGGGCCGTTTGCAGTACGAGGCGGCCGAGCGGGCCGACACGCTGCGCAAACGTCTGCGCGAACTGCGCACCCCCAAAATCCGGTTGGACAAAGTGCCGGATCCTTCCTTGGAGTTGCTCGTTGAGGAAAGCATGCACGCGGCGAATGACCATGAGGTGGCTGCGATTGCCCACTGGTTCCACGCCGGATTGGCGAACGCCTATCACAGATACCGCACAGAAACCAACCCGCTGGCGGATGCACCGACGTGCGGATTCCTGGATGCATTTAGGGTTGCCCTCCAGCACACCGTCGAGCAACTCGGCGCGTGTCTGCGTGAGCTTGCGCCGACGGGGGATGTTGTCTCAAGTGTGGAGAGGCTGGCACCCTACCTTCGCGCGACGGGCGGATGGGACGGATCTGAAAAAAGCTCCGTGACCCCTCCACGCCAGCGTTCAACCGTACCGTTCACGGTCAGCCGGCGCCCCGGTCGGGATGCTTCTTTGCCCAGGGTCTGGGATTACGCTAAACCGGCCTCCGAGGACGTTCGCATGCAGCTCGTGTACATGATGGGAATCCGGTTTTCAGAGATCAATGTTGCTGAGGGGTTGAGTGTGGTGCTCTGCGAGACGCCTGGGATGCCGTGGGAATTTTACTTCGATGTTTCTCGCCACCTCTGGGACGAGGTCCGCCACTCCATGATGGGCCAGGCCGCCATTGAAACGACCTTCGGGTCAAGGGACGCCGTGCCGCTGCGCGATTACGAAAGCGTGTATTGCATGGAATCCGCACCCCTTGAGCAGTACGCAACGCTTGGTTTGGAAATCGAGGGTGGCCAGATGAAATACCCGGTCGGAAAACGGGGAGAGTGGGAATTTTGCCGGAACAGTGCGCGCCACGCATTGATGACGACGTTTCAAGACTACGACTGGGCGGACGAAGTGTTGCACGTCAACCTGGCTAAACGGCAGCTCTCAGGCTGGTTCACGGAGGGCACGGAAAAACTCAACGAGCTCGCGGCTCTCGGCAAAACCCACCGTACGGAAGTCAAAGTGCGGCACGCCCCCGTCCCTTTGGGGTGGCCGGAATCGACCTGATTCGCGCCGCTTTGCCCAACACACTACCTCCGGTAGGGTCACGAGTCCCTTCGTGACCGGGGTATCGGCGTGGAAGAACACGGGGATCCCGCCCGCCTGGTAGGGTCGCGCAACCCATAGGCGTTAACTTATCGCAGATGCCAAACATCTTTTCCGAACTGAGGCCGGGCGACGGGACGAGGCCTCTGGTTTGGTAGGGCTGCGTGTTCCCCACGCGACCTCCTCCAGCGTCCCTCCGGTGCGGCACGTCGCACGGCGCATCCGACCTCCTTTTTCGGAAAGGAACTTTAGCTTCGAGTCCAGCCAACCACCGCGTGCCGTTCATCTACTAAGTTTCTAAGCGTAACTGGATACTGAATAGAATTTCTATAAGTTGCGCCCCTTCGCTGGCATCGCCTCCCTCCGGCTAGGCCCGTAACCTTCGCCAACAGGAAAGGCTGATTTGTCACTTCGCTCCATTCTTTACCATCGAATCTCGACGCCCGTTGCATTGGCCATCACGGCCGTGTGCGTCAGCGCATTCGCGGCAACGCTGTGGGGATCTTACTGTCTTGATCGGCTCTCGGTGGAGCGGGACACACCCCAGGTATGCCAGGTTTACCTCGAACAGAATGCCTTCGTGCTCCAACATTTCGGCCGGCTGCGGCATGAACGGTTCAAGGCAAACGAGAGTTGCGCCTTTGTCGACGGCGAGCTTGGCGGGTGCACCCAGGGCGTGTACACGTACGCCATTATCGGGTCCCGTGCGGAAGGAGTGGTTCAGCTCGCCTGGATTCGCGAGCCGGGCTCCAAAGGCAGCCTCCTTGTGCCTTACCTGCAGATCATGGAGCAACGTTCGACGACGCGCTTGCAGCCGGTTTCGGCATCTCCGCACGGCCTTGTTCCGGCCACGCGGGGCGGGCTGATTTACTCCGGCCCGATCAGGCTGCGCAATGCGGTTTGACAACCCCAACGTCGATGCACCAGCCGCCAAGTGGCCGGCGCAATTTGATAATGGCGCTTCACCGACCGCGCGGTGAACGCCGCCGCCTACCGGCTACCCGAGGTTCTTGAGTCGCCTCTCGCCACTGTTTTCGTCGCCGCCGGTATTTGCGCAAGCTCCCTTGCGTGACCCTAACGGCAAGCCCACGTTCCTGCCCACGCAGAGCTTACCCGGCCCTGCCTGAACCATAACCCTGCTTCCAGCGATCAAGGGAAGCTATCCCCCTTCACCATGGCCAGGCCATCCCGTTCCAGAACCCCAGATACGCCCCCTGCCTTCTTGTTTGCCACCGGAGTGGAAAACAGCAACCCTACCATTCAGAATGGCCGGAGGCGCGTGGACGAGATGGAAAGCTGCGGCCACTACGCACGGTGGCGTGAAGATTTTGAGTGCGTGCAGCAACTCGGCATTCCCTTCCTTCGCTACGGACCCCCTTTGTACCGCACCCACCTCGGACCTGGACGTTACGACTGGACGTTCGCTGACGAAACCTTCGCCGACCTGCACCGGCGCGGCCTCATGCCGATCGTGGACCTGTGCCACTTCGGTGTTCCCGACTGGATAGGCGATTTTCAAAACCCTGATTTTCCGAGGTTGTTTGCTGCCTATGCTGGCGCCTTTGCCCAGCGTTTCGGATGGGTGCAACTCTACACGCCCATTAACGAGATGTTTATTTGTGCGCTGTTTTCCGGACGCCTGGGCTGGTGGAACGAGCAGTTGGCGAGCGACCGAGGGTTCGTGACCGCGCTCAAACACATCGTCAGAGCCAACGTGCTCGCCATGCAGGCCATCCTGAAGGTTCGTCCCGATGCCCTGTTCGTGCAGAGCGAATCCAGCGAATACTTTCATGCGGAAGATCCGGCCGCGATCAAGCCGGCCGAGATCCGCAACGCCGAACGGTTCCTTTCCCTCGACCTCAATTACGGGCGTCGCGTCGACAGCGAGATGTACGAGTTCCTCACCGACAACGGGATGACCCGGAGTGAATACCGCTTTTTCTTAGAGAACGATTGCCGGCACAATTGCATCCTTGGCAACGATTATTACGTCACGAACGAGCATCGCGTTTCGTCAGAAAACCAGACCAGCCCGGCTGGCGAGGTGTTCGGATATTGCGAGATTACCCGAGAGTACCACCGCCGCTACCGCCTTCCCGTCATGCACACCGAAACCAATTTTTGGCAGGGGCCGGCCGGCGACGAGGCGGTCCGTTGGCTCTGGAAAGAGTGGGCCAACGTGCTGCGTCTGCGTAACGATGGCATTCCCATCATCGGCTTTACTTGGTACTCGCTCACGGACCAGATCGGTTGGGAATGCCAGTTGCGCGACCCCATTGGCATACCCAACCCGGTTGGCTTGTTTGACCTCGACCGCCGCCTGCGTCCGGTCGGGGAAGCCTACCAAAAGCTTATCGCGGCCTGGCGCACGGTGTTGCCGACACAAAGCTTGTGCCTGAGCGTTCCGTTGGACATGCCACTCCCGTCCGAACCAGACGCGGAGCTCAGTTCCCAGCAGCACCGGCGCCGCGCATCACCGCGAGCCGGGTTGACGTGAATCGGTCCCGGACCTTTGTGCTGAGGAATTTCGGGTAAAATCCACCCTCGTCATGGACGCAGCGTGCACGTGTGGTTAAGGTTCCCCCGCACCTATCAACCGGTAACCACAGGTTCCCCCACTTTTTATTAAGCCATGGAAGCTCTAGTTCTTGAACGCAAAGGTGAACTGACCCTGCGGGACGTTGACCTCCCCCTGCAACTGGGTCCGCACGACGTAAAGATCGCCATCAACACCGTCGGCATCTGCGGCAGCGACGTCCACTATTATGAGTACGGGGCCATTGGTCCGTTCGTGGTGAAGGAACCGATGGTTCTGGGCCATGAAGCGGCCGGGACGGTTGTGGAAGCAGGAACCAAGGTAAAGCACTTGAAAGTGGGAGACCGGGTTTGCATGGAGCCGGGCATTCCGGATCCGAACAGCCGCGCGGCCAGGCTGGGGATCTACAACCTTGATCCCGCGGTTCACTTCTGGGCGACACCTCCGGTTCACGGCTGCCTGACCTCTTACGTCGTTCATCCTGCCGCCTACACCTTCAAGCTGCCGGAAAACGTCAGTTTTGCGGAAGGGGCCATGGTCGAACCGTTGGCCGTGGGAATGCAAGCCGCCGTCAAGGCCCAGATCAAGCCGGGTGATGTGGCAGTGGTGATGGGGGCGGGTCCGATTGGCGTGGTTACCGCATTGGCGGCGCTCGCGGGCGGGTGCAGTCAGGTCATCCTCACCGACGTTCAGCAGCCCAAGCTTGATCTGGCAGCCAAGCTCGGTCCGATCCGGCCGGTCAATGTGGCTAAAGAAAAACTGCGGGACGTGGTCGATGACCTCACGGACGGGTGGGGGGTCGAAAGGGTGTTTGAAGCCACGGGGGCCCCCGGGGCCATCCGGTCCGTCCACGACCCTTTATGTCCCGGCGGCAAAATCATCCTGGTCGGAATGCCCATCGAACCCGTTGCCCTCGACATTGTGGCGTTTCAGGCGAAAGAGGCATCCATTGAAACGGTGTTCCGGTATGCCCACGTCTTTCCGCGGGCCTTGGCGCTCATGGGTTCCGGCAAAATTGACCTCAAGCCGCTTATCAGCCGGACCTTTGAATTCCAGCAAAGCGTGGAGGCTTTTAATTTCGCCCTTAAGATGCCGCCGGACTGCGTCAAGGCGCAGATCCACGTCGGAGCAGCTACCTGATTGCGGACGACGGTCGCGGCATCGGTTCAGGCTTTGGACCGATGCTCGGCCAACGTCGAGGCCAGCGCCTCGTCCCATAGCCGGAATCCGCCGCGAAACGCGTTGGCATTATTGCCGGCCCTGCAGCCGGCCGGCATTTCTTTAAGCTCTTTGACGTTCCCCCCGCCCAACACCACCTCGTCTGCCTGCAACGCAGCCGTTAACCGTGCCACCGTGTCGGCAACGTACAGGCGCCATTTTTTCTTGCCCCAGCGTTCCAAACCCCGCAGACCCACGTAATCTTCGAACGTTTCCCTTTTGTACGGCAGGTGGGCCAACTCAAGCGGCACGACCACACCCTCGACGATCAGGGCTGAGCCCAGGCCCGTTCCCAACCCGAGAAAAAGCATTTTTCCACCTTCATAACTCCCAAGGGCCTGCATCGCGGCATCGTTCATGACCTTTACCGGGCACCGAAAGGCCGCTTCGAAATCAAAGCCCAGCCACCCTGGCCCAAGGTTGTGCGGCTCCGCCGCCAAGCGCCCGCGGGTAACCGGTCCCGGGTACCCGATCGATACAACGTCGTGCTCCCACCCGGAAGCCGCCTGCAGGACGCCGGCAACCATCCGGTCAGGGGTCAGGGTCGGTCCCGACGGAAACTTGCGCGGTGCCTCCTGTCCTGTGGCCAGAACCTTGATGTTTGTTCCTCCAACGTCAATAACGAGCACCTTCATGACAAAACCCTTCGCATCAAGACGGCCGGCAGAGGCGCTTGTTCACGTCCAGGCAAGCACAACATCCAGGTGGGGCAGCTCCCCAGACCGTTTTCCGCAACGGCCTGAAAACTCGCTGGTTTGACTCGTTGAATGGCTGCAG
>DASWVC010000101.1:0-9583 GCA_036401335.1 Chthoniobacterales bacterium
CTTCACGGCCACCAACCGTGCGCCGGACCCGCCGTCGACCCGCGGCTTTTTCACATGACGCCGCAAGGTGCTGGTCGCCACGCCGTGCCGACAGCAAAATTCACTGACGCTCAAACCACTGACTCCGCATTCACTCACCAACTGCCGAACTTCTTCGCCGGTTCGGCGCCTTCGACTCGTCGTTTCTGGATCGATGCTCATCGTCCCAGTCCAGCATACATGCCTGCACAAGGACTAGATGGGGTTCACCAGACGCGCCGGGTCGTTCCACACTCCTTCCAACTCGTGCCGGACTGGGATACCCCAGCGCTGCGCAGCCGCTTCGGCCCGGGTTCGGTCATGATCCCACACACCGATCAGTTCGGCCCGGGGATTCGCCAGGACTGACGCGGCATGGTCCTTCGTATGGACGTGCCAAGCACCCAGCAAAACCAGCCGGATGGAGCGCCCAGCCGTCACGGCAGAACTGCGTGATTGATCATCCGGGCCGTCCCATGAGTTGGGCCAGATCGGACGCGAAACCGTCGACGTCCTCCGGCAAGGTGTCCCAAGAACACATCAGCCGCGCCCCGCCGCCCGGGCCCACGTCGTCGTGAAAACGCCAGCCCCGTTCCCGCAAAGCCCGGGTGGCCGCCAGCGGAATCCTGGCGAAAACCGCGTTCGCCTGGGTCGGAAAGAGCAATTGAACGCCTTCGATGCACGCCAACCGTTCACGCAGGCGGGTCGCCATCCGGTTGGCGTGCGCCGACCGTTGGAGCCAGCGGTCCCCGCCAAGCAAGCCAAGCCACTGGGCGGAAATGAACCGCATCTTGGACGCCAGGTGCCCGCTCTGCTTGAGTCGGTATTCGAAGTCCTGCGCCAGGTCCTGTCGAAAAAACACGACGGCTTCACCGAACGCCAGACCCGCCTTGGTGCCGCCAAACGTCAAGAGGTCCACACCGGCCCGGCACGTCAGATCCGCTGGGTCACAGCCGTGGTGGGCGATCGCGTTTGCAAACCGCGCGCCGTCCAGGTGCAGCACAAGGCCGGCCGCGTGCGCCGTTGCCGCCAAATCGGCCGTCTCGGCCGGAGAATATACCGTGCCCAGTTCCGTCGCGTTGGTAATGGACACTGCCCTGGGTCGGGAAGAATGGACGGGCCGGGAGTGCGCCAGCGCCCGCGTGAGGGACTGCGGCGTAAGCTTTGCCTCTTCACCGGTGGCGGCAAGCGTTCTGGCCCCGGGCACGAAACGGCCCAGCGCGTTGCATTCGTCGGTCTCCAGGTGAGAGAACTCGTGCACGACGACCGCTTCAAAGGGTTGCAGCACCGAAGCCAGGGCCAGGCAGTTGGCCGCAGTCCCATTGGCGGCAAAATGCACCACGCAGTCACCGCCAAACACGTCGGCAATGGCCCGGCGCGCAGCGGCGGTGACCGGATCGTCGCCGTATCCGGGTGCGTGGCCGCCGCCATGCTCGGCCAGGGCGGCAAGTACTTCCGGACAAATTCCGGCATTGTTGTCGCTGGCAAACTGGCGACGAAAGGCGGTCATCGCGGAGCATGCCCGAACCCTTGCGCTAACGCAAACCATCCGCACGCCCCGGGACGTGACAAAGGTGCGGTTCCCGCCTCGCAACCCCGGTTTCCACTCGACGGGAACGCCCGCCAGCCCCGATAACGGGCCCATGAAAGAAGAGATGGTCCTGGTGGTGCGCCGGGAGTTGTTCGATGAACTGGGCGCTTTCCAGGGGCTGAACTTTGACGCAAACCGGTACCTGCACCGGTTTCTGGCGCGGGAAAACAACTTTTTTGCTCCGCGTTCAAAGGCGGAGAACGATCCCGGGCTCAAACAAATCATTCCGTACGCCCTGATCACCCACCAGGACACCGTCTTGCGCTACCGCCGCGGCAAAAAATCCGGTGAACAACGCCTCGTGGCCAAAGGATCGATCGGCATCGGGGGGCACATGAACGAGCTGGACGAAGGCCTTTTCGCGCTGGATGAAGCCGCTTACCTGGCCGGGGTGGAGCGGGAAATCCAGGAAGAGGTGGTCATCCCCGACCCGCTCTCAAACCGCGTGGTGGCGCTGATCAACGACGATTCCAACGACGTCGGCCGTGTCCACCTCGGGGTCGTGCACCGGGTGGAGCTGCCGCGGGCAGCAGCCCGCAAACGGGAAAGCATGATCCTGGATTTGGAGTTTCTGAGCGCGGCCCAACTGCGGGCCGAGCGGGCCGGGCTCGAGACCTGGTCACAGATCTGCGTCGATGCCCTGGAAAGGCTGGTGTGAATTGTATCAATTGTAGAAAAGGGATGGAACTCGTCCTGCTCTCTGCCCTGGTACCAATCGATGGCATTCTTCCAATTCATCCCACTGGTACAGTTTCTACCTCCTGTCGGTACGGCATGGCGGCCTGGGCACCGGAGCGGGTGACTGCCAGGGAGGCGGCGCGAGTCGCCCTGGCCACCGCCTCACGCAGAGGCATGCCTTCAGCCAAGCCGGTGCCCAACCAGCCAACGAAACAATCGCCCGCCCCCGTTGTGTCAACGGCTTGAACTTTCGGCGCAGGCACACGGCCTCGGCTTTGCCCGTCCGCGTGGATGACGCCTTCCGCACCCAACGTGATAACCACTTGGCGGCACCCCTGCGCCAGGAACCAGTCGGCCGCCTCGCCATGGTCGTCCCGGCCGCTGTAATCCTTTGCCTCATGCTCGTTGACTACGACGGTGTGGACCGCGCGAAAAATCGTTTCCGACAGCAGCCTGGACGGCGCCGGATTCAGGATCCACGGCTTCCCAAGGTCCTGGCAGCAGCGTGCCACCGCACCAATCGCCGCATCGCCGATTTCGAGCTGCGAAATAACGACGTTGGCCCTGTCGAAGGCCGGTTGGACTCCGTCAATGAACGCCGCATCCACCGCATCGTTGGCCGATTTGGCAACGGCTATCAGGTTGTCGCGTGTCCGGCCGTCCACCAGGATCAGGGCCACCCCGCTGGGCAGGTGATCAATGGTCCGGAAGTGATCGAGGCGAATGCCTTCCGTGGCCAAGCGTTCCCGGGCGGCGCGGCCGAAGTCGTCGTTGCCGCAGGCTCCGACAAAAGTCACCTCACCCCCGGCACGGGCCGCCGCCACGGCTTGGTTGGCGCCTTTCCCGCCGCCGAACGTCTGGAACTCGCCGCCCAACACCGTTTCGCCAGGCTTGGGCAACCGGTCGCAATAAACGACCAGGTCCGTGTTGGAACTGCCAATGACAAGGATCTGGGGAGAAACGCCGGGCATGCATCATTGAACCGCAGGGAACCGGTCCAGACAACCTGGAATCCAACTTGCCTCCTGGTTGCCGGTTCGCCGCCAGCGGTTTAACCGGCAAGGCGCGACCGGCCAGTTGACCGGTTGCGTCAAAGAGCCCTGGTGCGCCACGGCTCAAGGAATTGCAGCAGCGCTTGATTAACCTCCTCCGGTTTTTCCTCGTGAGGGAGGTGCCCGCATTGCGGGAGGGAAACGAACTCCACCTGGGCACACATCTTCCTCCAGATTTCACGAAAATCCCACATCTTCCCGCCAGACTCGAACTCCTCCCCCCAGAGTACCAGAGTGGGGCATTTGATCAGGGTATCCTTGTCTTCTTCATCCTGGGCCACATCCTCCTTGGCGGCGCGATAATCGTTAAAGGCACCCCGGAGCGCACCGGGCTTCGAAAATGCGCGCACGTAGACCGCGATCTCCTCCGGGGTGAACCGTTCGGGATTGTAGCACCAACCGGAGAAAATGAACCGCAACCAGATCTCCTCCCGGCCCGCAATCAGCGATTCCGGCAGATCAAGCACGCTGTTGAAGATAAAAAACCAGTGCTTGCGCGCCACTTCGGCGTCCATGCGTTCGTAGATGATGCGAGTAGGAATGTTGTCCATCGCCACGAACCGGTCGGCAGCCTCAGGGTGATCCTTCACGAAACGCGTCCCCACCCGCGCGCCGCGGTCGTGACCCACCACGGCCGCTTTGTCCACGCCAAGGACGCTCATTAATTCCCGGATATCGCGGGCCATGTTGCGCTTGTCGTAACCCTCCATTGGTTTACCCGTTTCGCCGTACCCACGCAGGTCGGGCGCGACAACGCGGTACTGCCTCGCCAGAACAGGAATCTGGTAGCGCCAGGCAAACCACGTTTCCGGGAAGCCGTGGAGCAGTAACACCACAGGCCCTTCACCTGCTTCGACGTAATGCATCCGCAGGCCGTTGGCTTGCACCGTGTGGTGTTTGATCTCAGGAGTGGTCATCAAAGGATTCGCTGCGGGAGAGAAATCGGTTTACGAACCACCTTCTTTCGTTAGCGGTCATGCATCTGCGGCATCCTTTCCGGCGCGCTTTCTCGCGGCCCATGCAACCGGCCTGCTCCGGCGGCCGAACAACAAACGCCGTTGCGGTTGTTTGCAGACCATGAAGTACCGCCTTGGTTCCGTAGCCACACTCATTTCCAGCGCCCTTCTTGTCTGCGCATGCCCGAGCAGAATGCAGGCTGCCGTACGGTACGACGGCAGGAAAATTTAAATAACCAGTTTTACGCTTGTATGAAGGTCCATCTTAAACCTCTTAAGAATCAGGTTATCGTCATCACCGGCGCTTCCAGCGGCATCGGCCTTGCCACCGCCCGCAGCGCGGCAGCCCAAGGCGCAAAGGTTGTTCTCGCGTCGCGCAACGGCTCTGTTCTCGCCGAAGTGGAGCAGCAGATCAAAGCCGCGGGAGGTCAAGCGATTCATGTGGTTGCCGACGTCGGCCACCGCAACGACGTGCAGCGGATCGCCGCTGCCGCGCTTGAACATTTCGGCGGGTTCGACACGTGGGTCAACAACGCCGGGCTGGGCATCGTCGGTCGCATTGAGGACGGCACCGAGGAAGATTTCCGACGCCTCTTCGATACGAATTTCTGGGGAGTGGTCAACGGATCCCTGGTCGCCCTGCCCCATCTCAAGGAGCGCGGCGGCGCGCTGATCAACCTTGGCAGCGTCGCCTCGGACGTGAGTCTGCCCTACCAAGGCATGTACAGCACGACCAAGCACGCCATTAAAGGCTTCACCGACGCGTTGCGCATCGAGTTGGCGGAAGAAAAAGCACCGGTGTCCGTGACGCTGATCAAGCCTGCTTCCATCAATACTCCTTTCCCGCACCACGCCAGAAATTATACCGACAAGGAGCCCAGGCTGCCACCGCCGGTTTATGCCCCGCAGGAGGTCGCCGCCGGCATCCTGCACGCCGCCGTTCATGGGGGACGGGACATCTACATCGGCGGTGCAGGCAAACTGATGAGCGCCCAGAACAAGTGGGCCCCGGCCTTGATGGACCAGGTGTCTAAAGCATTAATCCCAAAAACGTTCCGGGACGAACCTCCGCGCCAACCGGCCGGGGCCTTGCACCAGGCGGGGATTGACGGCGAAGTTGACAGCGATCACCCCGGGCCCGTCCTGCGAACAAGCCTCTACACGCGCGCTTCTTTCCATCCGCTTGGTGCGGCCCTGCTGATGGGAGTCGTAGGGGCCGTGGCAGCGACCGTGCTGAAAAGCCACGGCGCAGAAAAATAGGTCTTTCCGCACGGGCGAAAGCCGTATCGCCGGCCATACCTCAATCGCCGCCTTGCGGGGCGGACCAACCATAGGCGTTAGCTTGAGGCGGATTGGCTGTCTCCGAGCGTCTCAAGCGCACGGCCGATGCCGTTCGCAATCCGTTCTTTCCGGGGCGCTTGGGGAGGTCGCGTAGGGACACGTGACGCTACCGGGCGGGTGCGACTATTCCACCCCGATACCCCGGCGGCGAAGGGACTCGCCGCCCTACCGGCCCACCGCTCGATCGGCTGCCCCCTTTACCGTCCAAAGGTCGTTCTCTTAGTGCCCCGACACACCCCTTCTCAGGGTGCCCGCTGCCTCGTCCGGGGAACTCAGGCGCCCAACTGATGGGATTCCGGCTGCAGGGTCAGCTCGTTCAGGACGAGGTGGGAGGGCAGTTCCAACACATTCAGGATCTGTTGCGCAGCCACGTCGACTGGGATCATCTTTTCCCGTTGGACCGGCAGGTTCAGGTGATCCCAAAACGGGGAATCCACTCCGCCCAGGTGAAGCAACACCACTTTTACCCCTGCGCGCTGTAACTCTGCGGCCATGCCTTTGAGCAGGCCCACGGTGCCGAACTTGGAAGCAGCGTAAGCCGCCGCATTTTTCATCGGGTATTTGCCAAGCGTTCCCGGAAGCGCAACAAACAATCCGCTTTTTTGGGCCGCCATGACTTTCATGGCTGCCTGGGCGACGAGAAAGGTGCCACGCAAGTTGACGTTGGTCACAGCGCAGAACTCAGCATCGGTGGTTTCAAGGGCCGGTTTGATCAGTCCGATTCCGGTGCAATGCACCACGGCATCCAGGCCGCCGAGGTGTTCCACCGCCCGCTGCACAACCTGCTCCGCGGCGCGCGGCGCAACCAGGTCGGCCGCGGCTGAACCGACCTCCCCTGCACCGGTCAACCCCTCCGTGACTGCCCGCAATTTATCGCCGTTGCGTCCAGTCAGAAAAAGGGGGTAGCGGCGGTCGGCCAGGGCAATGGCCAAGGCACGTCCAATGCCGCTGGATGCGCCGGTGATCAACGTTCGTTTGGCGGGTTGCACAAACACGGTACGCTTGAGCGCCGTGCCCAGGGTACAAGCACCTTCAGGTCATTCCTTGCATAAAGCAGACAGTGCCTGGCGGGCAATGGGCAAGTGGCGCGACACCGGTCATCGGGGGCTAAGCCGGCCTGCAAAGTCACAAACCGCTTTGACTATATCGGGTTAGTAGCCTTGTATACGTTTCATGCGATTTTTTCTCCGGGCCCTGCAGCGGGCAGTTGTGCTGCTCCTGGCGTGGGCGCCAACGGTCCATGCCGCCGCACCTCCCAAGCTTGTGCGCATCGGTTATCAAAAATCCAGTTTCCTGCTCCTGGTCCGGAGCGAGCGCACCTTGGAAAAGCGATTGGAATCCCTTGGTTACAGCGTCGAATGGCATGAATTTACCTCTGGTCCGCCCCTTCTCGAAGCCCTGAACGGGGGCGCCATCGATTTCGGTCATACCGGGCAGCCGCCCCCGATCTTTGCACAAGCCAGCGGCGTACCCCTTGTTTACGTCGCCACCACGGAATCGAGTCCGGACAATTCTGGGCTGCTCGTTGCCCAAAGCTCGCCCCTTCGAACTGTGGCGGATTTGAAAGGTAAACGCCTCGCCTTCGCCCGGGGCTCGAGTTCGCACCTGTTTGTGGTGCAGCGGTTGGCGCAGGCCGGCCTGGCGCTCACGGACGTGA
The DNA here is from genome assembly GCA_036401335.1 of Chthoniobacterales bacterium. GTDB lineage: Bacteria > Verrucomicrobiota > Verrucomicrobiia > Chthoniobacterales > JAFAMB01 > DASWVC01. Next base: position 7,294 of record DASWVC010000101.1, read on the forward strand.
AGTCCGTGTACCTCCAACCGCCCGAAGCCCGGGCTGCGTTCCAAGCGGGTGCAGTGGATGCATGGGCCGTCTGGGATCCGTTTTTTTCCGCAGCCGAGCTCCAACTGAACGCGCGCACCTTAGCGACCGGACAAGGTTTGACCGGTTTTCGAGAATTCTATTTTACAAGTAGAGCGTACCTGCAAGGCCCGGCGGCCGAAACGCTTCCAGTCATTCTGGCGACCTTGCGGGAGGCTGGCCAGCGCGTCCGAGCCGATGTGAAAGGCACCGCCTCGTTCCTGGCGGATAAGCTCGGGATTCCCGCAGCAGTTCTCGAGCGTTCGGAAGCTCGCACCCAATACCATACTCTCCTGCCCATCACGCCTGAAGTTGTTGCCGAACAGCAAGGGGTTGCGGACACGTTCACGCGCCTCGGCATCATTCCAAAGCCCATCCGGGTATCGGACGACGTCTACAATGGGGTGATTCCCGGCTTATGAAAATTTTCTGGTTTATTCCGACCCATGGCGATGGCCGCTACCTTGGTACAGCCGAGGGAGGTCGCCTGCTGGATTTTGACTACCTTCGCCAGGTCGCGGTTGCCGCGGACGCCCAGGGCTTCTACGGCGTCCTCCTGCCAACGGGACGCTCTTGCGAGGACGCGTGGGTGGTCGCGTCCAGCCTGATTCCTGAAACAAGCCGGCTGCGCTTTCTGGTCGCCTTGCGCCCCGGACTGGTCTCCCCCACCCTGGCGGCACGCATGTGCGCGACTTTCGACCGCCTCAGCCGCGGCCGTCTGCTGATCAACGTCGTGACCGGCGGAGACCCGGTTGAATTGGCGGGCGACGGCGTCTTCCTCGACCACGACGGGCGTTACGAAGTGACGGACGAATTCCTGACCGTCTGGCGCAGCATCCTGTCACGCAACCCCGAACCGGTGGATTTTGAGGGCAGGCACTTGCGCGTCCAGGCAGCAAGCGCACTGCTTCCGGCCCTGCAACGCCCTTACCCGCCGCTCTATTTCGGCGGTTCCTCGGAGGCGGGCATCGAAGTCGCCGCTAAACACGTCGACGTCTACCTGACCTGGGGTGAGCCTCCGTCCGAGGTGGCGGCCAAGATCGCGATGGCGCGCGCAGCCGCCGCCAGGGTGGGACGCACCCTCCGGTTTGGGATTCGTCTGCACGTGATCGTTCGAGAAACCGATGACGAAGCATGGGCAGCCGCTGCGCGTTTGATCAGCCGCTTGGATGCCGCGACGATCGAAAAGGCGCAAAAGACGCTGGCACGGCAAGACTCGCACGGCCAGAAACGCATGCTTGCCCTGCAGGGTCGCGACCGTTCCAAGGTGTCGCGCGACGCGCTTGAGGTCAGCCCGAACCTGTGGGCCGGCGTCGGCCTGGTCCGTGGCGGCGCCGGCACCGCCCTGGTCGGCAGCGCCGAGACCGTGGCCGCCCGGATTCGGGAGTACCACCAGTTGGGCATCGAAAGCTTTATCTTCTCGGGGTACCCGCACCTTGAAGAAGCGTACCGGGTGGCCGAACTGCTTTTCCCGCGGTTGCCGTTGCACCACACCGAACATGCAAAGAGAACGAGCGCGGCCCTGCAAGGCGAGATCGTGGCCAATGACACAGTGCCGGCAGCCCTGACCGCCGCATCCTGACCTTCGGGCGGACGTTCTAACCGCGTAAAACCCGGAACGCCAGCCCGACAAAAACAAACAATCCGTCAAAAAACCATGCACCAGAACCTATGCCCGGCGCACCCAACAAAAGGTGCGGTCCCCCTTGGAACACTGTAATCTATGGTGATGAGATCAGACTTGGCGGTGAGCCCTTTGGGCGTCCGGACCGGTGGCTTCTCAGAAACAATCGGGCGAACGCCCCTCCTTCGGTTGAGCCGGCTTTCGGAGGCCACCGGTTGCGAAATTTACGGCAAAGCCGAGTTCATGAATCCCGGTGGATCAGTGAAAGATCGCGCGGCGCTGGGCATCATCCTCGCAGGTGAAAAGAGCGGCGCGCTGGCGCCGGGCGGAACCGTCGTTGAAGGCACAGCGGGCAACACCGGCATCGGGCTTGTGCTGGTCGGCCACGCTCGCGGTTACCGCACGCTCATCGTGGTGCCCGAAACCGTGTCCCGGGAGAAAATTGACGGACTGCGCGCCATGGGCGCAGAGGTCCAGACCGTGCCCGATGTTCCGTACCGCGATCCGAACAACTACATTCGGGTTTCTGAACGCCGGGCGGCCGAGGTCAAGGATGGTTTTTGGGCCAACCAGTTCGACAACCTTGCCAACCGGGAGGCGCATTTCCAA
>DASWVC010000102.1:0-2973 GCA_036401335.1 Chthoniobacterales bacterium
TCCCCCGCCCGCACCGCCTCATCGACTTCGCCAGGATCGCATCAACCAGCTCCTGAAACGGCTTTTGCCCGAAGGTGGATCGTTCGTGGAGGGCGCCGTCTCCACCCCGGAGGGAACCAAGGTTGCTGATGTGGTATGGTACCGGCCAGAGTTAGCCCGAGCCTTCGAGTCGGGTGAAGCCATCCTTCCGGAGTTTGCGCCGGACCTTTGCGTGGAGGTCCGCTCAAAGAGGGACTCCCTTCGCGAGATGCAGAAGAAAGCTGCGGTGTATTTCAGGGTCGGCGTCCGGGAAGTATGGCGGTGTGACCGTGATGGAACGATGAGCTTTTACGACCCCGAAGGGCTGTTGGAGCAATCCAAAATCTGCCCCGACTTCCCTCAAAACGTTCCGGCGGCATTCATGCGCTGAACCGTTTTGCGCTCTGAAAGGCGAAGCCCTTTCAAACGCAAAAAGCAGTCACTTCCCGGCTCTCGTCCAAGCGCCGGCCGTCAAGGAAGGCAACGGAATAAATACCGAGGCTTGGCAAGCGGCTTTATGCCGGATGCCGACCTTGACCGATCCGGCCGAAGCGCTGCCCCTTCACGTTCGATGGCCCAAACCGTTCGACCGGAAGGAACGCTCGCCGGCCAAGCCGGGGGGCGGGTGATCCGCGTGAGCGGTCGTTTCTGAACGCCTAACCGGAGAAGCGGAACCCCGGCTTGGCGGCAGCCGTTAACCCAAATTTTCGACGGCTTTCTTCATGGCGAAGGGTGAGCGCAGTTTAACAAACCCTGAGACGTCCCTTACCGGCCTCAAAGCGGAAAAGGAGAGTTGCGGACGAACCGCCTCCGACGAGCTGGACGTGAACGGCCCATTCTCGGCGGTTGGCTACCTTTCGCCGCTGGAATTCGAAACCCGCTTGATACCCTCAACTAACCCCACAAACTAACCAAAAGCCCTGTCCGCATTTTCGACGACAGATCACCTGTGTCAAAAGAGCCGGCTGCTCGAAGGCGGCGAGGTGGCCACCCTTCTTTAGCTCGCTTTCGCCTCGGCGTCGCCCTTTCGGAAAGCGGCTTCTCCCGCGTCGGACACCTCGACCCACTTTGGGTCAGGCGAGGCTTCGGCGTTGTAGTTGTCGTGCCAGTTCCACCACTTGTACGGCGGCGTCTGGGGGTAACCCTCGGGCGAGTCCTCCCACGTCTCCTGGCGGCTGAGCGGCGTGAGGTCGAGGTAGCTCCAGGTGGTTCCCGTCGCCGCGGTCGTTAATGAAGTAAGTGCGGAACACCCGCTCGCCGTCGTGGAAGAACACGTTGTGGCCGTGCCATTCATCGACGCCGAAGTCCCCGTCGAAGCCGTCGGTGATGGTGTACCAGGGCATCGCCCAGCCCATCCGCGCCTTGAGGCGCGCGATGTCCGCCTGCGGCGCGCGGGAGCCGTAGGCGAGCGTGGTGTCGCGGGCGTTCAAATGGGCCAGGTGGGCGACCTGATCGGCGCCCAGGGAGCAGCCGCGGCAGGCGTGCTCGGGCCAGCCGCACACCCCGGGCTCGAAGAAGGCACGATAGAGGATCAACTGACGGCGGCCCTCGAACAAATCGAGCAGGCTTACCTTGCCCTGGGGTCCATCGAACTCGTACTTCTGGTCCACGGCCAGCCACGGCATCCGCCGGCGTTCGGCGGCCAGCGCGTCACGGGAGCGGGTCAAGGCCTTCTCCTTCACGAGGAGCTGCTGGCGCGCCGCCTCCCACTCCTGCGGCGACACGATCGGGGGGTGTTCATCGCGAGATGCCGTTCCCCGGGTTCCTTTTCTTTCGCTTTGCTTGATGCCATCTTATTTCTCCTTTGTTTTCTGAAACAGACCAAGACGATTCGCGCTGAAGCATTTTCTGAACTTACCGATGCACAGCGCCAGCATTCCTCCCGTAGATCCGGCTCCGGCGACCATTACTGCGGTGCTGGCGATGCATGCTGGGCACATAGGTCCCTCCTTTGAATTTCTAATTCCTCCGCGCCTGGGTGCATCCCCTGCGTCGTCATTGCCTTGTTCTCCTTCGCCGGCGGTTGGCTGGTTGTTGCGTTCTCGCAAGAACCGAGTGCCTGGTGGTCATGCACCAATGGTAAGGCCGGCATCGAACGGCCAGGGAGTGACAAGTGTGGCGGGATGCCGATGGATGCGCGGATCACCGCCGCAGCACGCGGTGCGGCCAGGCACGTGGCTTGACCGGACGCAAACCGCTCCCCCCAGCGCTCGCCCGCCATCATCCCGGCTCACTTTGGCGACCCGGCGGGGGGTGGCGCCTGTGGAAAGTTTCTTCTTTCCGGATGGCCCACGCCAACGGACGGTTCATTTGAAGGGCCGCCACCGTGGCGCGACCCGTCGGGGTAAGCCCGATCACTTCGACCCGGTGCCAGCGAAAATGCAGGTGCCAGGGGTCCCGGCGCGGGTGAAACAGGACGACCGCTTCACCGGTCTGGGGGTCCGGCGCCTGCAGCCGGGCGCCCTTTCGCAACGAACACGAGACGCACGCCAGCGCCAGATTCTCCTCACCCGTCTTCCGACCGGCAGCCACCGGCACAACGTGGTCAAGGTGGAACGCGGCTTCCTGGCCCGTTTGCGACAAGCCGCAGTATTCACAGCGGCGGCCCGCCCGTTCGATGACCCGCCGCCGCAAGGGGGCCGCAACCGCGCCAGGTCGTCGGGCATTTCGAGTTCAAAGTGGATGGCTTGGGACATGCGGGTCAAGGGGATGGCTTTCCCCCCTTTAGGATAGCCATAAAAGGGGAGGGGATCAATGCTGCGCCCCTCCGTTGTGATCAAACGCAAGCTTGCCCCGGCCGGTGATGTGGGTGGAGCGTGCAGGGGTAGCAAGCGCCCGAGGGAACCAGCGCTGGACATCGACCGCCCGATGAAACGCGCCGGCTGCAAGCTGCTCGCGGAGCGCCGGGCCCGTTCGGGCGACAAACAGCGACGACCGGCTCTTGCTACCCCCGCT
>DASWVC010000103.1:0-3304 GCA_036401335.1 Chthoniobacterales bacterium
CTTGGGCCTGGTTGCAGCGGGCCACAAATTGCGATACTAAGACACCGTTGAACGGCTTTGGACGGGAATGGGGCGGTAGAATTTTTGCTCGGGCTCTTACCCTGAAATGGGTTATCTTGGTTCTAAACTGTTCATAATCAAGCGTCTCCGTAGTTCAACGGATAGAACGGAGGTTTCCTAAACCTTAAATCCGGGTTCGATTCCCGGCGGGGACATTTTACTTACAAAGCCAACAGCTTACGGCAAATGGACCGATGATCTCCCGCAAAGCATCATCATCGGCTTCGAGTGGCCTTGCCTGGCCGGCCGTGTCCAGACCGTCGGAATCTGGAGAAAAAAGCAAGTTAGCTGATCAGACGTGCATCCGCACACGCCCAAGGCCTTCCTGCAGCCCACAGATGACGAGTGCACCCCCTTCTTCGTGCAGCAAGCGGATCGCTGTGCGGCTGAGGATGGCTCCGGAGTCTGCCCCCATCAGGGTCACGGATGTTGGGTGCCCTGAGCTTCCAGGTAGACGCTGTAGAGGGACCGGCTGGCGGTGATGAACAGCCGGTTTTTCTTCACGCCGCCAAAGCAGAAATTCGCGCAGGACTCCGGCAGGTGGATCTGCCCCAGCAGGTCGCCGTCGGGGCTGTAGCAGTGCACGCCGTCGAAGCCGGCACCGCCGCCGGCGGCTGCCGACCACACGTTGCCGTCACGGTCGGTGCGGATGCCGTCGGAACCGCCTTGGTCCATCTGGACGAACACCCGCCCGTTGACCGGGGTGGTCCCGGCCATGTCGAACCTGCGGATGTGACCAATGTCGACCACATAAAGCCGCGACTCATCGGGGGAGAAGCAAAGGCCGTTCGGTCGGTCCATCCCGGTGATCACCGGCAATCCCTCCCCGGTGCCGGCGTCGATGCGGAAGACGTAACGGGGGAGTTCCTTGATCGCCTTGTCCCCCTCGTAATTGCCCTCAATGCCCCAGCCTGGATCGGTGAACCACACCGACCCATCGGAGTGCACCGTGACGTCGTTGGGAGCGTTCAACGGTTTTCCGTCGTACCGGTCCATCAAGACCGTCAGGGTACCGTCGTGTTCGGTCCGGATGACGCGCCGGGTCAGGTGCTCGCAGGTCACCAGCCGCCCTTGGCGGTCCCGGGTGTTGCCGTTGCTGTGGTTGGACGGCTGACGAAAGACTGTCACCTCGCCGGTAACTTCACTCCAACAGAGCATCCGGTTGTTTGGGATGTCGGAGAACAACAGGTAGCGGCCGTCGCCGAACCACACCGGACCCTCCAGCCAGCGGCCACCGGTCCAGAGCCGTTCCACAACCTCGTGCTCCACGACCAGCGAGCGAAAACGCTCGTCGATCACTTCAACGGCCGGGTCTGGAAACCGCACAATCGTTCGATCGGCCTCCCATGCGCTGCCACCGGATCTGTTTTTCTTCATAGGCTCAACCTCGGCCGATGAACGGCATTTTCGTGGCCATCACGGTCATCGTGGCGACGTTCGCGTCGAGGGGTAAATTTGCCATGTAGCGGACCGCCCGCCCGACTTCGGCTACATCCATCAACGGCTCGGGTCGCACGGTGCCGTCCGCCTGAGCCGTCCCGGACGCGGCTCCGCGGCCCAGGTCGGTCGCAGCGTTGCCGATGTCGATCTGACCGCAGGCGATGTCGAACGCCCGCCCGTCGAGCGCGGTCGATTTGGTGAGGCCGGTAATGGCATGTTTCGTGGCGGTGTAGGCAATCGACCGTGGCCGTGGAGCGTGGGCGGAGATCGATCCGTTGTTGATGATGCGGCCACCTCGGGGTTGTTGCCGGCGCATGGCCCGGAACGCTTCCCGGGTGCAGAGAAAAGCGCCGGTCAGGTTGACGGCGACGACCTGGTTCCAGTCCTCCAGTTTGAGGGCATTGATGTCGACCGGCGGAGCTCCGGTGCCCGCGTTGTTGAACAGGAGGTCGACCCGGCCGTACCGCTGCACCGTGGTCTCGAACAAGCTGCGCACGCTGGCCTCATCGGTGACGTCGGTTGGAATCGCGTCAAGCAGGCCGGCAAATTCTGAACCGCCGGTCACGACCGCCTCAAGGGCCTCCCTGCGCCGTCCGGCCACGACGACGGTCCACCCGTCCTCGGCCAGGGCGTGCGCCACGGCCGCTCCGATTCCGCTGCCGCCGCCGGTGACGACGGCAATTCGCTGCTCCTTGGATGGCACGGGATCTACTTAGTAAAGCGGGTTGGGGTCGACAAGGTTTTCCCGGAACTTCCCTCCAGAAACTTCGTCGCGCCGACCACAAACCGCCCGGCGATGGGCCGGTTTTCTTCACCGTCGAGAGCGGGCGGGGCGGATCGGATGTACATGCGCAGGCCAAGGGCAATGAACCCCCGCGTTCGTTTGCGTCAAGGGTACGGAGCGACTGCTCGCAAAGCCGAGCCGTTGCGACAACTGAACCGAAGCAGGGTGGGTGGGTCATTAACGGCCTGCGTTTTTTCCATTAAGACAAAACTTTTGTCACAATACCGTTGACACCGCTCCCATTGTGACAAACCTTATGTCGAAATAAAACGTTTTGAAAATCCGTGAACTTACTGCTCAGGCCGGCATCACCGCGCGCCAGGTCCGGTTTTTGATCGCAGAAGGCTTTGTTCCGCCGCCCACCGGCGCAACGGCGAACGCTGACTATGGCGACGAACACCTTGCCGCCATTCACCGGTACCAGCACCTGCATGGCCTCGGGTACCCACCGGCCGCCATCAAACTTCTTCTCCAGACTGACGCGGCGATCCCGATCAAGGTGGTTCCAGGCATCACCCTGAGCGTTCAACCATCGGCCTTCGGACGGAAGCTGGACCTCGACCGCACCCTGAAAAAGATCGCAACCCTTTTGTCCGGCCTCCTCCTCCAACCTGAAACGAAAACCCCGAAAGGTAAATGAAAACCGCCCCTGTTCTCGATCCGCTCCGCCGCTTTGTCACAACATCCCTCATGCCCCTCCTGCACACCAGAATTGAGGTGCGCATCCGTGGCGGGCTGGCCGTGGTGGCCACCGAGCGGCTCTTTCGCAACGGCGAACCGAGCAGCATCGAAGCGACGATCACCTTTCCGGTGCCCGTCCACGCTACCCTCGTCCGGCTGACGGCCAGGATCGACGGGCGTGACCTCGTCGCCATTGCAATGGACCGGAGCGCGGCGCGGGACACTTATGAAGACGCCATTGATCGGGGCAAGACGACCGTCCTGCACGAGGAAGTGCTGCGCGGCGTGCACCAGCTCTCGGTGGGTCACGTGCCGCCCGGCGCAGAGGTCACGGTCTGC
>DASWVC010000104.1:0-4888 GCA_036401335.1 Chthoniobacterales bacterium
CCGCAAAGAGTTAATGCGGCGGTCCCGCGAGCGGCGGGACGAACTCGATCTGGTACTCTCCGCTGATCGCCATGAGGCGCGAAAAATCAGGGGTGCCTCCCTCGCCTGCGGCCGCGAAAACCTCGGCGCTTTTGGAGAAGAACTGCTCAAAGCCACTTGGCGTCGCAATGAGCCAAAAGCGGGCCGCCGTTTTCCCGACGTTCTGGAACGTGTGAACCACGCCGCGCGGGGTATAAACGACGGTGCCCGGTTCCAATACGTCCGTCCACTCGCCGTTGGCGAGGAAGCGTATGCTGCCTTCCACGACCAAAAACAGCTCGTCTTCTTTAAGGTGCCGGTGAGGCGGCGGCCCGCCGCTCGGCGGAGTGGTGGATAACGCAACAACCATCGAGCCGTTCGTTTGCGCGCCGCCGAGCTTAATCTCGGAAGTGTCGCCGTAAGCAGCGAGGGTCTTGCCGCCGTTTGGCGGAACAACCAATGTTTGCGGCGGGAAGGTGGCGTTGGCGGGAGAATCAGTTGATTGGTCCATGGGGGTCGAAGATAAAGATGTGTAAAGCCAGCAATTGTCAACGGTCTCCGGTGAGTCTTTGACCCTGCCGGGGGGCGCGCAGCGACCCCGCAGGGGAGCCGTCACGCCCCCGGCTGCGAAGGGACTCGCAGCCCTACCGAGGCGGACGCGACCCGATACCCCGGTCGTCGAGGGACCGCCGACCCCACCAACCCCGTCACCCCGACACATTCTTCCCTGCCGAAGGTGGCGCGAAGTGCTCGTCTGAAAGCATGGTGGCACATGGGATGCTCTGGCGTTGAAGCGTGCGTGAGTTTACCATTTGCGGCACCGACGCTTTCTATCGCCCGTTCACGCCGCCGGACTTTATTTTTCAGATGGCGCGCAGCCAGCGGGAACTCGCCGGCTACTGGGCATTGCGCCGGGCCATTTTTTGCGAGGAACAGCGCCTTTTTGAAGGCAGCGATCGGGATGAGACGGATGCACGGGCAATTCCGATCATTTGCCAATCGCTGGTGGCGGGGCTCGAAGATGCGGTTGTGGGCGTGGTGCGGATCGATGAGCGCGAAGAAGGCGTCTGGTACGGGAGCCGGCTGGGAGTAGCAGCAGATTTCCGGAGTCTCAAACGCCTGAGCCCGGAAGTTGCGGTCCGGAACCGGTTGCCGATCTACCACGGCCTTGGCGCGCTCGGCGCAGGCTTGATTTACAAGGCGGTGTCAACGGCCCATGCACTCGGGTGCCGGGAGTTTCTGGCCACCGTCCAGCACCAGAATGCCCGGTTCTTTCAGCGGTTGCATTGGGAGCCGCTGGGCGAGCTTGAATTGTTCGGCATCCCGCATGTCAGGATGCGGGCGGACCTGGAGTATTACCGGCCAGCGGCAAAGGTGTTTTGATGGATGAGGACGGGCTGAGGTTGGCGGGAATAGTCGCCTCACTGGAAGCGAGCGTCGCGGTCAAAGCCAAAGTCACGATCCGCAGGGCCTACGCGCCCGCGGAGCCGCTATCGGGTGAGGTACGAATGGGGGATGATTGTGCCGCGATCCCCGACGGCGACGGGTACCTGCTTTTTGCTGCCGAAGGCATGCTGGCGTCGTTTGTGGCCGATGATCCGTGGTTCGCCGGTTATTGCGCGGTGATGGTCAACCTCAGCGACGTTGCGGCCATGGGTGGACGGCCCGTGGCGATTGTGGACGTTCTCTGGACCCCGGACCTGGCCCGCACGGACCCGATCTGGGAAGGCATGACGGCTGCGGCGCGAGCGTATGGGGTCCCCGTCGTGGGCGGACACACCACGGTAACGGGCACCGGTGAAACCCTTCTGGCGGCCGCGGTGTTGGGAAAAGCCCGGAAACTTATCACGAGTTTCGACGCCTGCCCGGGTGACGACCTGCTCATGGCCGTCGATCTGCGAGGCAGTTACCGGCGCGGCAAACCGTTCTGGAACGCAAGCGTGGACGCTCCGGCGCAACGACTCCGGGATGACCTCAAACTGCTGCCGCAGCTGGCCGAAACGGGGTTGTGCCGGGCGGGGAAAGACATCAGCAACGGCGGCATCGTCGGCACACTGGCCATGCTGCTCGAGGGTTCAGGCGTGGGTGCGGAACTTTGGCTGGATCAGGTGCCATGCCCGGCCGGAGTCGACCTCCTCCGCTGGCTGGGATCGTTCCCGAGCTTCGGTTACCTGCTCAGCGTGGCGCCGGCGAATACCCCGCGGGTGCAGGCGTTGTTCAACGCCCGCGGGATTGTGTGCGCGGCGGTCGGACGCATCATGCCGGGACAGTCGCTGGTGCTTTCCTACGGCTCGGCGCAACAACCTTTTCAGCGGTTGGTTTAGCTTGCGGCGGAAGGCTGGCCCCTTCCCGCCAGGTGCCTTTGATTAACACCTCTTTCGGGTACTCGCTGGCGCCGGTCAGGTTCGCGTTCAGTTTTTCCACCACCAGGTCCAGGGCAGCGGCGCCCACGGCGGAAAGGTTGCCATCGATGCCGGCCGCCACACCCATCTCGTCGGAGGTACGGTACAGGTACGCCAATCCTATCTCCTCCGGCACGCAGCATCCGCGGCCGGCGAGCCAGGCCCGCACGGGCAGTTTGTAGACGAGCAGCGAATCCGGCTGGTTCGCGTCGAGCCAGGCATCGAAATCGGTCCGGCGGTCTTCGTCCGCAGGGATGAACGGTTCGCAGCGGTCGCGTTTAGGCAGCCGGCGCTGCCAGTCAAGGAAAGCGCCCGACCAATGGTTATTCGAGATCCGGTTGTTCAACTCGGGCACGGCCAGGGCCGGGCGGCGGTAGCCGAGCCGGGCCATGTGTTCGAGCGCAAGCTGGACATTAAAAAAGCCGTGAAAATTGGCGCGATCGACGGCGGCCCAGCGGAAATAGGTGCTTAACCCAGCCACGGCAAACCCCTCAAAGGACAAAGGCGCCGGCACATTGTCTTCCCGCGAAAACCCCAGGAGCACGCCGCGAATGCCGCGCGCGCGAAGCGTCGCTTCAAGCCGTCGGGCGTCGCCGCGGTATTCACTCAGGGGGAAAACCTCCACCTTAAACCCGAGGGCGGCGGCGCGGGCCTGGATGCCGGCAAATTCCCATCGGCACACCTCCTTGGAACGCCAGCCGTGGTGACCGCCGTAATTTGTCACCAGGGCGATGACGTCCACTTCCCCTGCTCCACCCCGGCGGCGGCGGCTGGCCATGAGCGCGCTGACGAGCGGATTCGGCCGGTAACCCATCTTTTCCGCCATTTCTTCAACCCGCTGGCGCATTCGGGCGCTGATCCGCGGATCGCTGCGCAGTGCACGGGACACCGTTGAGGGTGCGACGCGGAGCTGTTGGGCGATTTCCGCCATCCGGGCTGTCTGAATTTGTCTCACGCGCATTCTCCTGATCAGGACGTGCCGCCGGCGCCGGACGCGTTCAAGGGCTGCGCAACGGTGTGCGCAACAATCATGCCATGCGTGCGCAACGATGTGCGCAACAAACGCACCTGCCGGGGCCGTTCGCGGTTCGCCCTTTGCTATGGGAAGGATCAAGCCACGGGCGAGACCGCCCGTGAGCTCGAAACCGTCAGAAACATTGTTACCTATGCCAACTGTTGAAAAAGAGATGAACAAAAAGGGCGATTTCCTCGTGGATTATGAGGAAAAAGTCTTCCCTGATGTGAAAGCCGATCCGGGTGAGAAAGCCCTGGTTACCTTTCACACCGTCGCCTTCGAAGGGTCGATCGCCATTGTTAACACGCTCACGGCGACGCGCCTGCAACGGAAAGGTTACGAAACGTCGATCCTCCTGTACGGGCCGGGCGTCACCATGGGTTTTCAAAGGGGTTTCCCCACGCTCGGCGACGAAGCGTTTCCGGGTCACCTGTTCGTCAACCAGCGGCTGGAAAAGTTCATGGAGGAAGGCGGCAAGGTCTACGGCTGCCGGTTTTCCACCCAGGCGCTTTATGGTCAGACGGAAAAAGCGTTTATCCAGGGGATTCGCCCGATCTCGCCCCAGGACGTGCTCGACATCATTCTCGTCCATAAAAAAGCGGGAGCCGTCATCATCGATTCCTGGACCGTTTAGCACGATGAAGCGGATCAAAGCGGCAGCGGTCCAGATCGCTCCCGATCTCGCCAGCGGCGGCGGCACGGTGGACCGCGTGTGCGAGGCCATTGAGCGGGCCGCAGCGCAGGGGGTGGAGCTGGTCGTGTTCCCGGAAACGTTCATTCCATATTATCCGTACTTCTCGTTTGTCATGGCCCCGGTCCTGACCGGGAAAGAGCACGTGCGCCTTTACGAAAACGCGGTGGAAGTGCCCGGTCCGGTCACCAGGCGCCTCGGCGAAGCTGCGGCGCGGCATCACCTGGTGCTGGTGGTCGGCGTGAACGAGCGGGACGGCGGAACCCTCTACAACACCCAACTGGTTTTCGACGCGGACGGTTCGCTGGCGCTGAAACGGCGCAAGATCACACCGACTTACCACGAGCGCATGATCTGGGGCCAAGGGGACGGCAGCGGGTTTCGCGCGGTGGACACGGCGGTGGGGCGCGTCGGTGCGCTCGCCTGCTGGGAGCACTACAACCCGCTGGCAAGGTTCGCGTTGATGGAAGCCCGCGAAGAACTGCATTGCGCTCAGTTCCCCGGCTCCATGGTCGGCCCGATCTTTGCCGAACAGATCGAGGTGACCATCCGGCATCACGCCTTGGAAGCCGGCTGCTTCGTCATCAACGCGACCGGCTGGCTGACCGACGCCCAGGTTGAAGCCATCGCTCCGGACGAAAAACTGCGGCGCGCCTTACGGGGCGGTTGCTACACCGCGATCATCTCGCCGGAAGGCACACCGTTGTGCGAACCGATTACCGAGGGTGAAGGCATGGCGGTGGCCGAGCTTGATCCGTCGCT
>DASWVC010000105.1:0-13829 GCA_036401335.1 Chthoniobacterales bacterium
TGGCCGAGCTTGATCCGTCGCTGATCACCAAACGAAAACGGATGCTTGACTCAGTCGGCCACTATTCCCGGCCGGACATTTTCACGGTTTTGATCGACCGCGAGGCGCGCACACAGGTCCGGTCGAAGCACGCCTCTGCCCCCATCGCCGCAGACACGAACGAGCCGGCCCAAATCCCGGATAGCACCTATGACGGCAATGACCGACTTCCACACCGCGCTCCTCACGAAGAAGCAATTCCTGTTGTCTGACCTTCAGACGCACGGGCTGCGCCTGCTTGATGCAAACGTCGGCGCCTCAAGCCGCAAAGGAGGGGCCGGCCCGACGGACCATAAAGCCGTGACCGTGCTCGGAACCACCATCATGGTGCCCGTTCACACCCGCGGCGCTTCACGCTCGCCCTACGTGGCGAGCCCGCCGGATGGCCGCGGGATCTCGGTTCTTCGCAGCGGCGATGAGGTCGTGTGCGAAATGTCTTTCCCGCCGCAGCCGAAATTTTACGCGTTGAGCACTGAGGACGGCATTCCGTACTGGAAACTCGCGCAACTGCATTCCCGTGACACCCTGGCCACCACGGTGTTGCAGACGTGCATTCGTTACGGCAACCAAGCGACGAAATGCCAGTTTTGCGCCATCGGCGAATCGCTCAAAGCCGGGCGGACCACGGCCAGGAAAACGCCGGGTCAACTGGCCGACGTTGCAGCGGCGGCCCAGCGGCTGGATGGGGTGCGTAACGTTGTCCTGACCACCGGGACCCCGCCGACGGAAGACCGCGGTGCGGCGGTCCTAGCGGAGGCAGCGGCCGCAATCAAAGCGCAGACCGGGCTCCCGATCCAGGCCCAGTGCGAACCACCAGCCGATTTTATCTGGTTTGACCGGCTGCGAGGCTCCGGCGTGGATGCGCTCGGCATGCACCTCGAAGCTTGGGATGAAGGCGTGCGGCAACGCATCATGCCAGGCAAAGCCGAAGTGCCCGTCGCATTTTATCTAGAGGCCTTTGCGGCAGCCGTCGCGGTGTTCGGCCGCGGACAGGTGAGCACCTACCTGCTGGCCGGCCTCGGCGACAGTGCTGAGGGCTTGCTCGAGGCGGCGCGTTATCTCATCGACCTCGGCGTTTACCCGTTTGTCGTGCCGTTTGTGCCAATCGGGGGCACACCGCTGGCCGATCACCGGCCGCCTTCGGCTGACTTCATGCGCCAGGTCCTGCAGCCCTTGGGTGAATGGTTGGCAGAGGCCGGCATGACGTCGGACACGGTTAAAGCCGGCTGCGCGAAATGCTCGGCCTGCTCCACGCTTTCCACCTTTGAAAAACGTCAACCAAACCTGTCTGAACCGTTGCACGGCCATGCCTGAAGTTTATTTCAAAGTCCAACTCCCGGACGGTTTAACCCGGGAGTGTTACTCCCCGTCTGGCGTGGTGCGCCGGTATTTTAATCCCGGAGACGAGATGCCAATGACGGAGTTTGCCGCACGGAGCCGCAAGGCTCTCGCGGAAGCTTCCGAGCGGGTACGCGCAAAATTCGGGTTCGCCTGCAGTTCGGCCGCAGCCCAACTCGCCGAAATCGAGGAATGGGCATCCGCTTACCCCGGCGAAGCAACGATGCGGATTATCGACATGTCGAAGCCATGAGCACCACGATTACGCCTGACTGGATTGATTCGGCTCCCAAGCCGGCCACCAAACCGCATTACCCGGTCCTCGTTATTGGGGGCGGCCAAGCGGGCCTCTCGATCAGCTATTGCCTCAAGGAACGGGGCATCGATCACCTGGTATTCGAAAAGCACCGCCTGGCCGAAGCCTGGCGTTCTGAGCGCTGGGATTCGTTCTGTCTCGTGACACCCAACTGGCAGTGCCAGCTTCCCGGTTTCAATTACTCCGGCAATGACCCGGACGGTTTCATGAAGAAAGACGAGATCGTGCGCTACATTGAGGCTTACGCGCGGTCTTTCGATCCCCCCCTGAAAGAAGGGGTGACCGTGACGCGGTTGCGCCGTCGGGAGTCCGGCGGGTTCGAGGTGAGTACCAACCTCGGTGATTACACGGCCGATCAGGTCGTGGTAGCGACCGGGGGTTACCACGTGACAACCATTCCCCGCCTCGCCGAACGCCTTCCAGAGAGCATCGTGCAACTGTCTTCGTCCAGCTACAAGAACCCGGCGTCGCTGCCACCCGGCGCGGTGCTGGTGGTGGGCTCGGGTCAGTCCGGGTGTCAGATCGCCGAGGATCTTCACCTCACGGGGCGCAGGGTTCACCTCTGTGTGGGCGGCGCGCCGAGGACGGCACGGCGCTACCGAGGAAAAGACGTTGTCACCTGGCTGCACGAGATGGGTTATTACAGCAAACCCGTCCATGAACACCCTCAGAAGGAACGGGTCCGGGCCAAGGCCAACCATTACGTGACCGGCCGCGATGGCGGCCGCGACATCGATCTCCGCAAGTTTGCGACCGAAGGCATGGAGCTCTACGGCCGGTTGAAAGACATCCGCGCCAACCGGATGATCTTTGAGGACGACTTGAAACAGAACCTCGATCAGGCGGACGCGGTGGCCGAAAGCATCAAGACAACCATCGACAAGTACATCGAAGCGCACCAGATCGACGCGCCGGCCGAGGCACGTTACAAGCCTGTCTGGGAGCCAGAAACGCCGAAGCTCGAATTGGATTTTGTTGAAGCAGGCATCTCGGCCGTGGTCTGGTGCATCGGTTTCCGATCGGATTACCGCTGGGTCGAGCTTCCGATCTTCGACGGCAAAGGTTACCCGAGCCACCAGCGCGGCGTCACGGCCGTGCCGGGGGTGTATTTCCTTGGGTTGCCTTGGCAATACACCTGGGGTTCCGGGCGGTTTTCCGGGGTGGCTCAGGATGCGCGGTTCCTGGCGGATTGCGTCGAGGCGCGGCTGGGTGCGTCACCACAAGATGCCGGGCGGCTCTTGAATGAGCTGGCCTTTGGGTCGTGAGGGAATGCTATCGGTTCAATGAAAGGTAATGAGTGTGTCAACGAAGAGGGGGAGGCTTGAGGGACGTTGAAGGAGTCATCGGGCCTACTTTCGCAGGGAAACTTTCGTTCCCTTAAGAATGTGTTGTGGCCTGCGACCGCCTAAGTGACTCTGCCTTTCGAGGACGCCGTATGGGCTGTGCCGCTCACTCGTAGGGATTAAGGAGCTTCACCCCCGTCTCGGCAAAGTCGGTCGCGTTGCGTGTAACCACGGTGAGTTGATGGCGGTGGGCGGTTGCAGCGATCTGACTGTCGAGCGACGGGACGACGATGCCGGCGGAATCCCACCTCCCTTTCAACTGGCCCCAAACGTGCGCCGTACTGGTGTTAAAACTCAACACGCGGCCCTTCATGGAGTCACAGAGCGCTACTACCCACTCCTGGAGCTGCGTCTTGCGCCGACCTGCGGGCAATCGCTCGATGCCGCGGCGGATCTCGCCAATGGTGACAGCACTGACGTAGAGGGCGCTCTCATGAGCGCGCAGCCAAGCAACCACTCTTGCGTCCGGGTTAGGTTTGACCAACTCGCTGAACACGTTTGTGTCTACCAGAAAACTCACAAGGCCACTGGGGAAGTATCATCAGATTCCCGCTCTGGGATAGCCAGTGGCCACGGGCAAGCAAGCAACAGATCTACCAACCCGCAATTCGCTGGCCGGGAGATACGCCTCAACGTGATAGTATCCTCATCCTCAACGGCCACTTCGAAATCGTCTCCCGGCGAGAGTTGGAGCAACTGGCGCACCGCTGCCGGCAGGACGATCTGGCCTTTTTGGGAAAGCACCGTGGTCATGGTTAGAAAATCTTACCTTGGTCTGTTCCTGGAGTCAACGGTTCAAAAGCGTTCGCTTGATCAGCAGCCTCCGAATGCCCAGCCGGTATCGTGTTGGAAGTCTGTTCCGAGAAGGTTTATGACAAAAGAGGGCTGGATGAGGGATCGGTAGCTCCCCGGGGCGCTTGAGGAGGTCACGTGGGGACAAGCGATCCTACCGGACGCCATCCGATACCCCGGTCGGCGAGGGACCGCCGACCCTACCACGCCGGCGTCTCGTCACGTCGTATCGGCGGCGAAGGGACTCGCCGCCCTACCGGGCGGAGGTTTCCGTGCGCTTTGCCACCTCAACCCGTTATCTTAATGCCGTTGGAGCCATCGGGTCTCCAACGGCGGAAACAAAGTTTGGCTGTTTGAGCCCAAATGGTTCATTCCACGCCAGGTTGCTGTGCCATTCGACGCGGAACTGACACGGAAGGGTGGCGGTAAAAGTCGTCCATCTGGTCTTGTCTCCTTCCGAAGCGTACCGTCCGGACGGACCGATCCTTGATCCGGCCGCTTCCCATGAGACCCGCTGATTGTTGACGTAAATGCCGTCAATGGTCACCCAGGTTGATCCGATGTTTTTGAGGGCAAACTCATGGTGGGAGCCACTTTTTGTCACCATCCACCGAATCCTCCCGCCCAATTTATCCGTCTCATACTGCCACTCGTTGATGTCACAAGCATGGACGGATTGGAGCAGGGACAAAAACGCAGCCAACCTAAGGGCGGAACGCCGTAAGATCTTGAAGCGCATGACGGGGTCTGAAGGACGTTGGTAGCAGCGTCCCTTGAAGTTTCAATACGTCTTTATGCGTATTGTCAAGTGCGGCGCGTCAACGGCTGTCCTGGCGCATCAAACGCCCTGCGACCTGCTCAAGGAATCGGTATGATGACGGTCGCCGGCCGGTTCAGCGCGGGGCCCCGGCCAGTTCCATCGTGCCTTTGAAACGGCCCGGTTCTTCTTCCACCCCGAAATTCACTGCGGCAAGGGAGGCTGCGCGAGCCATTTCTTCGTCGGTGAGGTCAGGGCAATCGGGTGCACCGGCAAATTCTGCCAACTGTTTCGCGTCGTAGATATTGGGCAGGGTGGAAGCGACCCGGTCATCTTTCAACAGCCACTGGAGGGCGGCCTGACCGAGGGTCCGCTCGGGCCGCTCCAGGAACCGCAATTGTTCAACCTTCTTGATTCCCTGAAGCAGCCAGCTGCGCGGGCGGTGGTTGCGGTGGTCGTTGGGCGGAAAGACCGTTTCGGGGGTGTAATGCCCTTCCAACATGCCCGACGAATGCGTGACCCGGATCAGGAACATGGTGTCCGTGCCAGCGTCCCTCGCCGCCTGATGAATCGCTGAGCCCGGGTATTGCTCGAGGAGGTTGTAGATGTGCTGCACGCTTGTAAGGTTACGCTGCCGCACGCAGTTGACGCCTTCGTAGAGCCAGCCGATGGCAGGCCCCAACGCGATGCCGTAGGTGCGAATCGATCCTTTGGCTTTCAACCGGTCGAGGCATTCCCATAGCGCGTCATCGGTGACCTGATCCATGCGGATGTTATGAAGCTGGAGGAGGTCGATCCGGTCGGTTTTCAACCGGTCCAGGGCAGCCTCGGTGGCGCGTTCGATCGCGGCCGGGGAGAAATCCTGCGGGATCTCGCGTTGGCCGCGGCGCTCGTCACCGTGGTGGACGAAGTCGTACCCTACCTTCGTGGCGATCACGACCTGGTCGCGCCGTCCCGCGAAAGCTTTCGCGAGCAGTTCCTCGCTGTAGCCGTTTCCGTAAGTGTCGGCCGCATCAAAAAGCGTGATGCCCAGGTCGAATGCCTGGTGAAGCAAGGCGATGGCTTCTCCCTCGGTGAACTGGCCCCACCAACCGGTGGAAACCGTCCAGAGGCCGAAGCCAACCTGACTGACTTCAAGGTCGGTGTTGCGGTAGCGGCGGTATTTCATGGCAGACAAAACTATGGTGCGGGTGCCGGGGAGCCGCAAGGGGATGAAGCGCGGCTGCGAAGGGACTCGCCGCCCTACCGGGCCATCCGCTGCACACTTCCTGCTTGCATCGCTCCTTCAGCCAAGCTGTGCTACCGATTCCGGGCCTGGCAATAGGCTTGGCTAAAAGAGACCTATGCAACCCGTTAAGACCTACAACGTTTCGCCGCGACTTCCAGAGGTGCTGGAACCCTTGCGCGAACTGGCTCACAACCTTTGGTGGACTTGGGAACCGGACGCCCGCCGCCTTTTTCGTCACCTGGACACGGCACTTTGGGACGCAACCAACCACAACCCGATCCGGATGCTGCAGTTGTCGCGCCAAGCCCGCCTGCTGGAACTTGCCACCGACGACGACTACATCCGTGAGATGAAGCGCGTTTGTAAAAAGTTCAACGCGTACATGCAGCGGCCAGATACCTACGGGAAACTGCGGGCAACCACCCCGCAGATCGCATATTTCTCAGCTGAATTCGGCTTCCACGAATCGGTGCCGAACTACTCGGGCGGCCTGGGCATCCTGTCGGGCGATCATTGCAAATCGGCCAGTGACCTCGACCTGAACTTTGTCGCCGTCACCCTCCTTTACCGTCACGGATACTTCAAACAGCAGATCAACAAGGACGGGTGGCAGGAGGCGGTCAGCCTCAACCAGAACTTTTACCACCTGCCGTTGCGCGAAGCCCAGGCCGGTGACCAACCGCTATTGGTCAACGTCGACATCCTGGGGCGCACGGTGAGCGCGAAAGTCTGGGAACTGCAGATCGGCCGCATCAAGCTTTACCTGCTGGACACCGACATTGCCCAAAACGCGCCGGAAGACCGCCTGATCACGGAACAGCTTTACGGAGGCGACCTGGAGATGCGGATCCGGCAGGAAATTGTGCTCGGCATCGGCGGGGTCCGGGCCTTGGACGCACTCGGGATCGCACCGGAAGTCTGGCACATGAACGAGGGACATTCCGCGTTCCTGTCCCTGGAGCGCATCCGGCAGTACGTCCAGCACCGGAACCTGGCCTACTACACCGCGCTGCAGGTGGTCGCGGCCGGCAATGTTTTTACGACGCACACGCCGGTTCCGGCCGGCAACGACGCGTTTCCGCGGCACATGATGCAGCGCCATTTTCAGGGGTATGTCGACGGGTTCCGGATCAGCTTCGACGACTTTTTCCGTCTTGGACAGCCTTCCGTCAACGCCCAGGAGACGTTCAGCATGACCATCCTGGCGCTGCGCACGAGCCGGCACGCCAACGGCGTAAGCAGGCTGCACGGCGACGTGAGCAAAGGCCTTTGGCAGGACGTCTGGCCGGGCATCCCGGTGGCGGAAGTGCCGATCACGAGCATCACCAACGGCGTCCACACGAAGACCTGGACGGCACCCGAGTTCCACCGCATTTACGACCGTTACCTCGGCCCGTTGTGGGAAGAACACCTGACCGATCCGGAATATTGGCGCCGCGTAATGGACATTCCGGACGACGTGCTATGGGAAACCCACCAGTTGCTCAAGCACCGCCTGATTGATTTTATCCGGGGCCGGTTGCGGGTCCAGCGGACGCGCATCGGCGAATCGCCGGAACAACTGCGCAAGATCAACAGCATTTTAAACCCGGAGGTTCTGACCATCGGGTTTGCCCGCCGGTTCGCCACCTACAAGCGTGGAACGCTCCTGTTCAGCCAGAAGGAGCGGCTTATGCGCCTGCTGCACCACACGGAGCGGCCGGTCCAGTTTATCTTCGCCGGAAAAGCACACCCGAAAGATGAACCGGGCAAACGGTTCATCCAGGACGTGTACCATGCGTCGCGGGAAGCCGGGTTGGAAAACTCGGTGGTATTTGTCGAGGACTACGACACCTACATCGGCCGGCGCCTGTACCAGGGGGTTGACCTCTGGCTGAACAATCCTTTGCGGCCCCTGGAAGCCAGCGGCACCAGCGGCATGAAACTGCCGCCGAACGGCGGCCTCAATTTCAGCGTGCTCGACGGGTGGTGGTGTGAAGGGTACAACGGCAAGAACGGCTGGCCGATCGGACCGGAAATCGAAGGCGGGACGGACGAGTTCCAAAGCTCCGTCGATTCCGACAGTTTGTTCAACATCTTAGAAAACCAGATCGTCCCCCTTTATTACGCCAAACCCGACGGGCGGCTGCCGATTGCCTGGATCCAGCTCATGCGCGAATCGATGAGAAGCGTGACGCCGGTGTTCAACACGCACCGCATGGTATCGGAGTACACGGAACGTTTATACGAACCCGCCGCGGCGGCTTTCAAAGCGCTGAGTGCGAACGACTGCCGGGCGGCCATTAACCTGGCAGCCTGGAAGCATGCCACCCGGGTGGATTGGGCCAAGCTCAGGATCGAGGCGGTGGACACCACGGAGACGGGCACGTCGATGGCGGTTGGTGACCCGGTGAAAGTTACGGCCCGGGTTTACCTTGGTCCGCTCGACCCGTCCCACGTCCGGGTGCAGGCATACGTCGGCGAAACTGAAAACGGCACCTTGCGCAATCCGTTCACGGTGGATCTGGCCGAGGTCGAAAAACTTGCGGCGCATGGCGTTTACTGTTTTCACGGATCTTACCTTGCAGCCGAAAGCGGCACCTACGCCCTGAACGTGCGCGTTATCCCGACCCATCCAAACCTGAGTCAGGAACATGAACTTCGATTGATCACGTGGGCTTCCTGAGCCGGAACTGAGCTGAGAATCTGAACGGGGCTGTTTTCGCCTGCTCCCTTGGCCTTGAACCAGCCTCCGTTGATTTCACCCCGCGCGCACTGGCAACGTGACCTCGCCTGCCTTCTCCACGTGCTGGAATTCCGCCCGGCACACCCGCGGCGACCAGATGCTGGCGGAAATCTGCGCCCTCGGCTTCCGGCGGGTGGAACTCGGCCACGGCATCCGGTTGTCGCTTTGGGAAGGTGTCGAAGCCTACCTTGGCGGGAATGACGTCGAGGTGACCTCGATGCACAACTTCTGTCCCTTGCCGCTCGAGATTCTGCGGGCCGATCCGGATTGTTACCAGTGCACGTCCCACCGTTCGGAGGAACGGGAACGGGCCCAGCGATTCACGCGCCAGACCCTGGAACACGCGGCCCGGCTCAAAGTGACACGGGTCGTGCTTCACCTCGGCTCCGTGCCGATCGCGGCCTACACCGAACGGCTGGTCGGACTGGCCGCGGCCGGGTTGAGCCTAAGCCGCAAATACGTCAGGACGAAGCTGGCTGCATTGAAAGCCCGCGAGGGTTTCGATTACCTGGACCGGGTTCGCGACTGGTTGCTGCCTCTGGCGGCGTACGGACGTGAACTGGGAATCACCCTCGGGGTGGAGAACCGGATCGGGATCGAAACCTTTCCGAGCGAACGCGAATTCATTCCCTTGCTGGATACGCCCGGTCTGGAAAACGTTGGTTATTGGCATGACTTCGGCCATGCCCAGGTGCGAGCCAATCTGCATTGGATCGATCATCGCCAGTGGCTCGAGGGGATGGTGCCGCGCCTGGTTGGCTGCCACATTCACGATGTGCAGTTTCCCGATGCCGACCACCTGCCGCCGGGCCTTGGGATGGTGGCCTTCCCCGGCCTGCTGCCGTTGCTGCCGAATAATCTGCTGATGGTCTGGGAAATGGCGCCGCGAACGTTACCGGCGGAGATTGTCACCGCGCTCGGTCGTTGGCAGGAGCGCTTCCCCTCCCCTTGAACGATGCTGCGGCCCAGGCTCATCGTGAATTTCGCGGCCACCGTGGACGGCAAGGTTTCCACCGTCAATTTTACTCCCACGACGTTCACGAGCCCGGAAGACAAACGCAGGCTGCTGGAGATCCGGGCGCTGGGCGATGCCGTGATGGTCGGGCGGAGAACGTTGGAAAACGATCAGATGACGATGGGGTTGCCCCGTGCAGCACTACGGCAGGCGCGCCTCGCCCGGGGTCAATCGGAATACCCGCTGCGGGTTATCGTGTCGAACTCGGGCGCACTCAGCCCAGGCTTGCCGGTGTTTGGCAAGAAGACCGGCCCGATCCTGATCTTCATTGCGGGCGACTCCCCGGCTGCCGGTTCCTGGCCGGACGACGTTCACTGGCATGGCGGAACAAACAACCTTCTGTCGGTTCTTGACGTATTGGTTACGCGTTACCAGGTCGGCACGGTGGTTTGCGAAGGTGGACCGACCTTGGTTCGCGGCCTTGCTGAAAGCGACCTGATCGACGAAATTTATCTCACAATAGCGCCTAAAATGTTTGGAGGACAACACGCACCGACCCTGCTCGGCACGCTGGACACTTACCTGCCCGCGAGCCGTTCTTTCCGCCTGGTCGAACTCAAGGTTCGCGGCGTCGAAGGTTTTGTCCACTACCAGCGGGAGCGTTGATCCCATGCACCAGACGAACTCCATTGTGATGCAGGTGCCGAAGGAACGCATTTTCGCGGCCGCAGCCGACCTGGAAGCATGGCCCCGGTTCCTGCCGCACTACCGTTACATCCATTATTATGAACGCAGCCCGGTTCGCAACGTGGTGAAAATGGCGGCGACACGCGACGGCATCCCGATCGCCTGGGTTTCCGAACAGCTTATTGACCGGGATGCGTGCGAGGTGCGGTTTCGGCATTTGCGAGCGTGGACCAAGGGCATGGAGGTGGTGTGGACTTTACGCGAGCAGAACGGCGGTGTGTTGGTGAGCATCATTCACGACCTGCGGTTCCGGGTGCCGCCGCTCGCGCCGGTGGCGGAGTGGATCATCGGGCGGCTGGTGGTTGATCGCATCGCGACGCAGACGTTGACGCACATGAAAGCGCACCTCGAAAATTCATGAGAAGAGTTGTTATCACCGGTCTCGGACCGGTCACGTCGGTCGGCGTCGGCAAACGGGATTTCTGGGACAGCCTGCAGGCCGGCCGCAGCGGCATCGGCCCGATTACCCGTTTTGACGCCGGCATGTTCAACGCGCGGAATGCGAGCGAGATCCGGGACTGGGCGCCGGAAACGTACTTCCCGCCGCACCGGCTGAAACGGCTGGATCGCTACGCGCAGTTCGCCGTCACGTCGGTGGCATTGGCGCTGGCCGACGCCGGTCTGCAGTACTCGCCCGCTCAGCCTCAGGCGCGGGTTGGCGTCAGCTTCGGCACGGCCCTGGGAGGCATTGCTAACGCCGAAGGCCAGCATAAAAGCTTTGTCCATGGCGGCCCCAAATCCGTTCATCAAACCCTGGCCTTGCAGGTCTTCGGCGGATCGGCCCATTGCAACGCGGCCATTGAATTTGGATTGCGGGGTGTCGGCACCACGAACTCAAACAGTTGCGCCAGTGGCAACGTCGCCATCGGCGAAGGGTGGCGCTACATCCGCGACGGTTGGGCCGACGTGATTGTGGCCGGCGCGGCCGAGGCGCCGCTCAGCCCCCTTACCTATGGCGCGTTTGCCTTTATCCGGACCATGAGCCGCAGCGCAGAAGCCGGCGTGGCCTGCCGTCCATTCGACCGGAACCGGGATGGGTTTGTGATGGGTGAAGGAGCTGCCAGCGTGGTGTTGGAGGAATACGAGCACGCCAAGGCGCGCGGCGCTCACCTTTACGCGGAGGTGACCGGTTACAGCTTGAACAACGACGCGTTCCACATGACCACCCCCCTGCCCTCGGGCGAAGCCTGCATCCGGGCCATGGAGGACGCACTGCGATGCGCCGAGGTCAATCCGGACCAGGTCGATTACATCAACGGCCACGCGAGCTCAACCCAACTCAACGACGCCAACGAGTGCTTTTGCGTCCGCCGCGTTTTCGGCACCGCAGCGGACAACGTGATGATCAGCGGAACCAAGGCGTACTACGGGCACCCGCTCGGGGCGAGTTCAGCCATTGAGGGAGTGATCAGCGCCCTGGCGTTCGAGCACGACTTTGTGCCTCCGACCTTGAACCATCATGATCCTGACCCGGCGTGCGACCTGGACATCGTGCCGAACCAACCGCGCCAGAAACGGCTGAACTGTATTCTGAGCAACGCCTTCGGGTTCGGCGGCATCAATTCGTGCGTGGTCTACGAGCGGATCTGAGGAATGTGTCGGGGTGTCGGGCAGAACCAAATGCCACAAATGCAAGAACCGAAAAATGGCAGGAATGGTTCAAAAGCCATGATCGCCGGTTCTACTCTGGCTCTGCCGTTTGTGGCACCCTTTCCTTTTTCCGCTTATGGCATTGCCGGGCTGCGCGTGTAAGGCCGCTTGAGCATGGACCTGGCAGCCTTGCAGACGGCCAAATGGCCGTGTATGTTGGGCGTATGGCTCAACTGGACCCTTTGACGGACGCAATGTCCGACCAACTTCTGGTTGCGCGGATCCGCCAAGGTTATCCCCCGAGCGTTTTCCGCACGCTCCGCGATGCGCTGGAGTTGAGCGACGCCGAACTTGCCGGGCACCTCCGGATTCCACGCCGGACGTTGAGCCGTCGTCTCCGGGCCGAGACGTTTAGCCCGGAAGAATCCGACCGAATGGCCCGTCTCGCGGCCGTCTTCACCAGAGCGGCCCGGTTGTTTGGGCCAGACAAGGCGCGGGCATGGATGAAAAGCCCCCTCGAGGCTCTGGCCGGCGAAACCCCGTTGGGTCGCTGCGACACGACGCTTGGGGCTTCCGAGGTCGAAGACGTGCTGGGCCGGATCGATTATGGGGTTTATTCCTGATGCTGCACGAGGCTTATCGGCTGGTCCGAAAGGATCGAGCCGAAAGCGCTTTTAGCGGCGAAGGCAGCCGGCTTTTCGGCGGCCGGTGGAACCCGAAAGGCGTAGCGGTCGTCTATGGGTCGCAGCACCTGTCCCTTTGCGTCCTGGAGTTTCGGGTCAACCAAGATCGGTTCGGTCCCAGGGACGGGTACGTGTTTTTCCGGGTGACCATTCCCGGGAACCTGATCGAGACTTTGCCGCGGGAAAAGGCGCCCCCGGGCTGGGATCGCCGCGACCTGCCGCCGGGAAAACCGACCCCGGCGCAGCGCTTCGGCCAGCGGTGGGTTCGGGAAATGCGCTCTGCCGTGCTGGAGGTGCCCAGTGCAGTGCTGCCACAGGAACGCAATTATGTCTTGAACCCGCTACACCCCGATTTTGCACAACTCAATCTTGGCCGTGCTTTAACGGTCCGCTTGGACGACCGGCTCTGGCGCTAGCGGGTGGTTTGCAGTGGGCATCGCAGCGCGAGGCGACGGCTTTTCTCAGGTTGAACAACGGTTGAGAACACCATGATTGTGCGAGACGTTCTGAGCGATGAGCCAGCACTACAACTTGGCCGTGATCGGCTCGGGCTCAGGAGGGCGGGAAGCAGCGCTGCTCGGGGCCCGACGGGGAAGCGCTGGAGGCGGAAGCGGCACTGGTGGCAACGGGTCGCAAGCCAAACTCGGAAGGGCTCGGTCTGAAGGCATTGGGCATTGACGATCCATCGGCCCTTTCAGTTGACCCGTGCATGCGGCTGCCCAACCCCGGCCTTTACGCCGTCGGCGATGTAACCGGACTCGGCTTCCTGGACAGCACGGCGTTTTCGCAGGCAAACCTCGTGATTAACGCCATCCTGGGCAAGGAGGGCCGTTTTGATCCGCGCGGGATCCCGCGCTGCATTCACACGGAGCCGGCCATCGCCGTGCGGCTGAGGATGCCCATCGAAGAATTTTGCGAGATCCCGATGACCCAACCGAGCGCCGCTGATGCGTTGATGAATGCGCTAAGGAAATTGTAAGAATTGTCTCAATGCAATCGATTGTAGCAATGGGGGTTGGTTGGGTTGATGCGGTGGAGATGAGGCAGGCGTGCCTTGGCGAGCACGGACCGCGCCTGCTCGCGGGTCGGCCTTGAGGGGAGGGCGCTTGGGACATGCGACCCATAGGCGTTAACTTACGCCGGTTCCCGTTTTGGCCGGCAGGCGAGCGGGGGCTCGGTAGGGCGGCGAGTCCCTTCGCCGCCGGGGTATGGGGCTGGCCTCCCCGGTTGGGTCGTGTGTCCCGGCGCGACCGCCTCACGCGCCCGTCCAGGCGGTCGGCTCACGCGGCGTTTCCGGGCGGGCCTTCCGGGAAGCG
>DASWVC010000106.1:0-11866 GCA_036401335.1 Chthoniobacterales bacterium
CTACACGGACCCCATGGAGGGCAACAAGGATGGAATTACGGTCTCGTCCATCTTTTGGGCGCGGGGCGATCAAGGGAGCGCCACCAACGCCCAGATCACCAACTGCCAGTTCCTGGGCATTTCGGGGCACGGATTCACTTACTCGCATGCTTTCGGCGCTCAGGAATGCTTCGGAAATTTTGTGGACGGCTGCGACACCGGCACCTATGCCGAGCCGATCCAGTTTGAACAAGCTCCTTGTTACATTCACGACAACCACTACAAGAATGTCGGTGAAGGCGTCCAAATGACCTTTCACCGCACGGGTAAAGAAGCGCCGTGGCGGTTCGAACACAATCGGATTGAACTGATTGGAAACCACGGCGCCGCGGTCAGTTTCAGCGGCGAGCCGGACAACCAGAACCGGCCCGTTGTCGCTGCCATGACGGTGATCGGCAATCGGATCACTGGGCCGCCGGGGCAATCGGGCATCCGGATCACGAATGACCACGTCACGGTCGGAGACTTGACCGTCACCGACAACACGATTGACTTGCCGGACCGGGCCCGTGAGATAGTCATTGATAAAGGCCTGATCCTCGGTACCCTGCTCGTTCAGGGCAATCGCCACGCCGACGGTTCTCCCCTGCGCGCAAATCACCCTTGAACACGGGTAAGCAGGCTGCACCCAGGGAGGCGTCCGCAACCTGTTTTTCTGTCATGGCCGATTCTCCTGACGCGGACCGCCTCAACGCCCATCGTGCGCAGTTGAATGCGCTCGTCGTGAACGTCGAATTAACCCTCGTCAGCATCATCCAAGGGGTCGCCTTGTACTTCCTCGCCGACTCAACCAGGCAACTCATTCTCACCCAGTCGCTCGAATACTACCTTTACGCACTGAACGGACTCCTGATCATATTTTTGTTCTGGTCGCGCGCCGTGATCCACACCTTCACCGTCATTCGGTGGCCGTTGGAGTTCTCCCACAATTTTCTCTACATCACGTGTGCGCTTTTTGAAGCGCTCGCCTTTGCCAACCTGAGCCAACCGGTGTTGTGGAACGCGCTGCAAGCAGTCTTTGCCGGGTTGGTCTGGCTGCTGTTCGCCATCGACCTTCGCCTAGTCAAGGCTCGCCAAAGGGAATTCACCGGCTCAAGGTTTACGCCGTTGTTTGCGACGGTACGGAAGGATCAAATGCTCAACATTGCAGGGTTGATCCCGGTTTTCATCGGGTTTCACCTCGTGGTTGCTGGGTTCCTCTGGCGCCGGCAGGCTACGGGCGGCAGCCTGCGCATTCACCTGTATTGTGCCGGGCTCCAGACCCTGGCTTTGAGCGGCTACCTGATTTACCTCGTCCGCTATTTCTCGCAGATCAGCCCTCTGCTTGTCTTCGACGTTCCCCTCGACGACGCCTGAGGACAACGGGAGCAGGGCCGGCCCGCTCATTGGCCACCTTGGAACCGGCGCCCTTGCCAGGGACGCTTGGCCCAAGGCGGGAGCCGTTACTCAGCCGGTTTCCGAACGGTTCCTCCCGGGATTGTCCGGCGGTTTTGCATGGCTGAGGTAACGCCCAGCACCACAAAACCATTGTCCACCTGACCGATAATCATTTTCTGCAAAACCGTTCCTTCAACACCCTTTTCCAAGTTTCTGACCCGAAACTGAATTTTACAAACCGCATTGTATTGGCCTGGGGTAGAAGCCGCTGACACGTCCGGACCTTCCACAATCCAATAAGCCCGAATTGGCCATTTTTTGTTGTAGCGGGCGATATCGCGGGAGATAAAATTCCGGTCGACAAAACCATCGTTAAAATAGGTCACGTTCCGCGCGTAGAAATCCAACTCGTTGAAGGGAGCTCCGGTGGTTCCGGACCCGACGTAGCTTTTTACGAAATCCACCGCCGGGTTCCGCCGGATTTCCAAGTTCGGGTGTGTGGGTTCCGGTGCGAAAGGCTGGGTCTCAGGGGGTTCCGGCTCGGAAACCACGGATTGTCCGTCGCTCCTTGATGCCGTGACCAACACCGTGGCGCTCCGTGCTTGATCAAACACCTGCTGAATGGTCAGTTGGTCATGCCTTGCGGAAACTTCAAACCCGAGCGGGTAGGCTTGTCGGATCACCCCCCGGGCCTCGTCGATGGGGATTGCGAAATTGACTCGCTCCGGGATAGAGCCGGTCGTTTTTAGAAAGTAAGCGGCGTTCAGCTTAGAGACGATCACTCCCACTACTTCCCCCCGGTCGTTCAACGCCGGGCCACCGCTGTTACCCGGATTCACGTTCGCGTCGATCTGGAACAACGGAATCTTTCCTTCATCCCTGATGGCGTTAATCCTTCCTTCTGACGCCGACACTTCCGAGCCCAGCTCTAATCCATACGGGTAACCAAGAACTATCAAAACGTCGAGGACGTTAGCCTTCCTCGATTCTGCAATTGGAAGGGTGGCCAAACCGGCGGCGCGGATTTTCAACAACGCCAGATCCTTGTACTCATCGTCAGCCACCAGCACGGCTTCAAATTGGCCCAGGTTAGGGACAGTGATCTCGACGCGGCTGGCATCGGCAACAACATGATGGTTGGTGAGTACGTACCCATCGGAGCGAATGATAAATCCAGACCCGCTTGAGTCCTGGCCAAGAAGGCCGAACACAGGGAGTTGAAGCCCAAACAGCGTGGCCCAAAAAAAAGCCCGCGTGCCGTAAAAAGTCGTGATGGATATCTTGATACCTCGCTGATCGGCAATTCAGCCAATTCGATTAGAACAAATGCCATGCAGGTGTGAAACAGCAGTCTCCGGCAGAGACGCGTCTTTCTAAGCCACCGATGGCCAGATCCTTTCAATTCCTTTGGCTCCTTTGGGCGGCGTGCCTCCTTTGTTGTGAATACACCGTCCTAACCCATTACTGACTGGCCAGGTATTCCAGCGCGTTGATGGACGGAGCGAAATAATAACCGCCGCCGGTAGGGATAACCCAATCAGCGGGAGCAACCAGTTCCTTGCGCTCGCCATTGATCGAAACAGGACAGCGCCGCTCCCGCGAGCCATTGGGACCGTTGCTCTGGCCGATGATCAAGTCATGACCTGAAACCAGAGCGCCACCCGTGCTCTTGTCTTTGAAATCCGGGTTGTTCGCCCACGCGCGCTGCACGAATTCGAACTGGTCCACGATCGACGTCTGGTAAGCGGCGAACACCAAGCCGCGATTGCCTGAATCCTTTGCGTTGTCCGGGTTGCCTGATGGAAGAAGGTAGGGGTCACCGTAGGGAATGCCGCGACGAAGCAAGCGATGGGTCTGGGTGACCACTTCGTTGACCTGCGGGCCCAGGGTACCGGTGTCATCACGGGGGTAGGTCTTGCGGATGTGCGCCGCAAAAGGGCAAACAGCACCCGTCCTATCCCCTTGCGACTGAGGAAACTGCGTGTCGGAACAGAGTCCCGGGTTCGGTTCCTGCCGTGGGATCGGATCGGACTCTTCTTGGAACTCGAAATGCAGGTTGGCGCAGTCATTGTTTCCAAGCTGCGGGCTGTCGGCGGTGGTGGCGCGCATGATCGGTGCGCCACTTGGCCACCGACCCACGAGCTTCGCCCCGAGTAATTCCGGATTCACCCCTTGCGTCTTTAGGAAAGCGTGAAATCCCGGTACGTCCTGCCGTAGACGACGAATGACGAGAAACGACCGGTCCTGGGCCCAATCCGGCCCGACCGGTTTTTCCTCTGAACCCGCTTTCCGCAAAGAATCGGGCCCTTGCTTGTTGATTCCGCCCTCCTTCGCAGTCGCATTCGGGTCTTGCCCTGGATACCCAAAGACAAATTCACCGGGCCAGAGCAGGTCCTGACCGGGTTTGCCCTGATTCAGATCGTCCGGGTTTTGCCGGGGCGTGATGAATTCGCCAGTTTTTTCTTCCATCCGCCCCCGGATGCCTGGTTGCGAGACGCCGTCTAACCAGCCAAACTGCTCGTGTCCGGTCAAGGGCTGAGGCAAGGTCGCTCCCTGCTGCTTATAAACAATCTGCACACCGCTGTTGACCGGATCGCCGTCAGGGGTGCGTCCACCGTAAATGCTCGTCTCAATGCCTTCCACCGTAAGGGACAGTTCGTGTGGATCGTCACTGGCCACCGTAATCACGACATCCACTTCATCGCCTGGACCGCCAAAGACCCAATTCGCGGGGTTGCCCTCCGCCGCCGGGTCCGCCGGATCACTCAAGACGCCAACTGCGCGCGCGGCCATCCCCTCACGGAAAGCCTCGTCCGTGAACCGCTCCGCGTCACTGGAAAGAAACTTCAGCATTTCAAATGAGAAAGCGATGTTGATCCAGGTCGCCTGCACCGTGCGCGTTTCCGCCTGCCGCCGCGACCGAATCATTTTAAAAAGCCGGTTGAACGCCAACACTTCTTCCGCCGTAGCCACAAACGGCGTGAGTATTGCCAGCCAACGGCGGAAATGACGAACGTGAACTCGCACGTTTCCGTCGCGACGCAGCCGGAGGAAGAGCAGCGTTTGGTGATCCTTGTTGAAACCACCGATGATGTTTCCTTGAATATTGCTGATTTTAACCGGCAGGTCCTCGCTGACAGCTTCGGCGAGCGAAGACTGGCTGGCCGGAGGTGTAAACGGCGAGACAGGCGGCGTTTCGCGGACTGGCGGACGTTGGTTGGGTGTGGAGATCATGGCGCGATTGTCGAAAGGTTTTATTGAGGTTGGTAGGCACAAGTAAAAACACGGGTTTATTGCGTTGCAGACAGGAAAGACATACGAGGAATCCAGCCCGACCAGGCGTTGCCCGGGGATCCGGTTGCGCGTTCCCGGCCGCTCGGAAATTGGAAACTTCTATCCATGGGTCACCCGGTCCTAAGGGACTGGCTGAAATTCTGCAACGGCTCCTCTGGAAGGATCAACAGTCGGTTGCATGAACTTTCCTCGGGTGACGCCTCGGCCCGGTTGACACGGTCTTGGTTGTCAAGCGGGTTGAAGGGTTTTGGGCAGGCATAGTTTGTGGGGATCAAAGGGGGTCTGGTGTTTGGGCACGGCGCAGGCGACCAGCTGACGGCCGTGCTCGAAGGCTTTGCCGGCCCGGCCGTCCTCACCTGTGAACATCTTCTCTTGGCCAACCGCAAGGCAGGCGTAAGGAAGCACTGAAAGCGTTTTGTTGCAGATAGAGGCAAGCCTCCGGTCGCTGCCGCCGTCGTGTTCCTTGCCTCCGATGCGGCCTCCTTCATCACCGGCACCAACCTCCGCGTGGACGGAGGCTCCGTGGCGACGGTCTGACCGTTCCGTCGAACGAAAACGGGATCTTTCAGACCCCGATGGGGTTAGCACCGAAACGGAAAGTATTCCGTTAACGAAATACTGCGAGTACTCCTTGATGCTGGCCGTCTGACTCACCGGCCACGCGTTGGTGTTGGGCGGCAGGTGGCTGCTGTTTTCATTCCGAACGCGCTGGCTCCATCCGTCAGAACAGATCCGACGTTTGCGGCCACGTTGCTTTCGTTCTTCGGGAAGGTTTGCGCCGGGATCGGGGTCCCGCCGCCCAGCCTTCGATGAGCTCCCTTAACGCCGCAGCCTCCTCTTTGTAGCTCCGGGTCTCCTGTTTCAGCTGGCGTTTAACCTGCACCGCGAAAGCATCCAGATCCTTCCGCGCCGAGAATTTCCACCCGGGTTCCAAGCTGGCCTCTTTGATCTCGCTTTTTACGGCCCGAAGCGCCACGCGGAGATTGTCCACTTCCGCCCGCAGTTCCCACACCGTGGTTTGTTGGGGAGTGTTAACGCCCAGCGAATATTCCACTCGCGCGTAAACCGTCCGCAGCCGCTCAAGGTCACGGCTATGGTAGGCCTGCTGGAGGTCATGCCAAAGCTCGGTGCAAAGGTCCTGGTTGAGCTTCGGGTCGCGTCGATCCGGGTGCAGGATCCCGACCATTTGACGGTAGAGGGTCTTAAGCTGGACTTCCAACCCGGACGCTGGCTCCGGCCGTCCGTTGCCGTCCATCAGCCACGACAGATCCTCCCCGAACGCAGCCCGGGAAAAACGTCTGACCTCGTCCCTGAACGAGCCCCTCAGGTCTTCCGGAATGTTCTCGTCCACAAAACGGCTGAACTCCCCTTTTATCCGATCCTCACGGCCCCCCGGGGGGGGAGGAGCGTCGTTGTCGGATTCGTCGAGTCCGGCCCGCTCCCCTTTCGCGCGGTGCGCTTCGGCCGCACGCAGTTCCCGGTAAGCCCTTTGCGGGGTAATCCCTTGCATCCAGACACGCCGCTGCACCCCTGCCACCAGGTTTTCGAGGTGCTCAAGCTCGCTCTCTGCTTCACGGACCTGGGTCAACAAATCACCGGCAACGCTCGCGAGCCATCGAAAGTATGATGGCTGGTCGGCATGCAGGAAACGGTCGAGGATTTGCGTTTCTTTTTCTAAAGCTTTCCGCTGCTTCTGAATCTGCTGGAACGCATTTTTACGAATGGATTCAGTGTCCAGCGTAATCAGGGCACCTCTCCGCGGCTGTCCTCGTCGGTGGCCGGCAGAATCGGTTGGGCGACGGTGTGACCTTTCCGGCCGTGGTTTCCGTGGCATAGTGGTTCTTTGCCGATCCAGCCTCGGGGTGCAAGTGCAGTTTGCGACCAAATACGCGGATCGGGCGCCGGTGGTCGTTGGCCGACGGCGGGAAGCAAACGCCATTCAAAGGACAGTGTTCAACAGCCCGTAAATCCCCACACTCAGGGCCGCCAGCGAGTCGCCTGCGATCAAACCTCCACCCACGAGCGACATCGTGCTCATGTCCGCCGGCAGGCCTTCCTCGGCGGAGTTTGCGCTGCGCGGCGCCAACGTTGCCGTGAGCGCATCGAAGAGCGACGCTCCAAGTCCGCCAGCGGTCCACCACAAAACCGTCGGCAATTCTACAAAGCCGCCGAACGACGATGCGTAAGGGCTCGGCAGAAGCACGGCGTCCAGGAGAAAGTCTGCGGCGCGGCCCGCCCGCGAGGCCCGTATGAACCGCATGTAACGCGGGCGGCTCTTGATCAGCTTGCGCGCAATTTCAATGAGCAGCCCAAGGCCGATGCCGAGCTGCAAGGCTTTCAACACGTGCGGCTGGTTGGTGGTGATGCCTTTGAGTGCTCCGACCAGTTTAAAAGTCATGGCCGACTGCCACTTCTGGGCCCCTTCCAGGTGCGGGTGGCTGAATTGATCCTGGTTCAGGATCGGAAAGGTGCTCATGAAAATCTTGGCCAGCACGACGGCAAGCACTGCACCCATAACGATTCCGATCACCTGGTAGCGGAACTGGACGTTGCGGTTCGTGCCCAGCCGCCAGCCCGTTGAGCGGTCCTGTTGCATGTCCCCGCCGACGCTGCAGGCAATCAGCAGGATGGACGCGCACAGCAGCCCGACCCCGGGGTCACGCAACCCCAGCCCGGCCAGGATGAAAACGCTCGTCACAAAGGCGCTGGAAATCGGGTTCCAATCGGAAATGCCCTGGGCAATTCCATTGACCAGCACGAAAAGAAAACAAAGGCCGACGGCCACGCCCAGGAAAAGCACCGGCTGATGGAGCACCTGGCTGCCGGTGTAAATGGTCCCTGATCCCCACAACAAAACCCAAAGCACCAACCCCGGCAGGTTAACGCGATTCCGATCTTCTGACGACACGACCGGCGCAGCGCCCTTTGCTCGAAATTGCCGGACGGCCTCCTTCAGGATGAGAGTCAGGTCGACGATGGCAGCACCGAGGATGGTGCCGAGCGAGAGAACAAAGCCGATCTTCCGGTAGGGATCGTTGGGGCCAAGCCACCCAATGCTGACCAGGTAAGGCCGCACCCAAAGGCCGATCAAGGCGACCACCAACGCCGGGATCGCAATCCGAGCACCGACGATCAGGCCGGCGCCGAAGGTTGATGCGGAAATGCTCAGGTTTGCCACACTGCCTAGCAGCGTGCTGGAAACACCGAAGCGGGCGAACCAGGGGAGGTTCAGCGAGGACAGTCCGGTAAGGTACCCGACCCCCATCCCTCCTCCCAACTTGGCCACGGAGCGTCGGAGCAAGCTTTTGTCCGTCAGCGCGCGAAGGATGTTGGCGACCGCGAACCCGGACGGGTAGGTGAGTTGCATCCGGTCCACGAGGATGGGAGTGCAAAGCATCCCGATGCCGACGCCGAACATGCCGATGCAAAGGAAATAAAGGACGAGCTGCCACGCTGGCGGTTGGGGCAAACCCAGCCAAACCATTGCTTGGACCAGAACCGCCATGGCGCACATGCTGGCGACGGATGCCGCCATGGTTTGCATGTAATTGGCTCCATGCTTTCCCTCCGGGCCATAAGGCAGCGTGACCACGCTGCCAAGGATCCCAGCCAACACTTGGCCGCCGATGAAGAACCCGATCGAGAAATTCATGAAGGCAGCCGAAATTCCGCCAAGCGGGCCGAGGATGAATATGGCCACGGCGGTCAGGAGCAGGTGATAACCCGGAGAGCCGATCCGAGGCAGGAACCGGCTGGAACCGGTCGGAGACGCAGGTGCTTGATGGCCGGAAGGAGTGGTGATCGGATTGCTCATCGGGTACAAAGTCGCCGAGGAGCATAGCGGCCGCGCATGTTTGGGAAAGAAGAAGATTGCGACGTAACCGTTGTGGCACTGCCCCATTGTTCGGTGCCTTTCAAGCCGTGTCCCACTCCATTCAAAGCACCCTTGCACCTGCCTGCGCCTCTCCTGCTTTAGCGGAATCGCCAACGCACCCGTTGCTGAAAATCCTTCGGCGAACCATGTTCCGCCGTGGACACCGAAGGCGCCGTGCCGGCAAAATCCAAACCGGGTGAGATTCTCGTTTTCCTGATCCGACGCGACACGGTCTGCGCCGAATGCGGCAAGGAGCTGTTGCGCGGTTCAATGGTTACCCTCGAGAAGGAACGCGGGGCACTCTGCCTCGAGTGTGCGGACCTAGAGGCGCTCGACTTTTTGCCTAGCGGCGATGCGGCGCTCACGCGGCGGGCGACTAAACACTCACGCCTTAAAGCACTCGTCTTGCAATTCAGCCGTACCCGCAAGCGTTACGAGCGGCAAGGGGTGCTCGTGCAGCGCGAAGCGCTGGAACGCGCCGAAGCCGAGTGCCTTGAGGATGCAGAGCAGCGGGAACGCCGGCGCATTCGGGCAGCTGAGGTTGAGGATGAGACCGATAAACAATACCTCGCGTCCTTCGCCGGGCGCATTCTGGAACTTTTCCCGCGCTGCCCGCCGGCAGAAGCTCAGGCCATGGCCACGCACGCCGGCCGCAAGCACAGCGGCCGCGTCGGACGTACCGCCGCTGCCAAAAAGCTGGATGCCCAAGCCATCCAGTTAGCAGTCGTCGCAGCAATCCGGCATCGGTTTACGAACTATGAGGAGTTGTTGATGGCGGGGGTTGACCGTCACGAAGCCCGCGCCTGGGTGCAACCTGCGGTGCAGCGACAGTTGGCCCAATGGCGTCCTGAACCACCCGGCCAAGCCTCGGCCCGCACCCGCACGGTGGAATGAGGGGTATGGCTGAACCGGTTGCCATTCACCTCGATACCGACCTCGGCGGCGACATCGATGACTTGTGTGCCCTGGCGTTCTTGCTGCGTGAGCCTTCCGCCCGTCTGCTCGGCATCACCACGTGCTGTGAACAAGGGGGGCGGCGCGCCGGCTACGTGCGTCACGCGTTGGCCGAGGCCGGTCGCCGCGATACCCGGGTTCAAGCCGGAGCAAATGCCAGCCTCGCTCGTTACCGGCTCGATCCTCCGATCCCCGACGAGATAACCTTTTGGCGTGAGCCCGTCCCGCCTGCGCCCGGACCGCTTGCGGCCGCACTCGACTTGCTGGCCGCCAGCGTCGAAGCAGGCGCAAGGATCGTTGCCATCGGCCCATTGACCAACCTGGCCCTCCTCGAAGAACGGCAACCAGGCCTTTTGGCTGCCGCAAACGTCACTGCCATGGGCGGCTGGTTCGATCCGCCTCCGGCCGGGATCGTGCCCTGGACGTTCCGCGATGACTTCAATCTCCAGCTCGATGTCACGTCGGCAGAGTTGGTCATTGCCCACGCCGGAGCCCTTACGCTGGTGCCGGCCACCGTAACCGTGCAAACCTTCTTGCGTCAGCATCACTTGGGGCAGCTGGAAGGCGCCGGCCCCTTGCCGGCCCTTCTTGCCCATCAGGCTCGGTGCCATGATGCCAATTGGCGTTCCATGCCTGAGTTGGAATTTCTTTACCGTTATGTTCCGCAGGATTTCCTGAACTTTCAGCACGATCCCCTCACGTGCGCGGTGGCGCTGGGGTGGACGGCGGGCGTCGAGCTTCAGGAACTCTCCGTCGCAGCGGTGCGGGAAGCAGGGTGGCTCCGCACCCGGTTCAACCCTTTAGGTCGGCCGGCAAGGGTGGTCACCTCGGTCCAGGATCAACGGTTTGCGGATCATTGGCTGCATACCGTGACCGGGCACGATTCCGCCGAAGCCCCATCCGGCGGGGCAGCCGTGCCGTGGTCCACTGCGTAAGCTTTCAACGGGAAACATCCATTCTGCGGTACGATCAATCTTCCGGGGCCGCTTGGGGACAAGCTCCCTTACCGGAGAAAGCGCGACCCCCGCCCGGTAGGGGAGCTTGTCCCCAAGCGCCCCGGGGCACGTTGTTCATTGTCAGCTGCCAATGCCTCGAACCGTCCCATCCGGGGAGAAAGAAAAAGACGTGAGACGGTGCGCTTATAAAAGGTGGCGCTCCTGTAAACAGGATTTGGCCGAATCCATCCTGACGCCCCGGGTACGAAGACCTCAAGCCCGGTACTTGGACTCAAGCTGCACCGCTCACACCGGAAAACCTAGCAGCCCACCCCGGAAGGAAAAGCGGAAAATGCCGCGCAAGGCGCATTTTGTCCTATATACAGCAGTTAAATTCCCCGATTTGCCCGAGCAGCGCGAGGTTTTTTTTCACCTCGGAGAACGACAGGACAAGGTCCTTTGCCGGAGGAAAAAAGTCGACAACCCACCCGTCATAGAAAATGATCCGGCTTTGCCGATGCCTGCATTCCGCGATCAAGAACATGAGCGCACTGGTAGACGCAACGCACCGGACTGGTGGCAGTTGCTTTGCCGCCCTCTGAAGGTGATCGGCCAATTGGAGAATTTTCCTTTTGTCGTTTTGACCGTGCTCTCCGCGCTGTCGCTGGCCTCCAGGCTATGGTTGCTCAGGCGTTAGCAGACCGGAGCAGCCAGGAGCCGGTCGTCTCGGAAACCACGCTGAAAATTATCCTCGCCGGAGTCCTCAGCTATTGGGGGACGATCGCGCTCACCTATCCGGTAACCAACTACGACTCGCAGGTGTACAACCTGGCGCGCTTGTTGATCGCCGCAAAAAGCGGGTTTTGGCAGACCTCCAGCTGGAATTCCGTGCGCCAGGTGATGTTTCCTTGGGCTTATGACGCCGTTCATTTCCCATTTCTAGCTTTGGGGTACGGGTTCGCCCTGCCCAGTTTCGCGTGCCTCCTTGGAACCCTTGCCACCATCTACTGCCTCGTGTCGTCCGGTTGGGGCCAAAGTGCGGCTTTGTGGTCCTGCCTGACGGTGGTCGCCATGCCAACCATCGTTCTGCAGGCGACGGCCACGAAGAACGACTTGGCGGTCGTCTTCGCCCTGGGATGTTGGCTTTATGCCTGTGACCGCTACAATCGTACCAGGAAACGGGTTTACGTGTTTTTCAAGGCCCTCAGCCTCGCTTTTGCGGTCGGCTCGAAAACGTCCGCCCTCCCGCTTTGCGCGGCCTGCACTTTGATCACGCTTTACTTGT
Organism: Chthoniobacterales bacterium; assembly: GCA_036401335.1. Lineage (GTDB taxonomy): Bacteria > Verrucomicrobiota > Verrucomicrobiia > Chthoniobacterales > JAFAMB01 > DASWVC01. The sequence continues at coordinate 11,759 of DASWVC010000106.1, forward strand.
TGCGCCGCGAGGCCAGGGCGTTGCTGTTCCTGTCGGCAGCCTATGTGCCGCTCCTGTGCTTGTTCGGCAGCGTCGAGACCTACGCCTTGTCCTACCGTTGTTTTCATC
>DASWVC010000107.1:0-1873 GCA_036401335.1 Chthoniobacterales bacterium
CTTGCTCCTCACCGCCCACTCTCTTTGGATGGTCCCGATGAGAAATTCTTAGTGGGCGTGCCCCTCCTCCTCCCCATCGTGGCTGGTGGATAACCGGATGTAGACCGCACAAAGGAGCGAGAAAACAAAGGCCTGCAACACCCCAACCAGCAGTTCGAGGAAATAAAACGGCAGCGGAAACAAAACCGTCGAAAGGTAGTTGAGCGGCATCGGCAGGGCCATGCCGAGGGTGGACATCGCGTGGAGGAGTGTCTCGCCCGCGTAGATGTTGCCGAACAACCGGAGTGAGAGGGATACCGGTCGGAAAATAATCGAGATAATCTCGATCAAGCCGACAAAAATGAACAGCGGCAACAGCAGGATCCACATCAGGCCCTTGATGCCCCCTTTCGGCGCAAACGTGTGCTTCAGGAACCCGACCACTCCGACCTCACTGACGGTCCATACCAGCCACCAGACCATGAAGAACAACGACATGCCGAGCGTCATGTTTAAGTCCGCGTTGGCCGGCCGCAGCAACGGCCGCTGCACCTCTTCCAACGCCAGCACGCCGGGTGCAGCCGGGCCGAACCCCACGGTGCCCACCCCGGGAATTAGGCCAAACCAGTTAGTGGCAAGGATAAAAACAAACAGGGTCGCGATCAACGGAAACACTTTCGGGATCATGTGGCGCCCCACGATCCCTTCAAACGTCGTGTAAAGGGTTTCCACAATCGCTTCAAACAGGTTCTGGCTGCCCGCCGGCACCAGACGCATTCTCTGCGTGGCCGAGCGGGCCCACAAAAGCAGCAACCCCGACACTACCAGGGTGACCAACAGTGAGTTGGTGAACCACGTCGCGTTCGGAAAAAACGGGTTCGCGTTTACCGTGATCTGTTCCGCCGCTAAAAAGAAGGTGGCAAACTGCATAGCTTTATTCCCCTCCAGACCTGGAGACACCATACCCAAGGCTCAAGGGAGCGGGATAAACCGGGCCGGCAGACGGAGGGAGAACCCGGAAATAAAAGCAACGGCCTGTAACTCTGGCAAGCGGATATGTGAAATTTTTCACAATCTTGGGTGGTTTGCTCCCGGACAGGGCCAGGGAAGAGCTTCGCGGAAGGTTTGCCAGCGGTTCGGGCCTTATGCAAGGAACTTTCGCGTGTAGATTGCCGGGCCGTGCCCGATGAACCCGCCACCTGAACCCGCCCCGCCCAACCCGGGGCGTATGCCCGCGCCGCGTGTTGAACCACTGGTCGAAGGCCGCCTCGCCTACCTCTTTGAACGGTTCCCGGCCTTTACCCAGACCTTTTGTGCCCGCGAACTCCTCGAGCTCGGCCGCCAGGGCCTGGCGCTTCCGGTGTATTCCATTCGCCGGCCCACGGGCCCCGCTCCGACCGACCTCCCCTTTGGCGAGTTGACCGTCCATTACCTGCCCGACACCAATAGCCTCCCGTTTAAACTTGAAACCAAGGTGCTCGCTTACCAACACCGCCGGCAGTGGCGCGCCGGCGACGATCGCCGGGACAAGCACCGGATTCAGGAAGCGCTTTACCTCGGCCGCAGGCTGCGGCAGCGCGGCATCACCCACGTCCATGCCCATTTCATCGGCCTCGGCGCCCGCACGGCCTGGTGGATGCACCGGTTGTTCGGCTTGTCCTACAGTTTGACGGCCCACGCCCAAGACATGTTCAACCCTAAAGCCGGCCAGCGCTTGCCAATGGAAACGTTGGTGCAGGACGCCCGCTTCGTGGTCACGGCCTCAGACTACAGCGCCGACTTTTTGCGCCGGCGCGTGCCGGCCGCGCACGACCGGATCGGTCGGGTCTACAACGGCCTGGACCTCACCCGGTTTCGGGCCTCCCAGCCGGCTCAGGGGTTGGTCCGCCTGCTT
>DASWVC010000108.1:0-2201 GCA_036401335.1 Chthoniobacterales bacterium
ACACCCGGAAAATCCGGCCTATCAATGCGATTTCGCCTACCTGTCGCTCCTGGTCCGGCCCGAGGACCGGCTTGCGCTCGAAGCGGCGGAGACCGCATGGCGAGCCAAACCGCACGCCCGGCAAGCCTTGGCCGTGGTTGGTTACGCCCGCCTCTGCGCAGGTGACTTGAAGGGGGCTCACTCGGCGCTAAATCAATTTGATCCTTTGGATCTTCAACGCCCGGAGATCGCGTTGTATGCCGGCTTGATTGCGGATGCCGTGGGAGACCGGGATCAGGCACTTCGCCTCGGCCGCCGCGCGCACGCCGACCAAACCTTGCTGCCTGAAGAAACCCAACTCTTGCGGCACCTCCTGCGGGAAGAGGGTGCCGGCGTGTCGGCTTGGAAAAAGGACGGTAAGGTCGAGTGTTCCCCAGGCGATACCGACCAATGAACAACCACGAACGGCAATGAATACCAATCCCCCGCCGACGTCGGTTCCATCCAGATACGTCCCTACGACGAAACGTTTTTTCCTCACCCCGTTGCTCCGACGCCCCGACACCCTTATACCTTCTCCGGCCAGGGACAGCCAACGCTACCATGCCACTCGAATAACGAACGAATGGTCCTGGCCGGTTGTTCTCGGTACCCCTTGGATCCTGGTCTGGTGGCACCTCTCGGCATATTGGGGCATCGATCCCAAGTACGAGTTTGGCTGGACCGTCCCGCTGCTTTCCAGCTACCTCTTCGTCGCTAACCTGCGGAGGGGGTCCCTTGAAGGTGGGCGAGGCTCGCTTCCCTGGGCCAGAATGCTCCTCCTTGGCATTGGGTTCACCGCGATCTGGTGGCTGCGCGAAGCCAATCCCGAATGGAGCGTGATGAGCCTTTGCCTGTTCAGCATTACCACGGCGTATTCCGTTCTTGGCGTTAACTGCCTTTTTGGCGCCGGTTCCTGGACGTTGTTGCTCGGGCCGCTCGCGCTCAACCTTTGCGCGGTGCCCTGGCCGGAACGCCTGGACGTCCTCGCAACGCAGGGGGCAATGCGGTTGGTGGCAGCTGTCACGGGCGAACTCATGATGTTGATCGGTATTCCGGCCCTTGCGTCCGCCAACGTGGTGCTCCTGCCCGGCGCAGCCGTGGGGATCGACGATGCGTGCAGCGGCGTGCGCTCGATCCAGGCGGTCACCATGGCCGCGCTCTTTCTGGGCAGCCTGCGCGATCTGCGGTGGGCATACCGTCCCCTGCTGGTTGTTGTGGGATGGTTGGTCACCTTAAGCTTCAACCTCGTTCGTTGCGGGCTCATGGTCTTCATCGCCGCGCGGGCCGGGCCCGCTGCGTTTGCGGCATGGCATGATCCCGCCGGTTGGACGATCTTCGGCGGCGCGCTGCTGACCCTTGTCGTCCTTTCTGGTCGGTTGCCCCGCCGTGACAGAGCGGTCGAATGCAAATCGCCCGTACGCGGCTGGCCCAGCACCGCGCTGGGTGTGGCTTGCATCGGTTGGATCCTCGGTACACTGCTTTTGACCGGCTTCTGGTATCGGGCCGGAAAAGACGGGTGGCAGGAACCTATTCGCGTGAAATGGCCAATGACAGCCGCGGGATTTGTCCGGACGACGCCGCCGGCGGAAGCGGAACGCGTCCTCCACGCGAACACTGCAATGATTGGCACGTGGCGCGTCCAGGATAAAACCTGGAGCTTGTTTCTGGCGAACTGGCAACCGGGCCGCACGTCTCCGCAAAGTGCCCGCTTGCATCGGCCCGAGACCTGTTTTCAGGCGAGCGGTTCCGTGCTGGAAGCGGAGTTTACCCCCCTGATCCTGACGGTTGATTCCTCACCCGTCCCTTTCCGCGTCTACCGTTTCCGCCGCGGGTCCGAACCCTTGTACCTCTACTACCACCTTGAAGACGGAGCGAACGCAGACCTGACACCGGGTTACCTCCAGGATTACAGCCCGCTCAGCCGCGTGCAGCGCGCCATAGCCCGTACACGTAATGCGGGCCAACAGGTCCTTGAATTCATGCTGGCCGGTTATCCATCCGACTCGGCCGCCATGAGCGCATTTCTAACGCTTGCCCCCAACTGCCTCGAAGTGCATCTGAAACTTTCCGTGAAAAATCCCGGTATCATCGAGCGTCAAAGACTCGAGGAGTTGCAGGGCCGTGAACTTTCACGAACCGGATCGAATGGGTAGGGCGCATCACGATGTCAACCAGGCACG
>DASWVC010000109.1:0-3873 GCA_036401335.1 Chthoniobacterales bacterium
AAATGCCGATGGTGTCCGCCCGGCAGAGCAGGTCGTAGGTCGCCGGGTCGTTCCTGGGCAGGTCGGCAAGTTCGACCGGGTGACCGCGTTGCCGGCAGAGTTCGATCGCATCCTGCAGGGCAGCCATCATGCCCAGCCCCAGAAGGTCCACTTTGACAATGCCCAGGTCTTCGCAATCATCTTTGTCCCATTGAATCACCGTGCGCCCGGGCATTGACGCGTTCTCGATGGGCACCACCGAATCCAGCCGTCCATCGCAGATTACCATCCCGCCGGAGTGCTGGCCCAGGTGCCGCGGCAACCCTTGAATGGCTTGGTAAACGGTTAGAAACGCGTTGACCCGCGGGTGCGCCAGCGGCAAGCCCGCTTTTTGCAATTGGTCGCGGGCCTCAAGCGTGTGCGGAAAATCGCCGTGCGCGTGCAGCCGTGAAAAACGGTCCATGATGTCTTCCGGCAAATTGAGGGCCTTGCCGGTTTCCCGCATCGCGCTGCGTCCACGGAACGTGATGACGTTGGCCGTCATGGCCGCCCCGGCCCGGCCGTAACGCCGGTAAACTTCCTGGATCACCCGCTCCCGCCGTTCGCCACTGGGAAGGTCGAGGTCAATGTCCGGCCAGCCTTTGCGGCCCTCGGAAAGAAATCGCTCGAACAGCAGGTTGCTGCCGACCGGGTCCACGGCGGTAATGCCCAGGCTGAAACAGACGGCGCTATTGGCGGCACTGCCCCGGCCCTGCACCATGATGTTGGCGTCGCGGCAAAAGCGCACGAGGTCCCAGACAATTAGAAAATACCCCGGGAACCCCAACCGATGAATCAAGTCTAGTTCCCGTTGGATCTGGCGGCGCACCGCCGGAGTGATGCGCCGGTACCGCTCGTTGGCCCCGGCCCAGGTCACCGCGGCCAGGCAGCTGTCCATGGTTTCACCCGGGGCCACGGAAAAATGGGGAAATTTGTAGCCGAGGTCCTTTAATGTAAAATCAATGTCCCGGGCGATGTCTATGGTGTTGTTGATGGCTTCGGGCAGGTCGGTGAACAGCGCCTGCATGGCCGCAAAAGGTTTAAGCTGCCGTTCCGCATTGGGCTCCAACAGGAGTCCGGCCGCATCCAGGTGCGTGTGGTTGCGGGCACAGGTAAACACATCCAAAGCAAACCGGCGGTCAGAAGTGGCATAAAGCACGCCGTTGGTGGCCACCAACCGGCAGCCTTGCCGTGCCGCCAACTCCCGCAGGCGATGGTTGTGCCATGCTTCCTCCCGTAAGGCATGGCGTTGGATTTCCACAAACACGGCGTCCCGGCCAAAAGCCTGCTGGAGCCGCTGCAACCGTTCCTGGGCCAGCGGCAAGTTGCCGTCTTGCAACGCGCAGAGCAAAGGGCCTTCGCCATCTCCGGTCAGGGCCGCCAAACCCTCGCCGAATTCGGGCAGTTCGTCCCAGCGGACCGCGCTTTCGTGTTTGGGCGCGCGCAGCTTGGCGCGGGACAGCAGCCGGCAAAGGTTTTGGTAGCCCGTCCGGGAACGAACCAGCACCGGCACCACCGTTCCGTCCTCCATGGTCAATTCACTGCCCACCAGGGGACGCACCCCGGCTTCCCGGGCGGCCGTGTAAAAACGGGGTGCTCCAAACACGCCGTCCCGGTCGCACAACGCGAGGGCCGGCAGGTCCAGTTCCGCGGCCGTGTAAGCCAGGTGTTCCGGAGACGAACTGCCCCGCAGAAAACTGAAAGCGCTGCGGGCGTGCAGTTCGACGTAACGGGTGGGTGCTTTCAATCGTAAATGCCCACCAGTTTCCATTCGCCCTTTTCGCGGGCCAGCCGGTAAAGGCCGCCCCCGGGCAGTTCCACATCCCATTCCTCAATGGCCCAAAAAGAGTGATCCCACCATTGGCCGGACAATTTCCAAGGGCCGCGCGCCCGCTGCACCGGCCCGCTGACCAATGAACATTCAACCTGCACGGGGGATTCTTTGACCAGTTGCACGGTCGCAGGAAGCCCGGGGCGGCACCGGCGCAGGGCCGGTCCGATCCGCGGGCGGGTTTTGGCGGACGCGGGCGGTTGCGACCATTGAAAATCAGGCCAGCACAGGCGCAGGTGATCCTGTTGATGGGTGCCTTGCCTTTCGGGCACCCCGACGCGTTCGTGGCCAAGGAGGGCAGCCAGACGGGCCAACGTTTGAAAGAACCGGTTGGGGTCTTTCAATCCTCCACGGTAGAGGTCAAATTGATGGTTGCCGGGGTCGCTGGGAACGGCTTCCAATTCAAACCCAACCACCCGGGCAGTTGCCTGAACCGTTTCCAGGTACTGGCCAGTGATGCGGAAAAGGACGTCGGCATCGCAGGTCGGGGCAGGAATTTGCAGGGTGCGAGCCATCGGATCGCCTTCTTCCAGGCGCAACGTCAGCCGCAATTCAGCCGCCAACCGGTAAACGGCAGTCAGGCGGAAGCAAAGCCGTTCCAGTAAACGCCGGAGCAGGAACAGCAACGGCTCCAGGGTCTCCAAAGCATAATCCAGGTCAACCAACTCAATGAACCGTTCCGGCGGCTGAATCGTCTTGAGCACCAGGGAGGAGAACCCGGCCGCCCGGTCCCACAACAACAAGCCTTCCACCCCCAAACGGCGCCCAACCTCCTCGCGCGGCAAACCTGCCAAAGCGCCCAAAGTACGAATGCCCCAGCCGTGCAGGATGGCCAGGGTGTGAGGTGAAGAAACAAGGGAAGCCAACGGCAATGCCCGTCGCAAAATGCTGCCGGTTTCCAGTTCAAGGATGGGATTCGCAATTCTGGCGGCTTGAAGGGCGATTTCGGGGTTGGGCCCCAACCCGGCCTGGGCTTGCAACCCCAGTTGTTTCAATTGACCCAGCAGTTCGCGCAGCCAAGGCCCATGTTCGGCTTCGCGCCGGGTTCTCAGGTCCAGCGTGCAAATTCCCGGACCGGTGTCTTCCAAATAAGGTGAGTGACGGTAAGCCAACTGCACCAGCGCATGCTGCAGGTGCGTTTCCCAGGCCGGCACCCGGGAAAGGCAAAGCAGGTCGGGTGCACGCGCAATGGCCAGGCTGGTGCTGACGTGCAAAGGAACACCGGCCATTCTTGCCGGCGAATTCAATTCAATGACTTGCGCGCTTTTTGCATCCAGCAGGGCCGCCGGACGGTTTTTTTCTGAAAAAAGATGCCCGGGGACAGGATTTGCCGGCAGCCCTTCGCCCGCTGAAAAAAAGGCCGGGGGCTTTTTGTCGCTGCCCTGGCTTAAAGCCCGTTTCAGCAAGGCGCATTGCAGCCGGTAAATAGGGACATAAATCACCGCATACCGCAGGGCTTCAGGCTTCTGCATAGGCCTGTTCCGAAAAAGCTTTGCGCCAATGCACCTCGAACGGGGCCGCCGCCAGCAACTCAGGGGATGCCACGAGTAAATCGTTGATCCCTAAGGTGAAGGAAAGCCGCAGGGTAACGGAGGCGCAAGCCGCCAAAGGGTATCGGGTCAGCAGGACCAAGCTGGTTTGGGTTTCTTCAGCCAGGCGTTGCAGCCGGTACCACGTCTGGCCGGAAACCCGGCGCAATTCGAAGTTGCGGCTTTGTTTGAGGTCAAGGATGACAAACGGGACATTGCCGTCCCGCAGCAATAAATCGGTGGCCGTAAGTGCTTCCGGAACCCATCGGCAGCGCACCCAAAGCAGGTGAGTGGTCAACACCCCGGGTTCAAAGTTGTCGGTTCCATCAATCCAAGCCACCCGTTGCGATTTGCGTTGGAGGGCGTCGGCCACTTCGCTCAAAAGCAACGTGGCCCCGCTGCTGACGGCAGGAGCAACCACCTGGGTGACCACGCCCCGGGGTAACCCTCCGCCCAGCAAACCATCAAAACGGGCCAGGCCCGTGGCAACCCGGG
>DASWVC010000110.1:0-11928 GCA_036401335.1 Chthoniobacterales bacterium
GATCGCCGGGGCGTAACCCTTCCCTTTTTGCGTGATGATGTGCAGAAGAACGGGTTCATTCTGACGCTTAAGAAACTCGAACGTCTGGATAAGCAGCGGTATGTCGTGCCCGTCAATCGGACCGTAATAACGCAACCCGAGCTCCTCAAAAAGCACGCTCGGCAACACCAGGTTTTTGGCACCTTCTTCCACCTTCGCCAGAAGGTGGTGGGCAAACCTGCCGCCGATGATTTCCACGAACCGCGCCGCTTTTTCGTGCAGGTGGCTGTAGGCGTCGCTGGTGACAATTTTGTTCAGGTAATTGGCCATCGCGCCGACGTTCTTGGCGATTGACCATTCATTGTCGTTAAGAACCACAATGAACCGTTTGGTCTGCTCCGCAACGTTGTTCAGGGCTTCGTAGCTGGCGCCACAGGTAAAGGCAGCATCCCCCGCTACAACCACGACGTTCTCCTTTGAGCCGCGACGATCCCGGGCAACCGCCATGCCAAGCGCAGCCGAAAGCGCCGTACCGGCATGCCCGGCACCGTAGCAATCGTGTTCGCTCTCCGTCCGGAGCAGGAACCCGTTCAGGCCCTGGTATTGACGAATGGTACTGAACCGGTCCCTTCGACCCGTCAGCAGCTTGTGCACGTAGCCTTGGTGGCTGACGTCGAACAGCATTTTGTCCGTTGGCGTTTGAAAAACCCGGTGCAGGGCAATCGTCAACTCCACCACCCCGAGATTTGGTCCCAGGTGCCCCCCCGTTTGCGAAAGAATGGTAATGAGTTCGTCGCGGATTTCCTGGGCAAGTTGAGGGAGTTCCGCCTCCTCCAATCGCTTCAGGTCGCTGGGGCCGTTGACGCCGTCGAGAATGCGACCCTGGACGGCTTTAGAAAAGGCTGATTTCATGGTCTTGATCCTTGGTGGACTCCTTGGGTTTAGCGGTGGATTCCAGGGGGGCCGCCGGCACGACGGCCGTTGCTTTGGTGGTAACGTCGCGATTCAACGTCTCAACGCGGTGCTCAGCAGAAGCGAGGCGCTCGTTGCAGATCCCAACCAGCCGAATCCCTTCTTCATACCGGACAATGAGCTCTTCCAGGGGCAGTTTCGAAGACTCCATCTGCTCAACGATCCGTTCCAGTTTCTCGATGGCGGCTTCAAAAGAGAGTTCTGCACCCTCCAACGGGATTTTTGGCATGCCTTAAAACCGGAACCTTAAATGGGGTGGGGGAGATTGCCACTAATAATTAAATCGGACGCGGAATCTCAGGAAACGTTCGCGCTTGATGCCCTTGACGGCGGCTTCACCGGACGAAAACACGTCCTCGGAATCTCCGTCAATGCTCCGGAAACACCGCCGGGTCGCGCGATTCCGAGGTGGGCAGGGCGGGAACCAGCATCGACGGTCCGGGATGCTCGTTGGCCGGCAGGTCAAGGGCAGTGACGTCCACGGTAAGGTCTTTACCGTCACGCACCACGGTCACCGGCACTTGATCGTGGGCGGTGAGAAAAAATGCCACATTCAGGATGTCCGGCGTGGCGTGAACCCTGACCGAGCCGACGGCCAACAAGGTGTCGCCAACTTGCAACCCTGCGACTTCAGCCGGCGAATTTGCCTGAAAACCAGAAATCACGACGCTTGAGTCTTCGACCGGCACCTCCGCATCACGAACTGAAACGCCCAGCCAACCCGGCCGGACTGCCCCATAACGGACGTAATCAGACCGAATTTTTTCGGCGGCCTTGATGGGCAGGGCGTAACATGCCGGCTGGGTGCCGAGGCTGCGGATGAGAATGCCAACGGCCTCACCCCGCAGGTTGAGAATGGGTGCGCCCGCCTCGCCTTTCTGCACCGGGAGGTTCACCCGCAAAAGCGTCGTGGGGAAATAACGGTTCAGGTATTTGATGTCAAAGCCGCCAATCAAGCCAAAAACGGGCGTTGCCGGCAGGTCGAGCGGGTAACCGATGGCCACAAGCGGCGACGCCAGTTGCAATTCCTCGGAATGGCCGACGGGAATCCAGGGAGTGTTGGCCTCAACTTTCAGAATCGCAATGCCACTTTTCGGGTCCGCCACCAACCGACGGGCCGGGTAACGGCTTGATCCGAACTCCACGGTGATTTCACGGGATTCGCCACCCACGTCGTAAGCGGTGTAGATGGTTCCGTTTGGGTCGAACAGAAACCCCGTCCCGGCCAACCTGCCAAAATCGTCCTCCGCTTCGATTCGAACCACGGCGTTTTTCGCGTTCTCGTAAATCCGAAGCACGTCTGCGGAGATGGCGGCCAGCGTGTCCTGCCCAAGAACGGGGCTTGCCGGCCAGCAACTGCAAACAACGGTGCAGACCAGGCCTCTGCCCAGCCATCGGAGAAATGCTCCAGAGCGCACCGGAACCGGTACCAGGAAAAACAGAGCCTGTTTGATGACCATGCCGACGAACAACCTTCCGGCCTGATCAGGCCGACAGGCTTCGCGGGCCCGCCCAGGGGGGCCGGCCCTTGAAACCTGCATCAACTCAGAAACTCAAAGATACTTCGGTACTGACGGGCCGCCCCTCCAAAACGTACCGCGGCAAGCTCGCCTTCGACGGAGCAATGGAAGGGGCCAAGCTCAAACTAGCTCGCTCAACCTCACCCCATTCAAATTGCCGATTCAGCGTCAACCGGCCTGCTGATCCTGTTTTCACTTGCGCCTCCAACGTTGCCAAGCCGGATTCAGTCCCCGGATTCAAGGCACCGGAACCCACAAGGGCCGCCAGCACACAAAACACCCCGAAAACGCCGCCATAAGCATACGCGGGGATGCGGAATTGGCCCAGGCTGGATGTGCTTCGCTCCCACCAGATTTTTAGCGCTGACTGCCGAAGGAGGTCGGCACGCTGTCGCCGATGAAATTCCTGCAGGGCGTCGTCAAAATATCCGGGGGGAGGTTGCTCGAAGCGCTTAAGTTTAAGGAGCTGCTGTAGCTGCGGTTCGTCGAGCATCATTTGTTTCTAAACTCTTCGAGGTAATTCTGCAACTGTCGGTGTGCGTAGAACAATCGTGAACGAACGGTAGCCTCAGGCACTCTCAAAACCTGGGCGATTTCTGCGTGCGGCATCCCTTGGATGTCGAACATGGTCACGACTGCCCTGTGCTCTAAAGACAGCTTCATCATGGCTTCGTTCAATCTCTTTTGCAGTTCCGACAAGTCCACCTCGCGCAGTGGCGTGTTGGTGGCCGTCATCTCAATGTAGTCCTTGTCGTTCTGCACGTTTGCGTCCATGTCGTCGAGGCTCATCTGCACCCGCCGCCCACGTTTCTTGACAAAGTTAATCGTCATGTTGACGGCAATGGCATGAATCCAGGTGTAAAAACTCGATTTCCCGCGAAAACCGCTGATCGAACGGTAGGCTTTTGCGAATACCTCCAGCAGCAGGTCGTTCGCATCCTCATGGTTGGAGGTCATGTTATAGATCAAGGAATAGACACGGGGACTGTAGCGCTGCCAAAGCACGTCAAAGGCCCGGGTATCGCCTCCCTGAGTCTGGCGCACAAGCGTTTCGTCATCTGGCTGGGACGCGTCGTCCATCAAGAGAACTTAGTCTGCCGGGCCGTCCACTGCAGCTAGGACGACGCACGGGATCAGGGCGGGGTTTCGCACAATCCCGTTTTCGCGGCCGTGCGCCTGCTGCTGCCTGCCTGCGGGCAAAGGAAAGGCCATGGCCCGCTTCAAACCGGCGCCCTCCCGAAACGATCCGGGGTCAACGAACCACACCAACTTCGACCCGACGGTTTTTTGCCCAGGCGTTCTCGCCGTGAGCGGGATCAGCCGGCATCTCGAGGCCAAAACTCACGGTTTGCAGACGGGCGGGCGAGACACCTTCCTGGCTCAGCGCGCTGCGCACGGCTTGGGCGCGGCGTTCACCCAGTGCGCGGTTGTACTCCTCGGTGCCGCGTTCATCGGTAAAACCTGCTAAAATGACGTTGCGATTTTCCCTTCGCATAAAGCTGGCGATCTCCTGAACCTTTGGCCTCTCGTTGGGCGAAACCTCAGCCCGGTCAAACCCGAACAGGATCGGAGCAAACTGCCCCTTTTGAACGCTGTCACTCAGAAAAGAGACACCTTCCTGTCGTGGAGGCAACGGCGTTCCGTTGACATAATCTCCATCCACGCCCGCGTACTCCTGGTTTTGGACCTTTTTACAAGCGCCCAAAGCGAGGATCAGCAAACAGCAGGAAACAACCGTTTTTTTCATAAACACAAAATTCAACGGGACCACGCCGGCTCGGATATTTTACCCAGATCTCCAATCACCCGGTTTTCCCGGCTGCTTACCGTGTCAAACAGGTAAAGGCCGGTGCCCCGGGCAAAAAGGAGGTGCCGTGAGTCGGGCCCCCAGACCGGGTTTTCCCCAGCCCCAATCACGACGCGAGCCGGGCCTGAACCCAACTCAAGCACCGCCACCTGGAAGGTTCCGCCAACACGGACGTTGAACGCGACCCGTTTGCCGTCGGGCGACCAATCCGGCTCGGTGCAATACCCAAAGCCTGTGTTTAACAATCGTCCACGGCCGCCCCCCGCCGGGACCTGGAAAAGCTGGGGGGCACCGCCCTCGTCCGAAGCGTAGATGAGGGTAGCGCCGTCGGGGGACCACGTGGGTGAAGATTCTGCGCCGCGGGAACGCGTCAGCCGCCGGGGCGAATCGCCGCTGATTGTAGTCACGTAAATGGCCGGGCTGCCGTCTTTGCTCAAGGTGCAGGCGATCCGGCTGCCATCCGGCGAGATGGCGGCTCCTGTGTTGATGCCGGGAAACTTCAAGACGCGATTGCGGGCACCGGAACGGAGGTCGATCAGGTAAACGTCGGCATAACCGCTCTGATACCCGGTGTAGGTCAGCCGGTGACCATCCGGGGAGAGGTGGGGGGCGACACTGATGGCTTGGTCGTGGGTGAGCTGGTAGGCATTTCCACCGTCGTAATCGGCGGTGTAAATTTCCTTGTGCCCGGTGCGGTTGCCCACAAAGGCGACCCGGGAAGTGGCAATGCCCTTGCTGCCGGTGAGCGTCTCCACCAGTTCATCGGCAAAGGCGTGAACCGCCCGGCGCGGGTCGCCGCCGTACGACTTCTTGAGGACCACCGCGCCCGTTTTGTCGAGGGCCGCGGCTGAGAAGGAACCTGGATCGGCGCTGCCGGAAACCACGACCGAGGCATTGTCAGCCTCACCCAGTGACAATGCGCCGGAGAGTTGAAGGTCGTTTTTCAGGACGGCTCCGGCCGCCGGTCCGGCGTTCCCCCCAAGTTCCTTCACCGCCACCACCACGGCGGTGCCTTTCCGAATGGTGATCACGGGGGACGCAGCCTCCTGGCCGTGGCTGGGCGTGGCGACGATAAGCAACGTAAAGCAAAGGCCGGACAGCGCAGAAAATTTCATCACAGCAATACGCTCCCGCCATTATGCATTTCAGTCCGCTAAGTCAACGCGGCATCGTGCCGGCGAAAGCCTTTGTCCAAGGAAAGCTGCGCGCGGGGCGGGGAGAAGAGAAGATCGCGCATGGACCCTTGCGGAACCGGTGCAACCGGCGCTAGCCTGCGCCACCCATGACCGTGCGAATCGAGAAAGCCTTTGTCTTCGCCGCCGGTCTGGGGACCCGTTTGCGCCCTTTGACCGGTGTGCTGCCCAAGCCGCTCCTGCCGGTCTTTGGAAAGCCGTTGCTCCGGTTTGCCCTGGAGCACCTGCGCGGCGTGGGCGTACGCTCGTTTGCCTTGAACACCCACCACCTGGCCGGGGCTTTCGATCCGTACCTGGAATCGGCCCGCCGCGACGGGTTTGCCGTTGCCTGCTTTCACGAGCCCTCCCTCTTGGGCACGGGCGGTGCCCTGGTAAACGCGCGGACCTGGATCGGCGCTGACCCGGTCCTGCTGCACAGCGGCGACCTTCTGACCGACGTCGACCTGACCCGATTGATGAAAGCGCACCACGACGAAGGCGCCGAGGTCACGCTCGGCCTGCGCCACACCGGGCTGGCGGCGCAGGTGGCTTTTGACCCGGCGTCACGTCGCGTGGTGGACATCCGGTCCACGCTGGGCGTGGCAGCGCCACAAAACCTCGATTACGCAAACGTCGGCGTGGTGAACGGCCACATCCTCGAGGGCTGGAAGGCCGGGCCGGGATCGCTGGTGGCCATCGTGCTTGACGCCTTGCGACGCGGCCTGCCCGTGCGGGGCGTGCTTTTGGACGACCGACGCTGGTTCAACGTGGGCACCCGCCACGATTACCTCGAAATTCATCGCACCCTGAAGAACGGCTGCTGGCTTCCCGCTTTTCTGCCGGTCCCCTGGTGGCAGGAGCCGTGGCCGTCCGTCCGTTACGCCGCCACCGGTGCGACCTGGGTGGCGCCTGACGCCCGGGTCGGAGCGGACGTTGAACTCCATGACACCGTGGTTTGGCCGGGATCGGACATTGCTCCCGGCACTCGCCTCAATCGTTGCGTGGTGGCCGGCCGGGCGGTCGGACCCGGAACCTTTTTCGAAGAGGATTTTGCATGAGCCTGGAAAACCTGATTACGAAAACACGGTCGCAGTTTCCGCGTTACCAACACGCAGCGGTGGAAATCACGCCGTTGGAAAAAGGCGGTTCGGACCGGAGCTATTACCGGGTGGCCATGACCGCAGAATCGTCCCTGGTCCTGGTGAAGTACGACCCGCTAAAGGTGGAAAACGCGCGGTTCGTGGCGATTGCCCGGTTTTTGGAAGGCCTTGGGGTGAATGCCCCTTACGTTTACCACCACGACCCGTTGGAAGGCCTTATCTGGATGCAGGACCTGGGGGAGCGGGACCTCTGGCATCACCGGGACGACCCTTGGCCGGTCCGGCAGCAGCTCTACCAGGAAGCCCTCGACCAAGTGCTGGCGTTGCACCGAACCCCCGCCGCCGCAAGCGCCAGCATCGGTATGCTGGCGCCGTTCGACGAAGCACTTTACCGTTGGGAGCAGCGTTACGCCTGCGAAAACTGTTTCGCCTTGTACTTTCAGGTTCCTTCCGGGCGCCTGGAACAGATCTTCGCGGAACCGGCGCTGGGTCGGTTAGCGGTCGACCTCGCCGCCCGTTCGCAGGAACTGATCCACCGCGATTTTCAATCCCAGAACATTCTGGTTTGGCAGGAACAGGTGTACCTGATTGACTTTCAAGGGATGCGGGTGGGAACCAGTGCCTATGACGTTGCCTCCCTGTTGTACGATCCCTATGTGCACCTGTCCCGGGAAGAACGAGAAAACCTTCTGGCCTATTACCACGAACAATCCGGCATGACGATGTCACTGGATGAATACCGGGACTGGTTTCAGCGCGGCGCCGTCCAGCGTCTGCTGCAAGCCCTGGGTGCGTACGGGGTCATTGGTTTACGCCGACAAAAACCGGAGTTTTTGAGGCACATCCGGCCCGCACTCCGCAGCCTGTGCGAGGTTGCTTCCCAACTGGAAGGCTTCTATTTTCTATCGGACTTTCTTGTTGAACTTCCTGACCGCCCCCAACCTTAATCCCAGGAGAGATGGTGAACGCACCCACAGAAAACCCAGAACGGTTGCCGACGGCGGTGATCGAAAACATCGAGCCCTGCATCAATGGTGGGCGTTACCCGGTGAAGCGGGTTGTCGGCGAAGCCATGACGGTGTCTGCCGACGTTTTCAAGGACGGGCATGACGTCACGGCTGCCGTTCTTAAATGGCGGCCTGTAGGACAGGATTTTTGGTTTGAAACCAGGATGAAGGAAGTGGTCAACGACCGCTGGGAAGCGCAATGTGTTTTCCTGGAGAATCGACCCTACGAATTCACAATCGAAGCCTGGCAGGATGAATTTGCTTCGTGGCGAGCCGAATACCTCAAAAAGTTCGGTGCGGGGCTTACAGATCTGCGCACCGAATTGGAAGAAGGCGCGATCCTCGCCGAACATACCGCCCAGCGGGCGGCCGCGGAAGAAGACCGCCAGACGCTCCAGCGCTTTGCCGACACCCTGCGCAAGCATGACCCGCAAGCCGGGGCGGAAGTCGCCAACGATGAAACGTTCATCGGCATCATGTCCGCTTGGCCGGACCGCAGTTTAAGCACGGAGTACCGGCCGTACATCCGCGTCACGGTTGACCGCCCGCGGGCGCAGTTCGCCGCGTGGTACGAGTTTTTTCCCCGGTCGGCGGAAGGCAAGGGGGATGCCGGTTCAACGTTCCGGGATTGTTTGCCGCGGGTGGACGACGCGAAAGCGATGGGTTTTGACGTCATTTATTTCCCGCCGATTCACCCGATCGGGTTCACGAAAAGAAAGGGCAGGAACAACTCGGTGACTTCTGAGCTGGGTGAACCCGGTGTGCCGTACGCGATTGGCAGCAAATTTGGCGGCCATAAAGCGGTGGAACCTGAGTTGGGCACACTGGAGGATTTTGACTGGCTGGTGGAGCAGATCCGGCAGCGCGGGATGGAGGTGGCGCTCGATTTTGCCATTAACTGTTCGCCCGATCACCCGTACGTGACCGAGCATCCCGAGTGGTTTTACCACCGGCCGGACGGGTCCATCAAGTACGCCGAAAATCCACCCAAAAAGTACGAAGACGTTTACCCGGTTAATTTTCATAACCCGGACTGGCGGAACCTCTGGAACGAAATGCGCGACATCATCCGGTTCTGGTGCAAGCACCAGGTGCGCATCTTCCGGGTCGACAATCCGCACACCAAGCCGGTTTCTTTCTGGGAATGGATGATTGCCGACATCCAGAAGGAATACCCGGACACCGTTTTTCTCGCGGAAGCTTTTACCCGTCCGAAAATGATGAAGGCGCTCGCCAAAGCAGGGTATACCCAGTCTTATTCCTACTTTACGTGGCGGAACACCAAATATGAGCTGACGGAATACCTGACGGAACTTACCCAGACCGATATGCGGCATTATTACCGGGCAAACTTCTTTACGAACACGCCTGACATTCTGCCCTTTTTTCTGCAGACAGGTGGGCGGCCGGCGTTCCTGATTCGTGCCGTGCTGGCGGCGACTTTGACGACGGTTTACGGAATCTATTCCGGCTTTGAACTTTGCGAAAACGTCGGCATCCCGGGTCGCGAGGAATACCTGAACTCCGAGAAATACCAGTTTAAAGCCCGGGATTGGAATGCCCCGGGAAACATTAAAGATTACCTGACCAAGCTGAACCGGATCCGGCGGGAACACCGTGCCTTGCAAGAGTACGACAACCTTCGTTTCCACCCTTTCGAAAACGAGCAGGTTCTCTTCTACTCAAAAGCCACCCGGGCGCTTGACGACGTCATCCTGGTGTTTGTGACTGTGGACCCGTACAACCCGCAGAGCGGTTTTGCTTCGGTGCCGCTGGATCGCTTCGGTGTGGCCGAGAACGAGCCTTACCAAGTCGAAGACCTGCTTACCGGTGAACAGTTTCTTTGGCAGGGCCGGCGCAGTTTTGTGATGCTCCACCCGCACAACCGGCCCGCGCATATTTTTAGGCTTCGCCGCCGAGTGGGCCAGACGGGGGCGGAAACGGTGTTCGCATGAGCCTGGCCTTGAGTTGCCTCCGCCAGAAGTAATAAAGGACCCGCATGATTAAACGCCGGATTGCACTCTGCTGGTTGCTCGGCATTCTGTTTGTGTCTGGCTGCTCAAAGTCGAAGGACGACGCCGTCCAAGGCTTGCAGCACCTTAATTTAAAGTTCACGGCAGACGATTACGTTCGTTCCGCTGACGCCGGTGACGTTAAAGCCCTGGGGTTATTCCTGGAAGCGGGCATCAACCCTAACGTTGCGAGTGGCGACGGGCGCAACGCTCTGATTGCCGCTGCCGAAAAAGGCCGGACGGAAGCGTTGAAATTCCTCCTGGAACACGGTGCGGACCCTAAGGCGGCGGGCCGGCAGGGTCAGACTGCCCTGATGGCTGCGGCGGAAAACGATCACCCGGACATTGTGGCCCTCCTCTTGGAGCACCACGCCGATCCGGTGGCGCAGGACCACAACGGTTGGAGCGCCTTGTTGCGGGCCGTCTACCGCAACCATGCTGATTGCGTGCCGTTGTTGGCCGACCGCGACCGCCCGGAGGTCAACCGCGGGTTACTCGTGGCGGCGTTCCTTGGGTTTAAGGAAACCACCAAGGCGCTTCTCGGTTTCGGGGCGGACGTGAACACACGGTCCGAAGATAAACGAACTCCGCTGATGCTGGCGGCGAGCAAAGGTCATAAAGACCTGGCAAAAATGCTTTTGGACGCAGGGGCTGATCCCAGCCTGACCGATCAATCGGGAAACAACGCTGAAGCGCTGGCTACCGCGAAGGGCTTCGCCGAGGTGGCTTCCCTGCTCCGGGATGCGCCCCCGCTGGCGTCTGACCGTCAGCCGAAAGCCCCTGCGTCCCCCGCCGACGTGGCGCAGGCACCTTCCCCGCCAGGCAAGCGGGAGGCTGCTGCTTCGGCAAAACCGGTTTCTGGCGAGATTTCCGATCAGGAAATCCTGTCCGAACCCATGCCGCCGGAGCTGGCCGGGGCCCCAGCGCTGACGCCGGGAAATGGTGGCACCGGACCGGCTGCCGGTCCCAGTGCCGGCCGTACTTCGCTTCGAGGTGCCGTTGCGGTAAGCGAAATCCACGAAAAGTTTTTGCCGGTGACGCTGGCAGACGTGCAGGGTAAACGGGCCAAGCTTCAACCGGAGAACGGCAGTGAGTACACCGTTGGTGTCGGGGATCAGTTGCGCGGGCTCGACTCCCGCGTCGTCGACGTTGAGGCACGAAACATCAGCGACAAGGACGGGAACCCCGTGGATGCTTCCCGGGTAAAACTTCGGCAGGCTAAGACCGGTGAGACGCTGTCCTTGATAAAAGGCATTCCGGCCCGGGAGAAAGGGTCATCGGTCACGCTGCGTTTCCGGCCGGGAGATGAAACCGCCCAAGTGACACTGGACCAGGAATTTAAAATTCCGAGTGATCCGGGCCACAGCTACAAGGTGATCGACATCCGGCCAAGGCAGGTCATTGTGCGGCGCGTTGAGGACGGCCAGGTGTGGACGTTGGAAAAGCCTTCCATTTAAGCCTTATATGACCATTCCTTTGGAAGACCTGTTCGAGGATATTGTGGGCAAGGCACAACGGGGGTTGGGGCTGGATGACGAGGCGCTGGCTGAGCAGGCCGAAATCTCCAAGGCTGCACTTCAGGCCTTAAAGGCGGGCCGCGGGGTGGCCGGTCAGGTCCCGGCTGTGGCCAGGGTCCTTCAGCTGGATCCGGTGGCGTTGCAGGAAACCTATGCGCGCGCGTGGAAACCGGCTGCGCAAGCCCTTAATGGCCTGGCTCAATTCAACACCGAACTGCTTGGGATGACCGTCAATGCCTACGTCGCGTGGGATCCATCTGCCCGTGAAGCCGTCGTGTTTGACACCGGGGTCGATGCCTCGGTTCTGCTCCGGTTCGTGGAGGCACAACACCTTCAAGTCCGGCGGATCCTTCTCACCCACACGCACCAGGATCATGTGGCTGTGTTAGACGAGCTCGTCCAAGCCACGCACGCCCCGGTGGGTTGCCCCGCAGACGAACCATTGCCCAAGGCGGAACCGGTTCACGAAGGGGTTCGTTTCACCGTCGGGGGCCTCACCATCCGGGCGTTGTTGACCAACGGGCATTCGGCCGGAGGGACAACCTACGTCGTGGAGGGGCTGGATGCGCCGGTCGCCATCGTCGGAGACTCTTTGTTCGCCGGCTCGATGGGCGGCGCTCCCAACCGTTACGCCTTAGCCCGTCGTAACAATCGCGAAAAAATATTGACGCTACCGGACAACACGGTGCTTGCGCCGGGTCACGGACCATTGACGACCGTGGCTGAGGAAAAGGTGCATAATCCTTTTCTGGCCGGATCCTGATGGATTCGGAAGAACCGGAGGAGGAGGCGGTACCAGGGGCGGCCCTGGAGGTCTTTCCAGGAGACGCACGCGCGCCTTT
>DASWVC010000111.1:0-3071 GCA_036401335.1 Chthoniobacterales bacterium
CCAGAACCTGGTTGGCAACGCCATCAAGTACCGGGGTGCCTCCCCTCCCAAGGTTCACATCAGCGCGGTGCGACAACTGGATGCCTGGATCTTCAGCGTCGCCGACAACGGGATCGGGTTTGATCCCGAGTGCACGGACAAGGTCTTCGGCCTTTTCCAGCGGCTGCATGGCCGTGAAAATTACGGCGGAACCGGGATCGGGCTTGCCTTAGTGAAAAAGCTGGTCGAGCGGCGCGGGGGTTGGGTCTGGGCCGACTCAATGCCCGACCATGGGGCAACCTTTTATTTCTCCGTTCCCGATGGGGAGGCGCAGTGGCAGACTTCCCCCACGCCGATCGACCGAGCGATGGCCGGCGGGTAGCCAGCGGCGGGTGGGGGCCATTCGGGCCCTGCGCCGGACCACTTCCCCAGCGGCTGCGAACGGTTCAGGGCAACCGCTTTCACCAAAAGCGTAGGCAGGGCATTCCCCGAGGCCGTTGCCCCCGCTTATTCCTTAAAGGGGGACTGCGTTCTGCCGAAGCAGAAAAAAGCGATGAAGAAGGCCGTCCGCCCACTTTGCCCTCAGCCGCTGACGAAATCACCCACCGGCATTCGAGGCCTTGACGAGATTACCGGGGGAGGATTGCCGACCGGTCGCGTCACGCTCGTCTGTGGTGGTGCGGGTTGCGGCAAAACCCTTTTGGCGACGGAGTTTCTGGTAAATGGGGCCACGCAGTACCATGAACCGGGCGTTTTGATGGCGTTTGAAGAATCCGCTGAGGAACTCACCCAGAACGTGGCGAGCCTTGGCTTTGACCTGCGGCAACTGGAGGCCGACAAACTACTGTCGGTGGACAACGTTTTTGTCGATCGCACTGAATTCGAGGAATCCGGCGCGTACGACCTGGAAGGTTTGTTCATCCGGTTGGGTTACGCCATCGACTCGATTGCGGCGAAGCGAGTGGTGCTCGACACGATTGAAGTGCTGTTCAGCGGGTTGCCCAAACCCGCGATCGTCCGGGCCGAGTTGCAGCGCCTGTTCAGGTGGTTGAAAGACAAAGGGGTAACCACCATTCTCACCGGTGAAAAAGGTGAGGGCACCCTGACCCGCTACGGCCTGGAGGAGTACGTCTCCGATTGTGTGATCTCGCTCGACCACCGCGTGGTCGACCAGGCATCAACGCGCCGGATGCGCGTCATCAAATACCGCGGTTCCGCGCACGGCTCGAACGAATACCCCTTCTTAATCGATAACGACGGACTCTCCGTCTGGCCCTTGACCTCCTTGACCTTGGATCATCCTGCTTCCCGGGAACGGGTTTCCACCGGGGTCGAGCGCCTGGATACCATGCTGGGCGGCGAAGGGTATTACCGGGGCAGCACCATCCTGGTGTCCGGGACGGCCGGCACCGGCAAGACCAGTCTGGCGGCGACGATCGCGAATGAAACGTGCCGGCGCCGGGAACGCTGCCTGTTTTTTTCCTTCGAGGAATCTCCCGACCAGGTCCTGCGCAACATGCACTCCATCGGACTTGACCTCCAACAGTGGATCGCCCAAAGGCGTTTGCGATTCTGCGCGGCCCGGCCGACTTCCAAGGGCCTCGAAACCCACCTGGCCCGGATGATGAAAGAGACGACGGAGTTCGCCCCGGCCGTGGTCATCGTTGATCCGATCTCAAGTTTAATGCAGTCGGGAAATGCTACCTCCGTCCAAGGGACGATGTTGCGGCTCATCGATTTTTTGAAAGCCAAGGGCATCACTGCGGTATTGAACAGTCTGTCTTTACCAGGAACCGGACTGCCCCCTGCCGATGCCAGCATCGCTTCGCTGGTGGATACCTGGCTCGTGGTGCGGGACCGGGAATTGAACGGGGAACGCAACCGGGTCCTTGACGTCGTAAAATCACGCGGCATGGCCCACTCGAACCAGGTACGCGAATTTCTGCTTACCAATGCAGGAATTACTTTAAATGACGTGTACCTCGGTGCGGATGGTCCGCTAACGGGGTCGGCCCGGCTGACGCAGAAGGCCCGGGAGCAGGCCGAGCAAACCGCCCGAAAAGAAGAGATCAAGCGTCAGCAGTTGGTGGTGGAAAGCAAGCGCTGCCTGCTCGATACCCAGATTGCGGCCTTGCGCGTGGGCTTCGCAACGGACGAAACCGACTTGAAACGTTTGCTTCGCGACGAAGAAGCGCATGCCGGACATGAAGCTTCCAATTCGGTGGAAATGGCCAAAAGCCGGCAGGCGGACACCGTCAGCCCGGGGCAGCAACGCCGGCTGAAAAAGAACCAGCAGCCTGCCGGATGAAAAAAACCGTGAAAACCCGGAAAGCGGTCGCGCCGCCCAAAGCCGACGTGAGCGAAGGTCAGCCGTTTTACGACCTGCTGCTTTATGTGGCGGGTGCCACCGCAAAGTCGTCTGCCGCCTTCGACAACCTGAGGCGGATCTGCGAGGAGCACCTGGCCGGGCAATACCGTGTGACGGTGATAAATCTGGCGCTCGAGCCGCAATTGGCCAAAGGCCATCAAATCCTGGCCGTGCCGACCCTGGTCCGCAAACTGCCCTCGCCGATTCGCAAGATCATCGGTGACCTGTCGAACAGCGAGCGTGTGTTGATCGGCCTCGACATCCGCCCGCACTCCACCCAACCGTCCCTTTCCTGAACCAGGCGCTGCCATGGCCGACAAAACACCCGACCCGCAATCCCAGTTATTAACCTCGGAGAGGTTAACTCCGGAGAGGTACGATCTGCGGCTTTACATCGTCGGGAACATGCAAAGCTCGACTCGCGCCATAGCGAACATCAAGGCGATCTGCGAGGACCGGCTGCCTGGCCGTTACGACTTGACCGTGATCGATTTGCGCCTGCAAAGGACTTCGGGCAACGACGACGGCATCCTGGTCGCGCCGACTCTGGTCAAGAGGCAGCCGTTGCCCGTGCGGCGCCTCATGGGCGACCTGGCCGACCCGGAAAGGGTCCTGCGCGGTCTGCACCTGCCGAAAGGCCCAACCTAGGATGACCCGGCCGGAAAAGAACGGGCCGCCGCGGACAGCGGAGACGGAAGCACTGCGCGGCCGGCTCGAAGAGGCG
>DASWVC010000112.1:0-3999 GCA_036401335.1 Chthoniobacterales bacterium
CACGGATGCGGTCGGGGTGAGCCGCTACCTGCCGGTCGTGGTCTATCAGAAGGGCCGCCCCGACAACACGGCCTACATCGGATGCCATCTCGAAAGCCATGAGAAGCAGCTGGGCAAGTTCTGGCCTCGGGTCGTCGAGACCACGTCCCGCAACAGCACCAGCGCGATCCAGCGGGCCGCCGAGCACGTCAGGGATCTGCCCGGGCCGGTCGGCAAGGTCGGCGTCGAGGCGTCCTTCCTGCCCTGGGACAGCGCCAAGTTGCTGCAGGACCGGCTAGGCCATTGCCAGCTCGTCGACGCCTATTTTCCGTTGGAGCGGCTACGGGCGCGAAAGACGAAAATCGAACTCACGCTGTTGCGGGAGGCCTCCGACCGTGTCCTGGCCTCGATGCTCGCCGTGTTCGACGGGAGTGGGCCCGGCCAAACGAAACATGAACTCGTCGACCGACTGCGGCGCGAGGAGGGCGGGCGGGGGCTGACCTTCGAATACTGCCTGATGTCGGCCGGCACGAGCTTCAATCGAGCGCCCTCCGACCAGCGCCTCGTATCCGGCGACGTCTTCTCCCTCGATTCCGGAGGTAATTACAAGGGCTACATCGGCGATTTGTGCCGGATGGGCATTCTGGGTGAGCCGGACGCCGAGCTGGTGGACCTTCTCGGGGTGATCGAGGAGATCCAACAGCGGGCGCGCCGCCCGATCCGCCGCGGCGCTGCAGGGGCTGAGATTTTCGCGGCGGCCCGTGAGCTCGTGGACGCCTCGTCCCACCGGGAATATTTGGATTTCGTGGCGCATGGCATGGGCCTCGTCAGTCATGAAGCGCCCCGCTTGATTGACTACGAGCCTTGGGCTTATGCGGGCTATGACGCGACCCGGCCGCTGGAGGCCGACATGGTCCTTTCCATCGAGACCACGATGGCGCATCCGAAGCGCGGCTTCATCAAGCTCGAGGATACGGTCGCGGTCACCGAGGAGGGTTGTGAGGGATTCGGCGATCAGGGGCGCGCCTGGAATCGGGCAGGATAGCGAGCGAGGCGGGGCCTGATCGCTGAACTACCGATCTCGCACCGCCGATCGATCTTGACCTCCGCGCCCAGGTTGTCCACACGGGTGCATCCCCGGAACGAATCGGGGTCTTACCGGGCCTTTTTCCGTTTCGGGCACGGGCCCGTTTCTCCCTGTTTGTGGCGTTTGCAGAAGTTGAGGTATGGCAACGATTCGCCGGAAAAGAAGCCACTTCTCAGCATGCTTTACGCTTGGCTTTCTTGGGAAGGGCTCGAAACGCCGGTGCAGAAACGCGAGGCCAAGCCTGCCCTCCGTGTCCTAAACCGTCGAATTGATTTTTACGTTCGGTCGCCTGTCCAGATACCAACCACATCCAGTCAAAGATCCTGCTGGGCGCTCAGGGTGTTCGGTGGGATGCCAGCCCCATGCAGCCTCACACAGAATGGAGTCCATATTTCTCCGCAATGGTCGTTATGCGGCGCCTGTCGGGCTCTGGTCGGGCCCACTCTTAGGCTGCTTCGTCGAAGAAATGTTCAAATCCCGCGGGAGCGATATTCATGAACCCGCGGATTACCTGATCCGTATTGTTTTTGAAACCGTGGACCGAGCCACGCGGGGAATAAACGCAATCGCCCGGGAGCAAGTCGGTCCACGTACCGTTCATTAAAAAACTAACTCGACCTTCGACGACATAGTACCATTCGTCTTCGCGGTCGTGGTAATGCGGCCCCGGTCCGCCTCCGGGCGGACTGACATTGAGAAAAGCCGTGAACTTCTCGCCGGTTTGTTTGCCGTCGAGCAGCACAACCATGGCGTGGCCAAACGCATGCAGCGTGCGGCCTTCGTTGGCTCGTACCAGGAGAGAACCGTCGATTGGTGAAATGGGCGGGTTAGTTTCGACAGGGGGCGGACTCATCGTATGTACCTTAATGGATGTTCGCGGGGTTTAGGATGGCGTTGTCGCCGGGGGATCTGCGGCAGGACGGCCCGCGTGGCCGGGAGCCAGGGAAAGTAAGGCCTTTGGTCAAAGGTCTCGGGGCGACACCCCTAATGGACGCCTTGCCGGTAGGACGTCAATCAGGGATCCGGTCAGAACCGCCCGAAAGCCGAATCTGCCCAGCGGGGCGTTGTCGCGTGAGACGTGGCCCCTTTTCCGGCGAATCGTTGCCATACCTCGAGACAGGACGCGACGAAACGTTGGATCACCTGCAGGCTTTCTTGGTCCACCGCCTCCTGCATCAGGGCCCGTTCGGGACGCCGCCGGGTTTCGTTGCCGACGTCATTTGGCGGGAAGCGCTTGGAGGGTGGGTTAAAACAGCCGCGGCACACTATCCTTTTGCGGCGTTTTCGTGCACCCCGCCGGACGAGCTTCCGGCGGGGCCTTTCTTTCGCCCCCGCGTAGGCAAGGGTTCGGTTAAACCGTGCACCTGTGGCGCATGAAGGCAATGCCGCCCCAGCAGATCAGGCCCACGGCCAAAAAGCCAACGCTCGACGGCTCGGGCACGGACGCGCCGACCACAGACACCGTGACGTCGGGGGCACTAAAGCTGTTTTCGCCGGGGGGCGTAAACGTGATCGCGTCCACGAGCCGTGTGCCTAAATCCCCCGTGATAAAGTGCGATTGCCCCGATGCATCCGGGCGGCTTGCCAGGGCGAACAAATCGTCGTTGGTGGCAAAGAGTTCAATCTTGCCGACCGACGCGTTAAGAGAGATGAAGGTTTGGTTATTGGCACTGTCGGAAAAGCTGTACGTTCCCGAAGACACCGAAGCCGCGCTTCCGCCAAACGTGTAAGACCCCGACAGGATGGGCGCACCGACGAAGAAAGGGTCGGTCGGCAGCACGGCGTTTGGCACCGATTCCGGCACCAGAAACCGAAAGTCAAACGCGCCGCCCGGCGCCGTCAGCGAAGTGGTGGGCGTCGTGTCAGGATAAGTCCCGGTAAGGTCGTAGCGCACCTCCTGGGCTCGGCCGGAGGCCAGGGCGCAAAGGCTGGCAGCCATCAATACCGCAAGCGACAAACGCGTTTTCATTTTTCATCCTTGGTTTATACCCCTGCAGCCTACCCGCGTGCGTGGTGAAGTCGAAGACAAACCGGGTATGCCCAAAGCACACCGGATTCGCCCCAATCCGTAAGGGAATTACCCGGGTGACTAAGGACAGCCCT
This sequence comes from Chthoniobacterales bacterium, assembly GCA_036401335.1. Classification (GTDB taxonomy): domain Bacteria; phylum Verrucomicrobiota; class Verrucomicrobiia; order Chthoniobacterales; family JAFAMB01; genus DASWVC01. Next base: position 3,170 of record DASWVC010000112.1, read on the forward strand.
GATTGTACCCGTCCACACGATTACTTACGTTCCTCGTCGCAGCGCCAGGACGGCGGGAGGCGCACTCCGCGAGCAGAAGCAGTAACAAGGAGGGAGTTTGCTTTAGTCGGCTTCGGTTGCAGTGCAGGCTCCGGACAACACGGAGAGGTTCAGCGAGCCCAACCGCCGTTTACTGCAGCACCTGCGCTCCGGGCCGCGCGGCCCGGTTGAACGAACATCAGCGTCACCAGTACGAGCGTTTGGCTGTTCAGGCGGCCGACGAGGTCCGACTTGAGTTCGGCAAACCGTTTATCCAGGTGGTCTCGGGTCACCGGGTGCACCTCGTCCTCGGCCAGCTCGGTGGCACGCACCATGGCTTCGGCAAGTTTCTCGCCGTCCTCTTTGGTCAGGGCCTCCGCAACCATCGCCCGCAGTGCGTTGATGCCGGCGGTTTTCATCGGGGCACCACAACCTCCACCGGATCGGCGAGTTCTGCGAGCACTTCGGTTTTAAGGATGGCGTCTACTTGCGCCCACCGTTTCGGAGGCCACGGGTCCTGGTTGAGGTTTTGCTTCCCAGCCGCTTGTTTTGATACTTCGCTCAATTCCATGACCTGCCTAGGCCGTCCTTTCGAACCCACGCAGCCCGAGGCTATGCTGGAAGCGCCACCCGCGGGCAGGGAGCAAGGCCACAGGGTATTCCTCAAAAGGAGCGGGGGTAGCAAGAGCCGGTCGTCGCTGTTTGTCGCCCGAACGGGCCCGGCGCTCCGCGAGCAGCTTGCAGCCGGCGCGTTTCATCGGGCGGTCGATGTCCAGCGCTGGTTCCCTCGGGCGCTTGCTACCCCTGCACGC
>DASWVC010000113.1:0-14269 GCA_036401335.1 Chthoniobacterales bacterium
GGGGTCAGGATCATCGGCGAAAAGAGCAGCGTCAACGCCAGGCGTCGGCCGGGCATGGCCGTGCTACGCCAGAAAAGCACCCCGAGCAACCCGCCTAGAAGGGTGGTGAACGCCACGCTGAAAAACACGAAGATAAAGGTCCGGCTCAGCGCCAGCCACAGGTCGGTGTTGTCCAGGTAGTCCAGGTAGTTGCGGAACTCGATGAACCGCGGAGGACGACCCAGCGTGAGGGAGTAGTTGTAAAAACTCATTCCCACCATCCAGAACAATGGCACCAGGTTCCAGATGGCAAAGAAGATCAATGCCGGACTAAGCAGCAGCCACGGGTAGAACCGTGAGTTCTCGAGCGCGCGCGCAGGATTGGTCACATCGCCACCGCTTACTTCAGTTGCAGTTTCAGGTAGGCAGCAGTCGGCTTTTTCTGAGTTTCGCCCAGATCGTAGAGCACTTGCTGTTGGCGGGCCGCGGCCCAGTTAAGCGCCTTCATCGCGTCGTTGGACGCGCCTGTTACGTAAGAGGTAAACGCTTCCTGCTGAATCGCCAGCAACTCCGCATACTTCGGCGAGTGGTAAAAATCACGGTTGAACGGAATCATGTACTTCATCGCACGATTCCAGGGATTGATGCTGTCGAAATTCGGGTCTTCTAAGGTGGCTTTGACCGCTGGGTTGCCCCCTTTTTTCGCAAATTCAAGCTGCGTCACTGGCAGGTACCACCACTTCAGGTAATCCAGGATCACTTGCTTTTGCTCAGGGGTGGCAAAGTTGTTGATCACCCATGCCTGGCCGCCGATGCAGTACTTGCGGGCAATCGAGCCATCCGGTTGCTTGATCCCCGGGGAGGGCACCACCATCACCTTGTCCCGATTTTGTTCGGTGATCATGGCCAGGCCAACCGCCGCCCACATTTGCGAAGTGGCCACCTTACCTTGCGTGAACGCGTCAATGTTCTCGGCAATGCCGTAGTTGATGGCTCCCGGAGGCTCCACCGCAAGGAAGGTTTTCTGGTATTCCAGGCCTTTCGCGTTCACCGGCGTGTTCAGGTAACCCTCTACGTCGTGCGTCTCGTCGTTCCAGAATGTGCCGCCCATGGACCACTGGATCGGGTAAAGCGTCATGCTCTCGAAATCGTATTCCTTCGAGTGCTGAAGCACGGTGCCATACAGGTTTTTTTCCGGTCGGGTAAAAAACTTTGAGATGTTCTTGAACTCGTCGAAATCAACCCTTTCCCAGTCTTCAAACGTCTGCGGCAAATCACGCCCGGTCTGCTGTTTGTAAGCATCACGTTCTTTCTGATCTAGAAAGAGATCTTTCCGCACAAAAAGGACGAGCACATCGGTTTCCTGCGGCAATCCCACTTTGTGCCCCGAATTGTCAGGGTATTCCATGTAGGAACTCACCAGAACCGGGTGGTACCATTCAGGGTTCAGGTCTGGATTGTCCTTGATGACGCTGTCGAGTTTAACGATCCACCCGGGTTCCGTGAACGCGCCAAGCCACTGGCTGTCGCTGACGATCAACGAATACTCATTGGATTTGGTGGCCAGGGACGATGCCGCTTTTTGGAACAAGGTGGAAAAGGGAGCGTCGGCATAAGTAAACGAGACGTCGTAGCCGTATTTTTCTTTGGCGTATTTCGAAAACTCCGGCGCCATGTCGACCGGCAGTTTACTCGGGAGCCATCCAGCCACGCCCAGGACGGACAACTTGATTGATTTGCCTTTCAGATCGAGGTGCCGGGCTTCGGCCTGAGTGGAGGTAGGCACGGTCCAAAGGCCGGCGGCAAGGAAAAGGGCTAGCACGCAACGCATAGTTTTCAACAGGGGGGGATTTGAAGTAAGGGGCAGCAACAAACCAAGACGGTCGGACTTGGAGGGAGAGTCGCAGTGCAGTTTAAAGAACCCTGTACAATAGTCAACACGCATCAACTTTTGTTGAATCCGACCCCGTTTGGCACCAGTCCCAACATTCCCCCGAACGCTGCCGTTGCCTGGTGGCCGGCGCACTTCTTTTTCCTTTCACCCAACGGGAAATCCTGTGGGACGAGCGGCCTGGTTTCTCACGGGAGGACGGGCGCTGCGGTCGATCTGCCCCGCCTCGCTCGATCTGGGACGCCGGCAGAGGAGTACGGGTACTGCCTGGACCGTCATGCGCCAGTGGTTCCCCTAAAAGCAGCCTTGTGTTACACATACATGCATGGGGCCGTTCATCCGTAAATACAGCAGCTTTGACGAGATGAAAGCCGACGAATACCGGTACTGGCAAAGCCGGCCTGTACAGGAACGGATGGACGCGGTTGAGGAAATCAACCTTACCGCTTACGCGATAAAAGGCGTGGAGATCATGCCGGATGTACCAAGATTACAAAGACCTTTTGTCCGCCTTCAATGCCCATGGCGTTAGATACCTCATTGTGGGAGGCTACGCCGTCATCTTTCATGCGCAGCCCCGCGCGGCGTCGACATCCTTCCCGACATTCCCGGTGTTGATTTTGATGCCGCATGGGAACACCGGATTGAATCCACCATTGACCCGGAGAGCGGGTTGAAAGCCTTTTTTATCTCACGCGATGATCTTGTTGCGGCGAAGCTGGCCGCCGCCCGCCCTCAGGATATCGCCGACGTCTATGCCATCCGTAAAGCGGCTGCCAGCCAAGGCCGGCAACCCGCAGAAAATAAGCCGCCGGAGACGACACAAAGTGATTCTAGCCAGTAGGCACACAGCCGGAGCGCAAAGACTCAAATTAGCACGTGCCTCGGCATCCCAATCTTTTTGGACTGTGAGCGGCGCACATCTGGGGACGTGAAGCCCACGCGTGCGGCCGCTTCGCAGATGGCGAGGAAGGTTTTAGCTTTGAAACCGGCCTAAATCCCGGCAGCCTGCAGAACGTCCCCCACTCATTTTGCCTGTTTATGGACTTTCACGGATATGACAAAAACTTCCGCCTCGACCATAAGGTTGCCCTGATCACCGGGGGCGCTGCCGGCATCGGGCATGCGATCGCAAGTTTATACTTTGAGAAAGGGGCCAGTTTGGCCTTGTTGGACCTCAGTGCGACCGTGCACGACGTCGCGGAACAGCTTTCGCCGGGACACGACCGCGCCCAGGGTTTCGTAGTAAACCTTACGAACGAGGCGGAACGCGCTCAGGCGGTGGCATGGGCGGTAGAGCAATTCGGTCGGATCGACATCCTGGTTAACAATGCCGGGGTCGCCCTGTTGGACCTTGCCCTTGACGTGCCGGAAGCGCATTGGGACCGAACCCTGGACCTGAACCTAAAAGCCCCTTTCTTTTTAGCCCAACGGGTAGCGCACCTGATGGTTGCCCAGGGCGGTGGCAAAATCATCAACATTGCTTCGCAAGCTGGCATGATTGCCCTGGAACGGCACGTGGCTTACATGGCAAGCAAAGCAGGCATCCTCGGAATCACTAAAGTGCTGGCCTTGGAGTGGGCCAAGCACAACATTCAGGTAAACGCCATTTCTCCTACAGTCACTCTGACCGAACTTGGCAAAAAAGCCTGGGCAGGCGAGGCCGGCGAAGCATTTAAACGCAAGCTGCCGGCCGGCCGTTTCGCGTACCCCGAAGAGATTGCGGCGTGCGCCCTTTTTCTGGCCAGCAACGCCACCAACATGATCACCGGCTCAAACCTCGTCATCGACGGGGGATACACGATTCAATGAACAGCAATGTCCATCAATGAACAACGATGAACATCAATTCACAAGGATCACGTTGAGATGGACGGTGAATTTTGGTGAGGTTGCCGCGGCTAAAATAAGTAACAGGATTAAATGGTCGAAAACGTCATGGCCTTAGCACCGTGCCATCGTTGCAGAGGTAAACAGAGAATTGCTGTTCATTGCTGTTCATTTTTTCAGCGTCTCATTTGTCCCAACCGATCGATAAAGTCGTATGGGTAAACCTGAGGCAATTCACTGGCCTGATCGAGATCCTTGACTTGTTCTGGTGACAGTTCCCAGCCGATCGCGCCAAAATTACGTTCCAGCTGTTCGGGTTTGCGGGCGCCGATGATGGGGGCGGTCACTCCCGGTTTGCGTAGGAGCCAGTTTAGGGAAACTTGGGCCGGGCTTTTACCGACTTGTTTGGCGGTTGCGTGCAGGGCATCCAGTACCCGCCAGGTGTATTCATTGTTGTAGTTCGTCCAGTTTTCCGCCCAGCCTTTTTCCTCGGCGATCTCAACGCGCGACCCTGGAGGCGGCGCCGCCATGCCACGGTGAAACTTACCGGAAAGCCAGCCGCCGCGGAGCGGACTCCAGGGAATCACGCCCAAACCTTCACGGAGGCAGACCGGAATCAATTCCCACTCGGTTGATCGGCACAAAAGGTTGTACTGAGGTTGCAGGCAGACAAACGGTTCCCAACCGCGTTCCCGGGTCAGGTCGATCGCGCGTTGCAGTTGCCAGCCGGTAAAGTTACTAATGCCCAGGTAACGCACAACACCTCGCTGGACTAGGCCGTGCAACGTCGAAAGGGTTTCTTCCAGAGGCGTTTTTGGATCCCAGCAATGAACCTGGTAAAGGTCGATGTGGTCCGTCTGCAGCCGGCGCAGGCTGGCCTCCACGGAAGACAAGATGTGCTTCCGGCTGAGGCCCAGGTCGTTAACGCCCTCCCCCATGGGAAAACGGACTTTCGTGGCAATGATCAGGTCATCGCGCTTCTGTTCTTTCAACCAGCGTCCGACGATTTCTTCCGAGGTGCCGGTGCTGTAAACGTTGGCCGTATCGAAAAAATTTCCGCCCACTTCCACAAAGCGGTCCATCATCTGACGGCTCTCGGATTCAGTGGCCTCGTTTTCTCGTCCGAAAGTCATTGTGCCCAGACAGAGTTCACTGACGCGGAGGCCGGTATGGCCGAGGTATTTGTATTCCATAATTATTTAAAGAGGGATGAAGCCGGTGGCGGTTCCGGAAGGTTTCGGACCATTTTTCGGCCGCGACTAGCCTTTGGCGGCCGACTCGATCCGCTGCCACTCCGAAGCTTCGAGTTGCAGGTTTGCCGCACCAATATTTTCCTCCAGGTGTTTCACCAATGAGGTGCCGGGAATCGGCAGAGCAACGGGTGAGCGCTGCAACAACCAAGCGAGCGAGAGTTGCGCCACGGTAGCGCCGTGCTGTTTGGCGGAGCGGTCCAAAACGCCTCCGGGCCGTGCCAGTTCGCCGGCCGCAACCGGGAACCAGGGAATGAACCCAAGTTGGTGTTGCTCGCAGTAGTTCAGGACGTCCTCATGCTGGCGGTCGCTCAGGTTATAACGGTTTTGCACGCTTACGACGCGCACAATCTTGTTCGCCTGTTTGATCTCATCGACGGACACCTCAGAAATCCCGATGTGCCGGATTTTACCTGTGTCCTGCAATTCCTTAAGGGCGCCCAACGACTCGGCAGCGGGCACCCGCGGGTCGATCCGGTGCAATTGATAGAGGTCGAGGCGATCGAGGCGCAGGCGGCGCAAACTCATTTCGACGCATTGCCGGAGGTATTCCGGCCGGCCAACGGGTTCCCATTGCTCCGGCCCCTGGCGGGTAAGGCCGCCCTTCGTGGCGATCACTAGCCCGTTCGGGTAGGGATGCAGGGCTTCGGCAATCAGTCGCTCACTTACCTCGGGTCCGTACGCGTCGGCCGTGTCGATGAACGTGACGCCCAATTCCACGGCGCGGCGTAACACTTTTCGGCAGCTTTCCGGGTCTTGCGGCTCGCCCCAGATGCCTTTCCCGGTGATTCGCATTGCCCCAAATCCCAGTCGATGCACGGGCAGATTGCCCCCGATCTTGAAGGTGCCGCTGTGTGCGGCGTCCGGTGACGAAGTGATTGCGCTCATGGTGGGGCTTGAAGGAGTGGCACAAAAGTTCGCGCCCGCAGTGGAACCTGGATTTTTCTTTCCCGCTCATGGCCTGTTGGGTCGCCAGTCAAACGCGGGCGGCCTTCCGCCTTTGGCCCATTGCTGACGGCCTTCGTTCGTTTACGGTGCAGGATGAAACGGTGGACGAGGCAAGCCCTTTCAGGGCTGCTCATCATCCTCGGAGGACTGGCCTGTGCTGCAACCCCGGCCTTTGCCGGCACGGACACTGCCGCGCTGATCGTCCAGGATCCGATGGCGGATTACCTTTCCATGAATGTGCCCGACCGGACCGCCAACGCCGGGTCGTTGCTGGTGGTAAAACGCGTAACGGTCGACATCGGCGGCAACAGTCAACGCGAGGTCTTTATTGGCACCTGGTACCGCAGGTCTGGTCCAAACACATGGCTCTGGGTCGGGTACGCACCGGTGCCAGGCGGCTACCATCGGATTACTCCGGCCGATTCAGATGTGCTGATTGATTTCAATCAGATTTACATCGGGTTTATTCCCGACCTGGGGCGGCAGGGAATGGTGCAGGGGTACAGCCTTGAGCTGGATAACCAGGAACGAGCCCAATCCAACCTCCTGAGCGACGTCACTTACTATTACCTTGACGACGGCGAATTTGTCGAAAAAGGCACGGGACCCCTTGACCGTGAAGATCCCGAAGGGCAGCGCCGGTACGATTACTTTTTTGGCCCGAATCGCCGGGTGCGGGACCATCCCATCGTTGAAGCCTTCAGCGTGGAAGACCTTGTCCGGCAAGGTTACCGATTGCCCGGCCCATCTGCCTCGAAGGAAAACGGCGTAAAGCGAGTTTCACCCTTGGGCAATGCCTCCGAGCGTGTCCCTCAGGGTAAACCTTAACATCCTCCGAAACGAAGGCTTTCGATTAATAAAAAAGGGACGATAATAGGAAAAGCTGATTGGGGATGACTATGAAATCACCTTTACTTGCCGTGGGATTTACCATTGTTGCGCTCACCGGCAGCGCTTTGGCCCAGGAATTTCGTGCGGCTCCGCGGGTGGCGCCTGAACCGGAACCGCAGCGGCCCTCGGTCGAACAAAACTCTGGCACTGACATCTACCGCAAGTTCCGGAATGCACGGAACAAAGCTCAGCTGCTTAACCCCTTGGCTCCGCGCGAATACGGGAGTGGTGAGCAGGTCGTCATGGCCGACCAACGCGATCCCCGGGAACGTCCGCGCTTCTGGAGGCTTTTTTCGGTGGCATTTTGACCGGGGCTGGTGCGCCGGGCTTCTCAGGGATTAAAGTGGAATCCAGCCTTCGACTTTAGCCAAGGTTTTCTCCTGCCTTTTGAGGTTTACCGGTTGTGTGGTGGGCGCTGTGGGAGTTTCCACAGAACAGCAAATCCGGGTTGGGGTGTTCTGCCCGACGTTTCTCCGGCCAGAAATGCTTCATGTCTACCGCCAAGTTGCAGGTTTACGGCGGGTGCAACCGGTGGTCTATGCGTTCAAACGGGAGTACGAGGACCGGTTTCCTTTTGAGCCGGTCCGGCTTTTGCCGCGCTCACCTTTCCGGTGGGCGCGACGGATCTGGCGAAAGCAAATCCGCCGCCTTCCGCAACACGCCTCGGCGGGTGAAGTGCGCGCCCTGGTGCGCGCGATGGCTTCTGACGGTTGCCAGCTTTTGCACATCTACTTCGGAAACAACGCCGTTTTCTGGGCGCCCCTTTTTCGGAAAAGCGACCTGCCGTTGATTGTCTCTTTCCATGGGGCCGACGTCCAGGTCGGGATGCGGTCTGCCGCTGCCATCAGGATCTTGCGCCAAAGTTTTGCCCGGGCCGGGCTGGTGTTGGCGCGCTCGGATTCGTTGGCGCATGAGTTGGCGGCACTCGGTTGTCCACAACGGAAGCTGCGCATCCAGCGCACAGGGATTCCGGTGAACCAATACCCCTTTCATTCCCGCCAAAATCCTGTGGAAGGCCGTTGGGAACTGCTGCAGGCTTGCCGGTTGGTGGGAAAAAAAGGCCTGGTCAGAACGGTCCGCGCGTTTGCCGGTTTTCAGGCCCGCTGGCCTTTTGCGCGTCTGACCGTGGCCGGTGACGGCCCGCTCCGGCCGGCCCTGGAGGCGCTGACGGCTGAACTCGGGCTGACTGCGTCCGTTCGGCTTACGGGATTTCTTAATCCGGAACAGTTGTCACGCCTGTACCAGGAAGCGCACATCTTTCTTCATCCGAGTGAGACCGGCCCAGACGGGAACCGGGAAGGCATCCCGAACAGCTTGCTCGAAGCCATGGCCACCGGCCTGCCGGTTGTCGCCACCCGGCACGGCGGGATTCCGGAGGCGATCGAAGCAGACGTCAGCGGGCTTTTAATCAGGGAAGGCGCGACGGACGAGCTGCTGGGTGCTTTGTTACGCCTGACCGAAGACGATGACCTTCGGGCCTCGCTGGGCCGCAACGCCGCCCGGGTCGTCCGCGCCCGGTTCGACCTCGAGCAGCAATTGAGCCGCCTCGAAAACCTTTACTTTGAAGGCATAACGCCAACCCTAACCCCCTTATGAACAACACCAAACCTGTGTTAGTCGGCGGAGAAGCGCTTTACGATTTGATTTCCACCAATCCCGGAAAAGGCCTGGGCGGGACGACCAACTTCGAAAAACGGCCCGGCGGTTCGCCGTTCAATATTGCCGTTGGCATCCAACGTCTGGGTACGCCCACGGCGTTCCTGGGCAAATTCGGAACGGACCAGTTTGGCGAAGCTTTGGTTGCCTTTCTGCGGTCGGAATCGGTCAACGTGGACCACCTGATCCGTGAACTTGGAACGAAAACGACGCTTGCTTTTGTGGCTGTCGACCAGGCGGGCAAAGTGGATTTCCGTTTTTACCGGGACCATGCCGCCGACATTTCCCTCCGGACCGATGAGATTGGTTCATTCGATCCTCATGATTTTTCTTTTTACCATTGTGGCGGGATCGTGCTGGCCGAGGAACCGACGGCTTCCGCTTACGCTTCGGTGGTCCAACGGTTCGGGGCCGCTGGGGTGCCGGTTTCGTTGGATCCGACGATCCGCAAATCGCTCATCAGCGATGAATCCAGCTACGTTGCCATGCTTCGGCGGCTCATTGAGCAAGTCAGCGTGCTGAAGGTAAGTGATGAGGAGCTTGAGTTCATCACGCACAAGGCCGAGCCGGACGTTGCGGTGCGGCAACTCGGCATTCGTCCACAAAGCCTTGTGGTGGTGACGGTGGGGAGTGCCGGCGCTTTTCTTTATCGAGGGGGCCAAAGGCTGGTCCATGTGCCGGGCTACAAGGTGAAAGTGGTTGAGACGACCGGCTGCGGCGACAGCTTCATGGCTGCAGTGCTGGCGCAGTTGGCTGGCTACACAATTGATGAAATTGGCGGATTGCCCGTCGACAAGCTTATTTCTATGATGCGCTTGGCCAACGCGGCTGCGGCCATTGTCGCCACGCGGTTTGGGGCCGCGGCCGCCAATCCAACCCGGGCGGAGGTGGAAGCCTTTATGAGCGGGCATGAATAAAGGTATAAACTTCGTCCCTGGCCGCCGTTGCCGGGCAGGCTTGATCAGATTCTTAACATCTTCTGCCGGTACTTCTCATCCAGACGTTGGTCGATCCGGGTAATTTCAGCCCCCGGCAGGTGCCGTAAGCCGCCGAGTTGTTGGGCGCCGAGGTACACTTGGGCGGCTTTGATCGCCATCAGCATGGCTGAACGCACCGCTTCAACACTGGGGCCGAATGTGATGATGCCATGATTTTCCAAAAGGATGACCCGCGGCAAACGGCCGGTCTCCTGATGAAACCTTTTCAGCCGCGTGTCAATCTCCTGAGCCAGTGGAAGTCCGGGATCAACGTACGGAACCAGCAGGGACACCGGCCCGCAGCACACGACTTCATCCGGGGTCTGCCGCCGCCCGGCAAATGCCTCCGCATGATTGGTGCAAAGGATCTGGTTGATCGGGATGGGGTGCGTGTGGCCGACGTACCGCACACCGGGTAAAGCCAACAGGGCGGCGTGGAAAAAAGTTTCCACCGAAGGACGCAACGACGTTGGACGCACCCGGCTGTCCTGGAGAATGCCTTCAATTTGCTCGTCGGTAAGGCCCGGTCGTTGAACCGCCTCGAGGAGGGGACCGAACTTGCACTCGGTGAGCTCAAGGCTGGTCAGGGTGCCCAGGGTGCTGCCGCTGGCCTTCACGAGAAAGGTTCCCTCTCCGCCCTGACAGGAAACGTTGCCTTCACCGAGAATCGTGAACTCTTTCTGACCAAACTCGTGCGCCAATTCAAGCAAGCGCTCAACCTGGGAAAGGTGGGGAGTGGACATCGCAAAAGGGTGACCGGTTTAGAGCTCGCCGCAAAACGAAACTTTAAGGCCGAGTTTCTCCATGGCCGCCGCCTTGGCAAACATGGCGGCGCGCGCTCCGCCTTTGTCCGGAGCGTAGGCAACCTGGACGTGGTTGGCCTGATGCCGCCCCATCATCTGATCGCGGTCGATGCCCTGCAGGACAGCATGCATGATGGGCCATTGCGGCGTCGTCAACTCCAGGCGCTCGCGCGTTTCTTTCTCGGGTAATGCGACCACCTCAGCCAGGCCCGTATCAAAGGCCAGCTTGCCCTTCGTGATGAACACACGGCTCCAGACCACCCAGCCCGGTTTACTTACCCCCTGGCACGTGCCACCGCCAAGACGGAAGTACATCGGCGGTTGGCGGTAACTGTGGGTGCCTTTGTAGCCGTTGATGAAATGTGCCGGCGGTGCCCCCCCGCTGATGAGGAGAACCCAGACGTACGCGTCAAGGTTTTGGTCATGGTAACGGCGGCCCCATCGAAGGTCATGCAGGGTGGTCTCGGGCGAAAAGTTGAGCTCACGCCAAATCCGGTTCGTCAGCAGGGCGTCAAGGCCGGCGCACTCGTCGGCTTCGTTGAAATGAGGCAGGGCCTGTCCGGGGTACAGTTCCTGGCCGGTGGTTTCATGGTAAACCGGGGGCCGGTCCGCGTTGTTCAATAACCCTTCCACTAAATCTGAGGCGGGCGTAAGGTCTTTCAAGCCCTGTTGGTACTGGATGCCGATCGTGGCGCAGCCGAACTCGTCCGCGATCCGCACCGCAGCAATGTACATCTTGCATTGCTGAAGCACCTGGGCCTCGGTTAAGTCGGTCTCTTCGTCCGGCCCGTAATCGAACGTCACCCCGCGGTTGACCAGCCATTCGTACACCGCCCGGGCCTGATCGTCCGTCACGGTAAGCATTTTCGCGTAGAGCGAGGACTGGCTCAGGCGCTCCTTGAATACACCCAGCGGGTGCAAGAGTTCGTCGGGAATGATGGCGTTGTACATGCCCATGCAACCCTCATCAAAGACCCCCAGGAGCGCCGGGGCATGGCGGAGCCGCGCTGCCACACGATCTCCCAACCGGCGCGCCGAGCCGGGTACGGACACGTCTTTGTACTTTGCGACATGGGAAGAATCATGCCTGGTTTTTCCGGTGCTCAGCCATTGCCGAAGCTTTTTCAAAAAGTATTTATCCTGAAAATCTTCACTCCACAACGTGCTGTAGGAGACTGCCGCTTTCGTCAATGAACCGTTCAAGTTCAGGAGCCCGACCAAACCCGGCCAGGTGCCGCTCCAGTTTGCGACGGTTAAAATGGGCCCACGATGGGCGACCAGGCCCGGCAGCAAGTGTTCGCTGTACTGCCAGACGGATTCGGCCACGATCAGGGGCGCATGCTTGGGCACTGACTGAAATACCTGGATGCCCATTTTCTGGCTGTCGATGAAGCCATGCTGCTTTTGTTCATCAAAGGGATGGGCGCGTTTGATCGTGTACCCTTGCGCTTGGACGGCCTCGGTCAGGCTCTTTTCCATAGCGGCCTGCGCCGGTTGGCATTTCTGGTTCGCGGAAAGGCGCAAATCGCCGTTGGCCACAAGGTAAACAAGGTTCATAAGGAGGAATGGGGGTTAGCGTTATTGGCTGTGCCAAGCCCGGTTAACACGCACGCGAAGGGCAACAGTCGTTTCGAACATCGTACCCTGCGCGCAACTCGGCAAAACCGATTATGGAAAAGGATTGCACAAAAACTGGGGACCGGTAAGGACAGTTATTCGAAGCTGAGGGCGAGCGAGCGGACGAGCTCCCGTATCGGAAGCCCTGTCACGCGCAACGGCGACGAAGGGTCTCGCCGCCCTACCGGGCCACCGCCCGGGTCGAGCCCTGCATTTTCCACCCTGAACCCTGTTGCCTTAGTGCCAGTGCGCCGACACGTTCTTCCGGGGCGCAGAAGGATCAGCCCCCTGACGGATCGGCCCCCCGACCAGACCGGTTTGCCCACGAGGGAGCCGGTTTAGAAGGGTCGCTGCAAGGCCTGGAGCACGGCATACCCGAGAAATGCCCCAAACACGGTGATCAGAAAAAAGGTGACGCCCACAATCCCAAGCACGAAAAGCCAATCTCCCCGGCTGTTCGGTTTTGCCTGACCGGCGTACCGTTGCAAGAGCCGGTAGTTGCGGACATTCGGTTTGTACCACAGGATAAAAAGGTCGCCGACCACGGGGATCATGCCGATCAGGCCATTGATGGCCAGATTCAGGCTCATGCGCGCCAGAACCACTTTAGGCAGCCGGTGCTGCAGGCTGCGAAAGAGCAGGGCGGCCGAGATCAGGGTAGCCGCTTGGTCACCCAGAACGGGAACCAGCGCAATGATTGGCTCAAGGCCAAACCGAATGCGTGTTCCCGGGACGCGGAACACGGTGTCGAGAAGACGGCTTACCAGCCAGATGAATGAATCGGGGCCTTCGTGAACAGGACGGGGCGCAGAACCAGGCGGGACTACCTCAAGGTCCACATAATCCGATTTGAAAGGCCTAGACACTTTTAACGTTCGCACCAGCCCGCTTCAGTGGCTGACAAAATCCGGAAACCAAGGTTTACTCCGGCAACAGGGAGCTACGTTAACCCGGAATTTCGCGCAACATCTGGGCATTGGTCGGAAACTTTCGCAGGAAAGATAACAACCGTTCAATCGCCTCTGCCGGCCGGTGCCCGGCCAACCCACGCCGGATGGTGTTGATTTTGTCCAACTCATGCGCCGGAAGCAGCAATTCCTCCCGCCGGGTTCCGGATTTAAAGATGTCAATGGCCGGATAAACACGCTGATCGCTGACCTGACGGTCAAGCACCATTTCCATGTTGCCGGTTCCTTTAAACTCCTGAAAAATAAGCTCGTCCATTTTCGAACCGGTCTCAATCAGGGCCGTAGCCATGATCGTCAAAGATCCTGCTTCCTCAGTGTTACGGGCAGCCGCAAACAGTTTACGGGGAATCTCCATTGCACGTGCATCCATGCCGCCGCTCATCGTGCGTCCACTTCCCGTCATGGCGTTGTTGAAGGCGCGCCCTACCCGCGTCAAAGAGTCCAGCAGGATGAAAACGTCATGGCCCGCTTCAACCAACCGTTTGGCCCGTTCGATCGCCAGCTGGGCAATGCGGGTGTGACTTTTGATGTCGCTGTCGTTTGAACTCGCCATGATGTCCGCTTTCGGAACCGTCCGACGAATCTCCGTCACTTCTTCAGGACGTTCATCCACTAACAGGATGATAAGCTGCATCTCCGTATGATTCTTGCAGACGGCATCCGCGATGTGCTGCAACAGCGTCGTCTTGCCCGTGCGCGGCGGAGCTACGATCAAGCCGCGCTGCCCTTTCCCGATCGGCGTCATCAAATCCATCACCCGTGTGGTGTAACGGTCCGGCACCGTCTCAAGGCGGATGCGCTGGATCGGGTTAATGGAAGTTAGTTCTTCGAAAACGGGCAGGTCACGGTACTTGTCCGGATCTTCATTGTTAATCGCCGTAAGCTTGTAAAGCTGGGGACCGCGGCTGCCACGCCGGATTTCGCCCTTGATCCAGAGCCCGTCGCGAAGGGCGTGTTTCCGAACTACCTCCGGAGTGACAAAGATATCTGCAGGCGATTGCAGGTAGTTCCGTTTCGGGTCACGGAGAAACCCGAACCCTTTGCCAGACACTTCGATCAACCCCTCCCCAAAAACGGGTTCAGGCCGCTGCGACTCAACCGGAGGCGCCGTTTCCCGGGTGGGCGTCTCGATCACCGGGGGAGCAACGGCCGCAACCGGTGCGGGCGACCGGCCCTCAGGAGACCATTCAGTCACCTTAGACGGCTCAACTACCTTTACGGCCGCATGGTTAGGCACCGGTTGTTCAATTACCGGGATCGATTCCGCCACCGGCACGGATTCCGCTTTAACCTGCGCTGAACTTACAACCTTTTCTGACGACGTTAGCACTTCCTTTTCCACCGGAAGATCCTCCGTCATTGGTGCCGGTTTAACCTCTCCATTGAAATGGCTGAGGTCATCGGCCCTGGCAGAAGCCTTGGTCCGTTTAACGGCGGTTCGTTTTACGGCGGGGTTTTT
>DASWVC010000114.1:0-6427 GCA_036401335.1 Chthoniobacterales bacterium
ATTTCATGAGTCCTCCAGGGGGTTAGGCAAGCTGCTTTTCAAGGCCCTTCACATGATCGATGGCCTGCTTGGTGTAGGCGTCGAAGAACTCGCGCCCCCCGCCTTTTTCCAACGTGCCAAACGGATCGGCCGAAGCCGGCATAAGCTCAAAGGTCAGGTACCCCTGATAATTAACTTCTTTCAGCGCCTTTAGAATCGGCAGGAAATCCAGGTGGCCCGTTCCCGGGGCCGCACGATTGCTGTCGGCCAGGTGAACGTGATTCAGGTCCTTACCCGCCTTTCGGAACGCCTCGGCAATGTCGGCTTCGTCGATGTTCATGTGAAACGTGTCCCCCATCACACCCACGTTCGGCATGTTGACTTCGCGCAACATTTCAAGGCCCTGTTCCAGCCGGTTGATCATGTAGGTTTCGTAACGGTTCCAACACTCGATCGTGAGGTTAACCCCGACCGACTGCGCGTATTCGGCTCCGGCGCGGATCCCCTCGACGGCCCATTTCCTCTCCTCGACGGGGTCCTTCCACGGCGTCATCTTCATGCAAGCCGTCGGCGCGATGATGATGACCGGACAGGCCACGGCAGCAGCCAGGTCCGCCACTTCTTTGACGTAGGCGAGGGCGTCTTTTCTGACCTTCGAATCCGGCGAGGCGAGGTCTCTCGGCGCGGTGTAGATCGAACAGACTGAAGAGACTTTGATCCCATGATCCGAGGCCAACCGGCTTACCTTGGCGGCGTCAAGGCTCCGGGGCTCACCGGCCAATTCGATGGCATCGTAGCCGAACGTCGCCACTCTCGTAATGCTTTTCTCAATGTCTTCGCCGAAGTAGACAAGGGCATCATAGCTGTACTTGAACATAGTAAGGGGGGGTTGATTAAAGCGCTTTAGTTAGCTGCGCCGGTCACGGCGGCGCCAAGGAGGGAAACAAGCAAAACTAAAACGCTTTAGGCACGCCTTTTTTCGCGCACGAAAAGTACCCTGTCAAAAACAAATTCCGAGAATTTTCCGCTTGCCCCTGCCAGCGGTTTTCAGCCGCACGGCCGTCACCGGGGCGTTTTGCGCTTCATGAAAGCGGCCTGCCTGGGCAGCCGCGGGCCAGTCCAAAGGTGCGAGCGACGTTCCACCAGCGTCGGCTTGAGCACGTGCCCGATGGAAGGACGCTCCTGCTCAATCAAGGCCAATACTTCCCTGGCCAGGCATTGCCCGAGCTCTTCGAAGCGGTTGTCCACGCTCGTAAGGGCAGGATAAAGGCCCAGGCAAATGTCGTTGTTGTCGTAGCCGACCACCGCCACATCTTCGGGAATGTTGACCCCGCACTCGTGCAGGTACCTGATGGCCCCGGCGGCCATGTAGTCATTGGCGCAGAACACGGCTTCGGGCACAAACGATTCAAAAATTTCACCTAGGGCTTTGTAGCCGCTTAGAATGGTAAAATCGCCGTAGCGCTTTTCGAAATGACTGATTTCCGCAGCCGCAAGGCCGTCCATGAAACCGCGCTCCCGCTCAATCGCGTCAAGGTGGGTTTCCGGCCCGTTGATCAAGGCAACTTTTTTGCATCGCATCTTTTTCAAGAGGCGCGCCACCGTCTTGCCGCCGGCGAAGTTGTCCATATCCACGTAGTTGGCCGAGTCGCCGTAGCGTGCCGGCCGCAACATCACATACGGAAAAGCACTTCGCTGAAGCGTGCTCAGGAATTCGTAGTCGCGGAGGAACTGCGGAACGATGATGATGCCGTCCAGGGATCGTTCCCCTGCAACGCGTTCGAAATAAGCTGAAAGCTCAGGATCTTCGTGGGATTTGACGTCAAACCGAAGGCTGTAATGATTCTGATCCAAAACCGACAACGCGCCTTCCACCAGATAGTAAAACAACGATGTTTTGTGGACCGTGTCAGCGTGCCGGGTCGATGTCATCATCAACATCGCCACGGTGTTTGTGCGCCCGGTCGTCAGGGTTCGGCCAATCCGGTTGGGCACGTATTTCAAGCGTGTGGCACAGGCGAGCACCCGTTTTCTGGTCGATTCCTTGACCGGTCCTCCATTAAGCGCCAGGGATGCGGTCGCTTCCGAGATTCCAGCCATAAGTGCTACCTGCTTCAGTGTTACCATTCGAACAAAGAGACTGAGTAAAACCGGGTTGGCTCAGGAGCAATGCCCTTCTTCATTTCGGCAGAAATGAAATTCAGGAAGGGCAGACGCAGGCGTGGATCACGCCGGACTCGGTTTGACCTTCAGGCGGGTTCCAAAGGTTGCCCTCATGGATACGCTCGGTAAGATTGAGGCACTCTTTGTAAATTAGCCCCGTGCAACCCCGTCCAAAACGCATCCTTCTCCCCTTCACCACCTTCATCGCGTGGCGTTACCTGCGTCCGAAGCGAACGTTTTTATCGTTGATCACGCTTATCTCCATCTTCGGCGTGGTGCTTGGAATCAGCGTGCTGATCATTGTCATTTCGGTGATGACCGGCTTCGAGCGCGAACTGCAGCGTCGGGTGGTCGGCTTTCAATCGCACCTTCTCGTCCGCAACGAAGGCGGGCTGCTCAAGGATTGGCGGCCGCTGCTTGCTCAGGTCGAAAAGGTACCCGGAGTCGTGGCCGTTGCCCCAGTGATGCAAGGCCGTGCGGTGGTGGAATTCCAGAACCGGCGGCTAACCCCTTACCTCATCGGCATTGATCCCGATCTGCAGAGGCGGGTAACCGACTTTGAGCAGTACCTGGTTGCCGGTAAATTTGACCTGGGCGGCGACACCTGCGTGATCGGGGCCGAACTGGCCTCGTTGCTCGGCGCCACCGTTGGTGACACCCTGACGATCTATTCGCCTCACCTTAATGAAGTACTGGACCTCCTCAAAAAGGCGCAGGATACCAAAGACAACCATGCCCTGCTTGATCAAGTCCATGACATGCTGTTGCCACAGCAGTTGGAGATCACCGGGATTTTCAACGCTGGCCGGTACGCCTACGATTCCGATTACATCATTGTTCCACTGCACATCGGGCAGGAAGCGTACAGTCTGGGCGACGCGGTTCACGCCCTTGAAGTCAAGACAACGGACCCGTTCAAGGTGGACCAGGTAAAAGGGAGGATCGAACCCTTGCTGCCGCCCCCCATCGCCGCCGCGACCTGGATTGATGACAACCGCGAAATTTTTGAGGCCATCCGCACGGAACGGACCACGATGTTTTTTGTATTGATCTTCGTCGTGATCGTGGCGGCTTTCGGCATCATGAGCACCCTGATCACGACGACCGTACAAAAAACCCGCGAGATCGGCGTCATGAAAGCTTTGGGCGCACAGGTGCACCAGATTCTCTGGATCTTTCTTGCCCAAGGCGTGATCGTCGGCTTTTTTGGCACACTGCTTGGCTTAGGCACCGGCATTGCCTTGGTGCAGTACCGGAATCAAGTGCGGGAAATGCTGGCCTCGGCGTTGCACATCCAGCTTTTTCCGGCGTCGGTTTACCAGTTCAGCGAGATTCCGGCAGAAATTGTTCCTACGGACGTTGCCATCATTTGCGCCAGCGGGTTTTTTATCTGCGCAATGGCAGCATTGGTCCCGGCCTATTTCGCCTCACGGCTGGATCCGGTCAAAGCGCTCCGGTTCGACTAGGCAACGGGCGCAAAAACATGCTTCAGAACAATCAATAAACCCCTTTTACGTTGTAAATACAGTTTATATAGAATTTCTTTTCTTCCCCCGGCGCAGTTCGCGCGGTAGACGTATCCTTGGCGATGACGTTGGACTGGGAAACTTTTGCACGGGAGACGGCCGGGTCAGCCGGCGATGAGTTCGACCTTGCGACTGTTCTTCCAGGGGACACTTTGCACGTCGTGACGACCCATACCCGGTACGAATTTGAAATCATCGCCGTCCAGGATGCATTTTTGCGGTGCTCACGGGTGGACCGGCCGGATGGGCTCGTGCGCATCGCCGGTTGTGGGTACCCGTTCTCTTGCACGTTCAAACCAAAACGGCTTTTCTGTGGAGGTCACCTCGAGTTCACGTTCGTGGAAGGCACCCAACGCACGCGTTTTCGCACGACCTGTATCCAGGGAATATTTCATCGCCACCATCAGGACACGCCGTGACCCTGGAAATACCCAATTTTGATCCGTGGCATTCTTTGATCTTTCGATTTCCGGCCTTTCAGGGCTACGTCCGGAGAAGCCGTTTTGAGGCGGCGTGATTTTCTGCGTACCGGCACCGGGTTGGGGATAGGATCCCTTGTTGGGTTGGGTGTTGCTTACGGCTACGCCAGTCAGGCGGAGCCGCATCACCTGAGGGCGGAGCAACGGACGGTCCACTTCCGCAGTCTTCCGATGGCGCTTGACGGTTTGAGGGTTGTTTTGATGTGCGACCATCACCTGCATCCGTTTACGCCGCGCAGTCTTCTTGAGCAGGCCGTGGCCGTTGCAAATGCCGCGCAGCCTGACCTTGTGCTGCTGGCCGGAGATTACGTTTACACCGACGTGGAAGCGATCCATGAACTTGCGCCTATTTTGGGCCGGTTAAATGCCCGCTACGGTGTGTTTGCGACACTTGGGAATCATGATTGCCTGCGTGGTCCCGGGGTAATCCGTTCGGCGCTGGCCGCCCAATCAATCGAGGTTCTGGTGAACCGCGGCCTCCATGTGGGACCACCGGCAGGCCGGCTTTACCTGGCCGGTCTGGACTCGGTGTTGGCGGGAGCGCCCGATTTTGCCCGGGCTTTTGCCGGCTGCAGTCAGTCCGACTTTGCGATCGGGATTGTTCATGAGCCGGACTATTTTCGCGTTCTCGCCCGGATCTCACCGATCCGCCTTCAAGTGTCGGGTCACAGCCATGGAGGACAGGTCCGGATCCCCGGTTTCGGGGCGGTGATCCTGCCTGCATGGGGGCAAGTGTATTCCGCCGGCCTTTACGAACTGAATGACCGCCAGATTTACACCAGCCGCGGGCTGGGCATGGTTTGCCTCCCGGTTCGCTTTGATTGTCCCCCGGAGGTGACGGTTATCACCCTGGCACGCGGGGTGCCTCCGTCCGTAGGCGCAGACCCAGCTCAGGTGAGTAGCGGCGGACGGGACCGCAAGCGGCGGTCAGGATAAGGTTGGCAGTCCCCTGCCGACCCTGCCGTGCGAGGTGGCCCAAGAAATGCCACAAGCCGAAAAGTCAAAGGTTCTCCCCGGTCACGGAGAAGACCGGTGCGCACAGCGTTGTTACAACAGATGGTAAGGGTCCACATCAACACCGACGTGCACGTCTTCCGGGAACGTCATTTTCCCAAGCACACTTTTAACCTGCCGGCTGAGCCGGAGGACGGCCTGGCTCCTCAACAGAATGTGAAAACGGAACGATCCCTTGGTTCGCTCGATGGGTGCCGGCACCGCCGCATGCAGGGTCACACCTTCAGGCAACGTTTCCTCCAGGCGCCGGTGCAGCGTTTCCGCCGTGAATTCTGCGCGCCGCTGGTGTTCCGAACGGACTTGAATCAATATCAGGTGCACAAACGGCGGGTATTCGCACCGTCGCCGGAACTCGATTTCCTGTTCCCAAAATCCGTTGAAGTCATGGTGTCGCGCGAATTGAATTGAAGGGTTAAACGGGGTTGAGCTTTGCACAAAGACTTCGCCCGACAGGTCGCCTCGGCCGGCCCGGCCGGCCACCTGGGTCAACAACTGAAAGGTGCGTTCGCCGGCTCGGAAATCGGGCAAGTGAAGGCCAACATCGGCATTGATGATCCCGACCAACGTGACGTTAGGAAAATCGAGGCCCTTCGCGATCATCTGGGTGCCGATAAGCAGGTCGATCTTTCCGATGCGGAAGGCGGTAAGGGTCTCCCGGTAAGCATCCTTGCGCGACATGGTGTCCGCATCCATGCGCGCTACGGTGGCATGAGGAAACAGCTTGCGAACGGTGCCCTCCACTTTTTCCGTGCCGTAACCGGCGTAACGGATGCCCGGGTCTGAACATTGCGGGCACTGGCGTGGAGCGACGGCGGCGTGACCGCAAAGGTGGCACTTCAGGCGGTTCTCCTCGAGGTGATAGGTAAGCGCGATGCTGCAGTTGGGGCATTCGCAGACGTAACCGCAAGCGTTGCAGACCAGTGAAGAGGCGAAACCGCGGCGGTTAAGAAAAAGGATCACCTGCTCGTGTTTCTGCAGCCGATCCTCGATGGCCAGGCCGAGCCGGGTGGAAATCAGCGGAAGCGTTTTCTGTTTCAGGAACTCCTGCCGGAGGTCGACCACGCGGATCAGCGGCATTTCCCGATCATCGACCCGAACCGGGAGCCGAACCAGCCGGTACTTGCCCGCTTCGGCATTCCGGTAGCTCTCGATCGACGGGGTCGCACTGCCGAGCAGGACCGCGCACTTCTCGAGCTTTGCGCGGACGACCGCGAGGTCACGGGCATGGTAGCGCGGGGCTTCCTCCTGCTTGTAAGAATTCTCGTG
>DASWVC010000115.1:0-9294 GCA_036401335.1 Chthoniobacterales bacterium
ACAAGACACCTAGGTTCTGGGCTTCTCCGGACTCAACATCGCCAGCATCTCCCGGAGCGTGGCGGCGGGGATGTAACGGAACGCGGTCAATGTTTCTTTAAGTTGTGCTACATTCAATTCTCGCTGATTGCGCAGCCGGCAAATTTCATCGCGCCACGCTCGAACAACACGGCCGTCCAGCACAAGAAACGCGCCTACATAAGCCGGTAACGCCAGCAGGCCAATGAGAAAAGTCCATTGGTGGAGGAGAAGTGCCATCATCGGTAACCCGAGCGCAGTAAGGCTTACCAAGACGACCAGATTGCGGTACAAACGTGTCCTGCTTTCGATGGTGCGCAAAGTGGTATCGATGGCTTCGAGGAGTGCCGGCCTCTCCACGGTTTTCGTGCGTTCGTTCCCGATCATCGGGGTTATCGGTCTACTCTGTAACTGTTAATCCCCAGGCCTAGGTGTGGACGGAGCTGGTTTTGGGGCAAGAGCGCAGTCCTTTTCAGCGTCACGAAATGAAGTAAAAATCGTTGCCCAGAACCGTCGTGTGCAGCTTGAAATTTGATCCTGGCGAGCTCGAGCCTTTCGTCCGCCAGGAAGCTAAGATTCCCGGAGAAGGGTCTTGAATGCTTGGATCGTTCGACACGGTGATCGCGGCGTTGAGGAAGTCGGCAAAATCCGGGCTGCGCTTGTCCTTGGAACTATTGGCGATATTGAGCATTGCCTGGATGCGGTTGGCGATCCCGTGGTCGTAGTTAGGGTAATTTTGAAAACCTGCAAATTGGCCCGGTGCTTTGATGACGTCGGCCAGAAATTTTGCCCCCTTTGCCCCGAACCTGGAAGGATTGTTGAAGCGGTTCCACAACACCCGATCCATGAGTTGCATGCTCGTCGTGGCGTCACTCAGGGTGTAACTGTTGAAGGATGGCCCGCGGCATTCTGCGAGCAGCAGACGAACTTCCACGCCGTCATCGTCGTTCTTCGGAGGCAGTGTGATCATGCTAAGTTTTCAGGGAAAGGGGTTGGCGGGGACATTCGCCAAAAAGCTGATCGGGTGCCATCACCCTTTCGGGTCGGGGTGCGGGGTCGCGTTTCAGGTTTGTAGCTTTCCCTTGCAGAACTTCCTTCTTGCTTCGGAGTGGGGGTTCATGCTTACGCGCTGATGCCGAACCACTGCCATCTCCTGCTTCAGACCCCGATGGCAAATCTGAGCCAGGCCATTCAACCGCTCAAGGTTGCTACCAGCGTTTGGTTTAATCGCAAACACCCCCGGGCCGGACCGCCGCAGACCGGGGGTTTTTCCGCAGAAGCAAAACTCATGGCGTGACCCCAAGCGCTTGGGCGATGTCGGTTTTGAACGGATCGCGCAGCGCTTCGATTGCGTGCAGGTCAAGCACTTCAATGAAGGCTGGGACCCCAGAGAACGCGATGGCAGTCTGGATCACGTCGTCCGGAGGTAAAAAGCTCGGAATTTCGGCGCTGATCACAACCACCGGCAGGTTGTGCAGGAGCGGGTATTCGATGACTTCCAACCGGTAATGAAGGGCGTGGAGGAGCGCGGTCAGCCCGCCGTTCCGTCTGACAAGCGCAGCAAAGGCCAGCGCATTGACTAGAAACTGGCGGAGGGACGTCACGTTTTTCTCCTCCCGGTTAGAGAAGGCTGCCGCAGCTTGTGCAAGGTGGAGGCCAGGGCCGTAGTAGACCAGCCAGCGTGCCGGCGAGGTGATCTGGATCACCTGTTTCTGGTTGCCGGTTTCCAGTTCATGGGAGTACTCCCAGCGGCGAAACTCCAGTTTAGTGCCGAGTTCATCGAGCCAGCCCGGCTCAAAATCCTTTGGCAGGTTAAGCCGCTTCTCCGCAAACGTACGGTAACGATCCTTCAGGTCGGATAACCCTTTGTCACCGCCCAGGTGCATCCCGGGAGACCGTGCCGGGTGAGCCGGCAGCAAGATCGGCCGCAATACTTCCGTGTACCCATGCAGCTTTTGCTCCAGCAACGCCGCCACGGTTTCGGTTGCCTTGCGGGCCGCTGCCAGCTGTTGCAGTGACAAGTCGATGCGTTCTTGCTTTTGACCTTCCGCCATTTCGCCTGCTTTGCAGCAACGTATCCAGTTAGCTAAGCCGGAAGCGATTCAAAACTGCCAGGCTCATGCGTAGTCATACGCAAAAGCGCCATCGTGAACACGGACACCGACCTTTTGCGGGGTGTTTCCTTCCATCAACCGGTTCAGCAATTCGCGGCTGACTTCCGGGAGAAGGGTGTTGGTGAGGATGGCATCGACCATCCGTCCACCGCTTTCCAGTTCGGTGCAACGGCTGGCGATCAGGTCGACAACCCCCTCATCGTAGGCGAAGGCAATGCCCTGGGTTTCCGAGAGCCGTTTCTGGATGCGGCCAAGTTGCAGCCGGACAATTGACTTCAGCATCGCGTCACTCAGGGGGTAATAAGGCACCACGACCAACCGGCCGAGGAGAGCGGCCGGAAAGACTTTGAGCAACGCCGGCCGAAGGGATTGCGCCAGGCCTTCGGGCGACGGGGTCATCTCCGGGTCTTTGCAGAGGTTCATGATTAAATCGCTGCCGACGTTGGTGGTCAGCAGGATAACCGTGTTTTTGAAATCGATAAGACGTCCTTCCCCATCCTCCATCATCCCTTTGTCGAAGACCTGGAAGAAAATCTCGTGCACATCGGCGTGCGCCTTCTCAACTTCGTCCAGGAGAACCACACTGTACGGCCGCCGGCGGACGGCTTCGGTGAGGATGCCGCCTTCGCCGTAACCGACGTAGCCGGGCGGAGCGCCTTTCAGCGTCGACACGGTGTGTGCCTCCTGAAATTCGCTCATGTTGATGGTGATCATGTTGCTTTCACCACCGTACAGGGTCTCGGCAAGTGCGAGCGCAGTCTCGGTTTTTCCAACGCCGCTCGGGCCGGTCAGCAAAAACACCCCGATTGGTTTCCCGGGATTGTCGAGGCCTGCCCGCGAAGTCTGAATTCGTTTCGCCACGGTTTCCAGGCCGTGCCGCTGCCCGATGACCCGCTTCTCCAGGCTGTCGGCCAGAGCCAGGACGGCTTGGATTTCGTTCTTTACCATCCGGCCAACCGGGATCCCGGTCCAATCAGCCACGACGGAAGCCACGGCTTGTTCGTCCACGCTGGAAAGAATGAGCGGGGTCTCGCCTTGCAGCGTGCTGAGCGCACCTTCAAGGGAGTGCAACTTTTCCAGCAACGCAGGGCGGGAAGGGGGCTCCTGGGCTGTGAGGTCACCCTCCGCAGGGGCAGCGGGAGTGACCTCGACCGTCTGGAGTTGTTGCCGAATGGCGAGGATCTGGTTCACGAGTGATCGCTCCGCCTCGTAATCAGCTCCCAGCTTGTTCAGACGCTCTTGTTCCGCGGCCATTTGTCCCAGGAGACTTTCTTTGCGAAGCGTGTGGTCGATCCCGATCGCTGCCTCCCGTTCCACCATGCCAAGCTCTGCTTTTAACGCTTCGATCCGGTGCCGGCTGTCTTCGAGGGCCGGGGGGGTGGCGTGCTGGCTGATGGCCACGCGTGCACAGGCCGTGTCGATCAGGCTAACCGCCTTGTCCGGCAATTGCCGGGCGGGGATGTAGCGGTGGGAAAGTCGGGCGGCGGCATCGAGCGCTTCTTCCAGGACGTGCACCCGATGGTGTTTTTCCAGTACCGGCGCGAGGCCGCGAATCATGAGGATCGCTTTTTCTTCGGACGGTTCCTCTACCTTGACGACCTGAAAACGCCGGGTCAGGGCGGGATCTTTCTCGAAGTACTTTTTGTATTCGCCCCAGGTCGTCGCTGCAATCGTGCGCAGCGTGCCGCGGGCGAGTGCCGGCTTCAGGAGGTTGGCAGCGTCACCTTGACCGGCCGCGCCGCCAGCTCCGATAAGCGTGTGTGCTTCGTCGATGAAAAGGATAACCGGTTTGGGTGAAGCCTGAACTTCATCAATCACCTGACGAAGCCGGTTTTCGAATTCACCTTTCATGCTCGCGCCCGCTTGCAACAGGGCGAGGTCGAGCGTCCGCAAGGACACATCCCTCAGCGCCGGCGGCACGTCGCCTGCGCTGATCCGGAGGGCAAACCCTTCCACCACGGCCGTTTTGCCGACCCCCGCCTCCCCGGTGAGGATCGGGTTGTTCTGCCGGCGCCGCATCAAAATGTCGATGATCTGCCGGATTTCTTGGTCCCGGCCCAGGATCGGATCGATCTCGCCGCGGCGGGCTTTTTCGGTGAGGTCCACCGAGAAGCGGGCGAGTGCTTCTTGTTTGCCGAGGACAGCCGGAGCGATCGCCCCACTGGTCTCCCCAGGAACTGCGCCGGCCGCACCGGTCTCTTCCGCTGTGCCGGTCGCTTCTTCCGGAGAGCCGGCGAGGATCTTGTGAAAACCGTCGGTTAACTCGTCCAGCTTGATCTTCTGAAACTCAGCCGACAACCCTAGAAAGACGTTCCGCAAGGCGGGCGTCTTGAGCAGGCCGACCGTTATGTGCCCGGTCCGGACCCGGTTCTCGCCAAAGAGCAGTGAACCATAGACCCATCCGCGCTCAACCCCCTCTTCCAGGTGTGGAGAGAGGTCGGAAATCGAGGTTGCCCCACGCGGCAGCCGGTCAAGCGCAGCAATTTGATCTCGGGCCAACCGCGCCGCATCGAGGTGAAAATGCCGCACCAGCCGGTGCTGATCCGAGTCGTTAAGCTGGAAAACCTGGTAAAGCCAATGGACCAACTCGACGTACGGATTGCCCCGCATTTTACAAAACACGGCGGCGCTTTCGACGGCCTTGTAGGCAATCGGATTCAGTTTTCCGAAAAGGATGGATCGTTTGATTTCTGCCATACGCCTTACCCGGGTGAGGGGTTAATGATTTTCAGGATCGAACACCGGGTCTTCCGTGTTGTGCCGGAACGGCTGGCCTTTCAGCCAAGTCGTCCAACCAAGTTGCGCACTTCCCCCGAGTTGCAGCCCGGGAACCTCATCGGCCCGCAGAATGCATTGCACATCCCAGAAAAACTCCTGGTTAACGTAACTGAGCACCCACGCTTTTAGCCGCTGGAAACTGTTCCCGGTCGGCAGAAGCCGTTTCAAATCGGTTAGTCGCATGGGGCCGAGCCGAAGGCGGAACTTCACCTGCCCTTCAAATTTGCGCTCACCCGCGACCAGGTTTACCCCGAGGCTGCCTGTCGCGGGAGAAATGCCCAGGCGGCACCGATTGGCCTCGGGTATGGGCACCCAATGCCCCACGAATTGGGAGACCCGGGTCGGAATGCCGAAAAAGTCGTTGAGGATGGCTTCGAGTCCTTCGGCGTTACCGCCAAGGGCCGAGAGCCGGCCGGTGAAGAACAGTTTTGCCACGTCGGGGATGGCATCCCGTTCACGCAGAGCCGGTGAACCGATTCCAAACAGGCTGCCAAAATAGGTGGCGTACCGTGCCTCCTCCGGCCGGTCGAAATCGACGTTTTTCTGGTTGACCGCCCATGCCCGGTAAAAGAACGACAACATGCGGTGGTGAAAGATGTCCAAAAACCGGACCAGCGTGGGGTCATGCCCGTTTCTTTGTCGATCGCGTGCGTAGTCGGTCAGGTGCTGCGGCAGAGGCCCGTTCGGGCCACACAAGCCCAGAAAATTAACAAATACCTGGACGGCGGCATGACCTGGGGCGGTGGCAACGCTCTCCAGCGTTGAGGTGGGGAACGAAAGCGACGGTTGCTGACCGAACCGCACAAAATCCTCCTCCAGCCGCTCCGAAAAGCCGACCCGGGGAAGATCGGCGTGTTGCGCTTCCAGCGCGCGGACCGCCCGAAAAAAATCGAACTTGTACGGCGCTTCCTCGAGGCGCTGTTTTAGGCTATCTGACGGGTTCCTGCTCGGTGTGGCCATCGCATGATTTCCCCGCGCCGTGTTGAAACGATAACGGTTTCAGTGAACGAATTGATTGAAACATAACGGGCAAAGAACTCGGCCAGGACAGCACCCAGCAGGAAAATACCCGAGCCTTCAAAAGCATCTTCATCCATCATGACGTTAATTGCCAAGCCGCGTCCGAAAGTCAGCGGGCCGTCAGTCGGCAGCCGCCGGATTACAGGAACGGCCCTGGCGGAGTGAACGCCTTCGAGCTGGCGAAGGTGTTGGGCGTCGTGCGGGTTGACGTAAAGGCGAAGGAGCTCCCGTAAGGCGGCGCTTTCACCGTTCTGGTCCAACAAAGAAAGGTAGTTTAACGACAAGTGGCTGACCAAACGCCAAGGCATCTCCCCGTCGGGCACAGACGGGAGGGGTACGGTCGGGCCGGCCACGAAGCGAATGGAGGCCATCGGGGCAAAAAGCTCCGTTTGCAGGTCGGTCTCACCGAGGCCCAGCGGCAACCGGATCGGCAAGTGCCGGTTTGTGCAAAGCGCAGCCAGATTGAGCTGACCAAGTTCTTCGGAATACGGTGCCGACGATCCGTCGACAAAGGAGATGAAGACGTCGCTTCCCGCGTAGGACGACACCGCGCCGAGACGCTTTTCTTTAGCCGTCAAAAGGCGTGGGGTGCGATGAAGGGTGTAATAAGCGCCCGCCCGTTCGCTGCCGTCCCTGGCCCGGTAAAAGGGTTCGAAGACACGTTTTTCATAGGTGCGGGCATTTACCCCGACGACTTCCTGGAGGGAGTGGATTTCGTAGTCCAGAGGCCGGGTACGTTCGGCGACGACGTGGAACTCCGAGAACCGGTCGGAGACCAGCACGGGATCAAGCCGTTTGGGAAAGAGGTTGATGACCGGGGTGCAGAACAACGCGAACGTGCTGGCATCGACGCGGTTGTCGAGCTTCGGTTCCGGGGTGTGCAACGTGATCACCAGGTCAATCCGTTCGCCGTCACAATCAGCCAGCGCGTGACTCAGGTTAGTCAGCGAGAAAAACAGAAACCGTTGCGGACAGGCAAAGTATTCCTTAAGCAGGCGGTAACCGCTGAAATTGCGTGCTCCGGTGGGAAGAAGCGCTTCAGCCTCCTCAAAGCCGACGCGTGTAACCGCCGAGGCGGGGAGGACCTTGCGCAGCGGCTTTTCACCTCTCGGCGCCTGCACGACAATGTTCCCGGCCCGCGAGAAAATCTGCTCGTAAAGCCAGAAAGGGATTTCGTCGCTGCCACGAATGAAAAACGGCAACTGGTCCAGGTGCATCTCGCGGAATTTCTTCCCGGCCTGGGTCTGGAGCCGGATCAGCAGGGCAGCCTTGGCATCCAGCCCCGGTGGCAGTTCCAATTCGGCGAGGTTGCGGGAAAAATAACGGCAGTCCGTGACCCGCAGCGGCCAGAGTCGAACCGGGTGAACGGTGCGGAACTGGCAGGGCGTTTCATCACCGGCGATGCTTCGCAGGGCGGTGCCACGGTCCAGCAGAAAACCCTCCGCTGGTCCTGCCTCGCGCGGATCCGGCTCAAAACGGACCACACCGAGGGACGGCACCGGATGAAGGCAGTGGGGGTAGACGGTTTCGAGCAGCGTTTGGGTCAGCCGTGGAAATTCGGCATCCAGCTTCAAATGGACGCGGGCGGCAAGAAAGGCGAAACCCTCGAGTAAACGCTCCACGTAAGGATCGGGACAGATCTCCTTGGCGTCCCGGTCCAAAGCAAGGCGGCCGGCAATCTTCGGAAAATCGCGTGCAAACTCGCCGGCAATCTCCCGCACCTGGCGAAGTTCGCCGTTGTAATAGGCGAGCAGACGCTCATCCATGGCCGGCCTCCCGGGTCATGCTGTAGCTGGATTCCAGGTCCAGTTGAGTTTTGACGAAGAGCTTTTCGGGAAGTGGATTCGCCCAAAGCTCGCCGCTCATTTCAATGGAGAGAAGGTGGCGATCAATCGAAACGCGAACGTGCAGCGTGTGGCGGTTAATCCGTGGCTCAAACAGCGCAACGGCATCGTAAACCTGTTTTTCGATCTCCTCAATGTCGGGAGACAACCACCCGTAATATTGGCGCAGGCCGAAGTTTACGACCGAGCGAAAGGCCTCCGGGAAATCCTCAAACCTTTGCTGGCCAACCTTTTCGTCCGGGTAATGCCCGACGGCGTTGAAGAGCCATTGCAGGTCGCGCAACACCCCGGCGCGGTAACGCTGAAGGGAGATGATCCGTTGCGTCCGGCTTTCTTCTTTCTTATCGGGTGCGTCATCGGTCAACCGATCAAGCAGGCAAGGTTGAAGACGGTCCAGCGGGGTGTTTCCGTCGGTCATGAGGTTCAGGTAGCCCGCGGTCCGAAGTTTGCCGCCGGTCGGTTATGAGGCGAGTGCATGAACGGCGGGTTCAAACTCGATGTTTCGGACTTCAAGGAGCGGGTACTCCGCCTCATCGGTCGCCAGGATCCGTTGGCCGCTGCCGATCAGGATGCCGGCATGGTTGGCCCACTCCGTTTTTCTGGCCAGTTTACACCCGTCGTCGGCTGATTGTTCCGTATCGACGTAGCGCGTCGGGATGTGCCCTGCACCCTGGCCGCCATTCGCCCACGTGAGTTGGACCGGTGTCCACACCAAGTCCCGAAGGTCGGATGCCGGCTCGACTGCGACGCGCTGAAGGTGTTCAAACGGCACCCAGTAATACCGACCTTCCAAAAACAATTCCAGCACCGGTCCCAGGCGTTCGTCTGCGTCCGCCAGCCACGCGAATGGGGTGTCATTGATTTTTCCCGCAACCGCCGGTGCGGCCGCGAAGGCGGCGTCACGCAGGGTGCGGCCGGCTTCGCCCTCGCCGCGGTGGAAATGGCCGAGTGCCTGCACCAGGGACCCAATCCACGGCGGCGGTTCACCAAAGATCAGCGGGGTGCGTTTGCCGGCAAACACTTGCTGGCGAAGGCGTTCGCAAACGAGGATGGGTTGAAAAATATTGACCATCAGCAAACTGCCGTCATCCACCTCGGCCAGCACCTTGAGCTGGGTGTCGGCGCGGGCCCATTCGCCGAGCACGCTGAGCAGCTGAAAGAGAAAGATCCGGCGTTTAACATCGGCAGGATGGTCCCTCAATTCCGTTTGCAAACGCTGCTGGCAATCCCTTAACCGGCCAGCTTTAAAAAGTTCCTCGGCGGTCATAAATAAAGAAAATCCGGGGAGAGAACTGAAAGGGGCAAAGGGTCAGCCGAACGCGGCTGCACAGGGTCGAAGCCCGGACAGCCTCCCGCCGCGGGGCAGCCGCGCCGCAAGCTCAGGCCTTGGCGTTGGCGGCGATGTCCCAGCCGAACGGAATGGCCGTGCCCGCCGCGCCTTTGTCCCCCTGCGGCGTGTAGTCAAGGTTGACCTTCGAGAAGTTGAGGCTGACGTTTTCCGTCAAACGGTCCTCGCCCCC
>DASWVC010000116.1:0-11134 GCA_036401335.1 Chthoniobacterales bacterium
TTCCGGCCCAACGACAACGGGCAGCGTCCCTTGGAAAAACATCGGCTGCCCCATGCGGTTTATTGCTTTCCGAGGTTCGGTCGGTACCGTTACACCGCATGGCTAACCGACCCCTTTCACGCGACGATCAAGCCTGGGAAATTTTCCTGGTGCTGCTGGGCCACAAGCCCTATCACTCGCTGCACGAACTCGCCCATGAGGCGTACAATGCTGCTGAGGCGTTTGAGAATTTCCGCGGCGGGCAGGAATCTGTTCTTCATGCGGGTGGCAGGAAGCGTGAAGCAAAGGCTCCGCCAACGCTGTGACCTCCCCCCCAAGCCGTCCGGGCGGGGTCGTGTAACAACGCCTGACTACACGTTGCCGTTGGTACACTTGACCCGTTCTTGACTTGGACCCGGCCCTCCGCGCCGGCGTCCTGCGAGAGAATCAGGACTGTCCCCGGGATTCAAGAAAACACTTGGTTGCTGTAGGCCTGTGCAAAAGAGTGCAAGCGCCCGAAATAAGCATAACCGTTCGCGCGGTTCAGGCCATCCGGGGCGACAACTGACGCGAAATGCTCACCGCCTCCGCTGGGACCAATTTCAACGTTGACGGAATCATCGGTCCCTTGAGCACCGGCCCGCTTGATTCCGGCCAAGCCAAGGCCAAGGGCGGTTATTCCTCCCACGGCAAAGATCCTTTTGAGAAAAAACCGCTGACTCACCACGCGGAAACGATCTAGCAAAATCTATTACCATGGCAATCTTTCTTAGAATAAGAACGGAGGTGCAGCCATAACGGCAGACCAGATGCTCTCCGGACGCACTTCACGTTTGGCAGAACCCGGTTCCTATGAATTCACCGTGTTTGTTTCGGTACCTTTGCCCTCAACAGGAGGACGGGAACATCCACGGTGTGCCGCACTTTTTCTACCGTTTGCCCGAGGAGCATATCTTTCAGGAAACCATGGCCGTGAGTGGACATCGCAATCAAATCGACGTGGCGTTCCCGTGAGAGCTTAATGATCTGTTCCGAAGGTTCGCCCATGGCCAGCACGGCATCTACCGTGAATCCATCCCGCTCCAGTTCCTGGCAGCAGCTTTTGAGGTAAGCGCGGTCCGTTTTGATTTCGTCGCTTTCGACCAGGTTAAGCTGATCGTAATTTCTGGCCGCCCAACCATCCGCTACATGCAGCAGAAGCAGCTTTGCTCCAGTGAGTCGCGCCAGCAGCTTCACGTGGCTCAGAATGGTCTGATCCGCCGAACTGTTTTCCAACGGAATGAGAATGTTGTGGTACATGGACACCGGCCATCCACCGGAGGTTCGGGCACCGTTTCAGCCGTTCCCATCGGCCGCAGGCCGATGGGAACATTTGCCGTCGCACCGCTCGAGCCACGACGGGTTTGGCAGCGCTGCCGGCCGACAGCGTTACCGCTGCACCCGGATGATAAAGTGCAACGCGATGTTATCGGGCCGGACCTCTCCTTGCTGCCCGACAATCGGACCGAGCTTTCCATTGATGGCAATCGTGTCGACCTCAGGCACGCCGCCGTGCAGTTGGTAACCATTAAATTCGTTGCCGCTGCCTGCCAGGGTTCGAAGGTCACCATTCAACTTTTCGGTCCCCTTGATCTGATAGAGGAACGTGGATCGCTCGGGCCACCAAAGGCCCCCTGCTACCCTCAGGTCAGAAACATCGTGCGTGTGCTGGGGAAGCTTTTCGGCTTGTTTGCTTCCCACGGCGCGAGGAGCGTCCTCATCGATCTTTTCGGGATCCTGGCTTTGCCTCGTGTCAGCTCCACGGATGAAATAGCCTCTCAGGTCCGGAACATGCACCACCCTTCCGCTTTCCGTGGTCCAGGCAGCATTTTTGAACAGGGCACAAAATTCCGGTGCTTCTTGAGCAGTGACAAGTCCGCCATCGCAAATCCGCCACTTTGAAGGTGGTTTCTCCGTCAACGGCCACATCAGCACGCTCCCGATCGGCATCTGTTCCAGGATGGTGGCGTCAGCATTGTTCTCCAAAGCTTTCACCCTGGCGTCCAGCTCGCTTCTCGCCCCAGCCACCACGGCGTCGAAGTTGAGGAATTGCCCCCTGACCTGCGCAACCGTTTGGAGGGCTTGCGCATACTGGTTTTTTGCTTCGGTGAGTTCGTTCTGAGATCTGGCAGTTTGATCTTTCAGTCGCGGCACTTCCTCCTGCTGGGCGCGGAGGGCCCCTTCCACCGGAGTGATGCTCGCCCTTAACTCGTCCACGCGCCCGCGCATTTCACCCTTGGCGTCTTCAAAAGATCCTTGCAGGGATCTAAAGTCGGTGGCTACCCGCTGCGCGTCGGCCCTGGCCTGCTGCGCATCGGCCTTGGATTGCTGCGCGTCGGCTTTAGACTGCTGCGCCTCAGCTCTGGACTGACTTGCACTGCGGGCCGATGATATGGCCACGATCAACGCTATAATTGATGCAATGATTGCGGCGATCGAGGCAATCTCTTCACGTCGCCATCGACGCCAGTTCGGGCCTGAAGGATTTGGCTGCGCGCCGGTTCGAACATCTGGGGGTTCGCTCATAGCGTGCATCTAAACGAAATCCCTCCAGAGGGCGAGCCCGAATCACACTCGATCTTGCAACGCTCGCGGCCGGGGCGGCTTTCCCGGATCAGCGGCCTTCAGTTAACGGTGTTTGACCTACCCACGAGGCTGCGGCCGGAGTAGGATCTGAGCCCTATGGGAATGTTCAACGACCTCATGGCCAAGATCTTCAAGCACACGGATTCCCCTGCCGGCCAAACTCCCGGAACCGGGGTAACGGCGCCGGGAGCGACGCCGGCGACCGCGCCTCCCGTACCCACGGCGGGCGCAGCGGTCACGTCCGTGGAGCAGGCGACCCCACCGCCGGCGGCGACGTTCGACGTTGCTGCCGTCCTCGACGGTCTGGCAGCCAAGAATCCGGAGCACCTCGATTGGAAACGTTCCATCGTGGACCTGCTTAAACTGGTTGGAATGGACAGCGGCCTGGCTGCGCGCAAAACACTGGCGGCAGAACTTCATTATTCCGGCGACACCGGCGATTCCGCCGCGATGAACCTCTGGCTCCACAAAGAGGTGCTCAAGCAACTGGCTCAAAACGGCGGGACGCTTCCCCCCGGGCTTTTGGGAACTTAAACCTGCACCCCGTTTGGGCGCTGTCCGCCTCAGCCCAGGTAAAGAACCTTGCCGGCGTCGTCGCGCACCGAGACCGCGTTGTGGGGGTCGCTCAGGCTGAAAGCCACGGTCGTGCCGTCCTCCAGGTGCAATTCCAGGTGGCCGACCTGCCCGGTCACCTGAACCACCTTTGCCCCGGGCGACAGGGGGGTAGCCGTTTCCGGCAGTGCCCGAACGCGCATGAGGGTTCCGTCTTGAAAACGCACGGTCAAGGTGCCGTTTGCGTTCTCGAAATCGGCCACCGATCGGCCCCGAATGGCATTGGTGAGCTTTTCGTTTGGGTTCATGGATTGCGCGGGCGTTCCACTCCCGTTCGCGGCGGGACGGGTGCCTGCGCGTCCGTTCGTTCGGTTGAGGGCTTTACGACGGACAGCCATGCCGCGGCGGTGCCCTACTTCCGGTTGGCCACAGGGCTGGCGGCGCCGGCCCTGGCCCGCTCGTTGAAGTCGCGCGTGCACGCTTGGCGGGCGTTTTTCTCGGATTCAAACTGACCAACCAGCTTGCGCGTGTCTAACGTAGAAGCCACGAACAGCGCACCCCCGATCAGCTCAACCTCTTCCACCTCGTAAACGGACAAACCTGGACCGAGGAAGAACCGGCTGACCCGGCCTTCGCGTTGCCACTGCGGGTACAGGGGTGGGTTTGTAGCCATGGCTTTGCGACGGAAGCCAAAACCGTCGCGTTAGCAGGGTGAGAGTTTTTGAAGTTCGTCAAGACAGCGCCCATAACCGCCTGAGCCGAAAGCACGGCCCACCGATGCCAAAATCAATAGTGACCACCGTTTTCAGCGGCGTCAACGGCTGCTCCATTGTTGGGGCAGCGCCGAAGGTCAAAAAGTTTGAGGAGAAGCCTCTTCCCGAAGCAAGACCCGGGCCGCCGTGGCGATCGGATCGCGTTGAGGTTGCGAAGGAAGGAGCACGTTTTGTGGCGTCCGATGGCCGAGGATTGATCGAATAAATACCGGAACCACGGTACCCTTATCAAAAACCTTTGCTGACCTTGTACCCTGGTTTTGGCTAAGCCGAACACAGTCTCCCCGGCCTCTGAAGGCGAATCGGATCAAGCCACAGCAGAGCCTCAGCCGCATGGCGATCCCCGAAAAATCCTGAAACTGGCGATACCGGTTAGTTTGGAATCCATTTTTCAGATGGGGTTCAATGTGATTGACCAGGTGATCGTCGGCCGCCTGGGGGCTGAAGCCGTAGCTTCCGTGGGCCTTTCCAACAGCATCGCCTCCATCGCGCTGCTTCTGTATGCTTCGGCCGGGGTCGGTGCCGGCGTGATGGTGGCTCGGGCGTTTGGACGCAAAGACTTGGACGAAGTCTCGCGCATTACGGCGGTGGGCCAGGTGCTGGCGGGGAGCCTGGGGCTATTGACCGCAGTGGGCCTGATCGCCTCCTCGCAGACCATTCTGCGTTTGGTCGGGGCGGACCCAATGCTCGCGGGGAACGCCAACGCCTATTTTCAATTGTACGCCGCATCGGTTGCGCCGATGATTTTGAGCGCGGTGACCAGTGCCGTGTTCCGCTCACTCGACGCGCCCCGGACCCCCCTGGTGATCACCAGTGCGGCTGTGGCGCTTAACACCGCGCTCGGTTTCATGCTCGTTCTTGGTTGTGGGCCGGTGCCCAAAATGGGAGTGGCCGGCGCGGGTCTGGCCACACTTATCTCCCAAAGTTGTCGCTGTTTGACGTTGATTGGCTTTCTTTATGCGGGGCGGAAAGGGCTACGCTGGGTCTGGCCGGTTCCGGGCGCCAAAGTAAATGGCACGGCCGGTAAGCTCATCCGGCTTACCGGGCCGATTGCGGTTTCGGAGGTCCTTTGGGGGATGAGCACCTTCATTTACGCCGTGGTTTTTACCCGATTGGGAACGACGGTCCTTGCGGCCAGTCAGATCGTGCTGTCGCTGGAAAGCATCTTCATAGTGGCTTCTTCCGGCCTGGGACCTGCCGCTGTGGCCGTGATCGGCCATGCGTTGGGCGTTGGCTCGCTCAGGGCAGCCAAAGCGAACGCGTGGCTCACCCTGCGCTTTGGCCTGATTGCCGCCATCGTGCTTGGTGCGGTGTATGCGGCGTCGGGGTTTGTGCTGCCGGTAATCTACCCGAAGGTCGGACCCGAAGTGTTGCGCCTGGCCTTTTGGGGAGTGATCCTGACCGCCGCCACGCAGCCCGCAAAAGTCCTGAGCAGCGTCCTCGGCAACGGCGTGCTGGCCAGCGGGGGCGACACCCGTTTCGTACTCGGGGGCAACCTGGCGGCAACTTATGTGGTCGGTTTGCCCGCCGCGGCGGGACTTGGCTTGCTCGCTCCGTTTGGGTTTCTTGGGGTATTCAGCGCTAAAGCGGCCGAGGAGGGGGTTAAGGCGGCTTGCTTTCTCTTCCGTTTTCGCGGCGCCAAATGGTACGCCAACGCTTTGAAGGACGAAGGGCAAACCGAACCGGACGAACAGAACGCTCCATAAAGGAAGTGATCCATGCGGCGATGGCGGAGGTTTTAGTGGCCAAGGCGTTCGGAATAGCCGAACCGTGAATTGCATGGACTCCGAACACGACATCCCTTCCAGTGATGATGAACAACCGGCCGTAAGACCGGTAAATGAGGATGCAAACGCCGAAGCTGCTCGCAAGGCGCACGCCGCCGCCGATGCTGCTACCGAGAAGCTGCGCAACGCGACGCAGACCAAAGTCGAGCAGGGCAAAGGTACTTTAGGTCCGCTGGCGGTCGATGAAAGTTAAACGCCAGTTCCGCGGGTTCTGCCGCGCTGCTAATCTCCCGGCTATACGCCGGGTGCGGGCGGAGCGGACTTGAAGCAGGCCGCGGCAAACTCACCGATTCTTGCCCCAAACACCTTGTGTTGTTCAATCAACCCCATGTGTTTCGCGGGGCTCAAAGGTGTCAGTTGCGCCCCCGGGATGTCTTGGCGCATGCGTTCGCTTGCCACTGGCTTGCACACCGGGTCGCGATCGCCTGCGATGATCAGGGCAGGGACCTGAATGGATTTCAGGGTTGCCGTGGCGTCGTACGCCAGCATGCCGAACATCCCGCGGGCCATGACGGCCGGTGATGCCTTGATCCCCAAACGGGTGATGTGGTCTACTTGTTCCCACGTTTCGTGTCCGGCAAAACCGCTGCCGATGGAAGACAAATGGGAGGAACCATTAAGGTAGCTCATCCAGTTCATCAGCCAGACCAGCGGCGCCAGTGCGATGGTCACGTGCAATAACGGCACGATCAAAGGACGTTCCAGCGCGGTAAACATTGAAGCCATGCTGGTCGTGCGAACCGGGTTGGTGTAGGTGGTATGAACCAAGGCCAGACCGGCAACGCGCGACCCCAGCTCCTGGGCAAACAGCCGGCAAAAAGTCAGGGTGATCATCCCGCCGATGCTGTGCCCAACCAACACGGCCGGTCGATTGCCGGCCAGGCCCAGCACCGTGTGTAGATCGCCAGCGAGGTTTTCCAAACGGTAATCCTTGTTAACCGGCTGGGCTGATCGCCCCAGGCCCGGCAAATCCCAAACGATGAGCCGGAACCGATTTCCCAGGTCCTTTTTCAGGTAATCCCATTCCGTGCGGTCGCACCCCCAGCCGTGGGTGAGAACAATGACCGGTGCTCCCTCCGGTCCGAACGACTCGACGTGGAGTTCGGAGCCATCCGGGCGGCCAAGCCGCGACGCGACGATCCCTTCCCGGTCGCGGCCCGTTTGTGAGTTTCCTGCCGCAGAACTTTTCGCCTTCGCCAATGCGCCAAAAAGGGCGCGGACGATCAATCCGCCGGCCAGCACCCACACAAACAGACCGACCGCGATGGCCAGAAGCAGCGTCAGGTGATTAAAGCCGAGGTGCGGGTCGAAGTACGAGCGCTGGTGTTCGAAATCGTAACTCCAGGCATGGTGGTACCATCGATGACTGCAGTAGACAGCCGTTCCCAAGAGAAAAAAGGAGAAGAGGCCCAGAAACCAGGTTCGGAGAATGGAGGTGGGGATCATAAAAGGAAAGTCGCTCCAACTTTAGATTCAGGGCACCTGTGCGGCATCTCGCGATTTTGTGCAATGGCACGGGGAAGGCCGGAGGGAACCTTTTGCGGAAAGAACTGCCTGGGCAGCCGCCGGTTCCGAGCGTTCAATAGGGTTTTGCAAAAAGCCTGGTGCCATCGGCTTTAGATTAAGTTCTGGCCAACCGTTGCGGGTTGGGTTTGAGCCCGGGTTGCTTGAACCCCGCACTTTTTCCGGAGGTGATTGTGCCGGGAAGAGCGATCAGTGCATCAAAGTCCACCTTCCAAGCTCGTCCAGATCTAAAGAATGCCCAGCTGAATCCGTAAGCATTAAAGTCACTGCTTTTAACGTGAGGTTTCTATGGCCACTCGTACTTCCACGCCGGCACTGGCATGAACATCCCGGAAAAACGCATTCCCTACGTCCATGACCATTCTGATTGCTGAAGATGACCCGGTCGCGGCCAGAATCCTCCAAATCACACTGGAACGTTTGGGTCATCAACTGATCGTGACCCGCAGCGGCTCAGAAGCCTGGGCAGCCTTCGACCGTGACCTACCGCGCACCATTGTGAGCGATTGGATGATGCCTGGAATTGACGGGCTGGAGCTCTGCCGAAAGGTGCGCGCACGGAAGAACACGCCCTATACTTATTTTATTCTGCTAACGGCTTTGGATACCAGCGCCGAAAACTATTCCTTGGCCACCAATGCCGGGGTGGATGATTTTTTGTCCAAACCTCTCCATCACGCGCGGATCGAAATGCGGCTGCGGGTGGCCGAACGGATTTTGTGGTTTACGCGGCAAATGCAGACGCTGGCCGAACTTATTCCCATCTGCGGCTGGTGCCACAAAGTGCGCGACGACAATGACTATTGGGAACGGGTGGAGACGTACATCGGCAAACGCACTGGCGCGACCTTCACTCACGGCCTGTGTCCGGAATGTTTTGCGCGGGAGATGGCGAACTTGGATTCTCCCCAGCCCGTCACTGCGTCCTGAGTTGACTCTAAACAGGGAGAGAGGTCATACCGTAGCAATGGGCGGGCTTTGGGGAAAACCGGCCGCGGCAGGGGCGGCCGGGCTGGCCGACGTCCCACCACGTGAGGAAAGCGTTCCGACGGTCCTGCTTCCCGCTGGAAACCTGCCACGTTGGGCCCGGTGGTTTCGTGCCGGCGGCGAAGGGACTCCGCCGCCCTAGCAGACGGTGCCGCGCCCCGGGTGCCTTGTGGGCGACAAGTTCAGCAGCTCCACCGGACGTTTGCGGTTGCGTACCTGATTTTCGGCGGTTAGATGGTAGCACCCCCTGTGAATGCCGTGGGCGATGCGGGTAGTCGCAGTGCCAACCTCCAATTTTTGCCTGCTTCTCCCGCGTTTGCCCGATTGTTAAGCCATGAGCCCGACGTACTACGTTGCCTGCGACCTCGGGGCCGAGAGCGGCCGGGTTATGCTGGGTTGCTTGGAAGACGGCCGGTTGATCCTTGAAGAAATGCACCGTTTTCCCAGCGCGGCCGTTCGCGTGCTGGGCTCCTTGCGCTGGGATGTGCTGCGCATCTTTGAGGAACTTAAGGTCGGGCTTCGCAAAGTTGCGCGCCGGCAGGTGCCCGTTGGGAGTCTGAGTGTGGATTCCTGGGGCGTGGACTACGTGTTGCTGAACGCCGTCCACCCGGTGCTTTCGCCGCCGTTTCACTACCGGGATGCGCGTACCGAGGGCACGTACGACCGGGTGCGGGAGCGCGTGGGTGCGAAGCTCATTTTTTCGGAGACAGGCATTCAGTTTATGCCCATCAACACGATCTACCACCTGGCGTCTGACCTTGAGCGGAGCGCGGCCCTGCTCAAAGTGGCGGATTGTTTTCTAACCATTGGCGACTATTTTAACTACCTTTTTTCCGGTGTGCCGCGGGTGGATGAAAGTAACGCCAGCACCACCCAGCTCTACAACCCGCGCACGCGCGGTTGGTCGGCCGCGCTCATCGAACGGTGCGGATTTCCCCCGGAGCTGTTTCCGCAACTCGTGAAGCCGGCCACGGTGCTGGGACCGCTCCTGCCGGAAGTGGCGGCCGAGACCGGGTTGAAAAACCTCCAGGTGGTTGCCACCTGTTCTCACGACACCGGCGCGGCCGTTGCGGCCGTGCCCGCGGAAGGCGCGGGCGATTGGGCCTACCTCTCGTCAGGCACGTGGTCGCTGCTCGGCGTGGAGTTGCCGCAGCCCCTCATCAGCGAGAAGGTTCGAGAACGAAACTTCACCAACGAGGCCGGCTACGGCGGGACCACGCGTTTCTTGAAGAACATCGTTGGGTTATGGATTCTCCAGGAATCGCGCCGGGAGTGGGCGGAGGAGGGACACGAACTTGGTTACGCCGTCCTCACGCAGGCGGCCAAAGCGGCAGAGCCCTTCCGCTCCTTGATTGATCCGAAAGCAGCCCGGTTTCTCAAGCCAGGCGGGATGCCGGGAAAAATCACAGCTTATTGCGCAGAGACCAATCAGCCGGCGCCGGAAACGCCCGGCCAATTTGCCCGCTGCATCCTGGAGAGCCTGGCCTTGCTTTACCGTCAAACGCTCGATGAGATTGAGCAACTCACCGGCCGTCCCATCACCCGCTTGCACATCGTCGGAGGTGGCAGCCAGAACACCCTCCTGAATCAGTTTGCGGCCGATGCGACCCGGCGTGCGGTGGTGGCGGGTCCGGCCGAGGCCACAGCCGCCGGCAACGTGCTCCTCCAAGCCGTCGCACTTGGCCGGATCGAGTCGCTGGCGACCCTGCGCCAGGTCGTGCGAGATTCTTTTCCCCTGCAATCCTATTCGCCGGAGGGCGTGGAGGGTTGGCAGGCTGCGTATCAGCGATTCCTTGGTTTTGACCTCACAACATGACCTACCAACACGTAAATTACTTGTGGGACGACGCGGCTGCCGCAGCCCTCGACCCGGTCGGCCGGCTCGTTTACCGTTCTAACCTTCTCGGCCGCGACCTCCGCATCACGAATACCGGAGGCGGGAACACCTCGGCGAAGCTCATCGAGCAGGACCCGTTGACGGGCGACGCGGTCGAGGTTCTCTGGGTGAAGGGCTCCGGGGGCGACTTGCGCACGAGTAAACGCGAGAATTTTTCGTCGCTTTATCAGGCAAAGCTGCTCGGCCTGCAAAACCTTTACGCCGACGCAGCGGAAAAAGGGCCGAAAACGCCGGCTGAAGACAAGATGGTTGGCATGTACACCCATGCGACGTTCAACCTGAACCCGCGGGCCAGCTCGATTGATACGCCGCTTCATTCGTTCCTGCCGTTCAAGCATGTGGACCACATGCACCCCAACGCGGCCATTTCGGTGGCGGCCGCAAGGCAATCGGAAAAGTTAACGCGGGAAATTTACGGAGATGACGTGATCTGGACGCCTTGGCTGCGCCCGGGATTCGAGCTGGGTCTGGCGTTGCAGCGCATCGCTGCCGAACATCCCCGGGCCAAAGGCGTGATCCTGGGGCAGCATGGTTTGATCAACTGGGATGACGACGACAAGGCCTGCTACGAACTGACGTTGTCGCTGATCGAGCGGGCAGCCCTTTTTCTGGAAGCGAAGTACGAACAAAAGGGCGGGAACGCCGCGGCTTTCGGCGGACCAAAATACCAGACGCTCAACGAAGCGGTCCGGCGTGAAACCCTGGCCAAAACATTGCCCTGGCTGCGGGGCCAGGTCAGCCAGCAGAAACGTTTTATCGGCACCGTCCAGGATGACGAAACGATTCTGCGGTTTGTTAATTCCCATGATGCCGGCCGTCTGGCTGAG
Organism: Chthoniobacterales bacterium; assembly: GCA_036401335.1. Classification (GTDB taxonomy): domain Bacteria; phylum Verrucomicrobiota; class Verrucomicrobiia; order Chthoniobacterales; family JAFAMB01; genus DASWVC01. The sequence goes on from DASWVC010000116.1 coordinate 10,952, forward strand.
CTGGGAACCAGCTGTCCGGACCATTTTCTGCGTACTAAAATTAAACCCCTTTACGTTGATTGGAACCCCCAGACGGAGGACTCGGACGCTTTGCAAGGCAAGCTCCGAGACGGCTTGGCCCGGTACCGGGAAGATTACGCGTCTTACTATGAGCACTGCAAACGGGACAACTCGCCGGCGATG
>DASWVC010000117.1:0-5973 GCA_036401335.1 Chthoniobacterales bacterium
TTTTCCGGCACCTGGGCAGCTTTCCGCTTCGCCGAACGACCAAGCTCAACCGCTTTCATGTGCGTGCCTGGACGGCGGAATATGAGCGCCTCAGGCGTCCCTCGTCACTTCAAAAGAAGTCCCGCATCCGCACTTACGCACCGCGTTCGGATTTTCGATACGGAAACCCGCGCCGGTCAGGCCATCAACATAATCAAGCGAAAAACCGTCAAGGTAAGGCGCGCTTTGCGGATCGATGATGACGTCCACACCGTCACGACTGTAGCGGAAATCATCTTCTTTGGGCCGGTCAAACTCCATTTCATACTGCATCCCGGCACAACCGCCTTTCTCTACCGAGATGCGCAGACCCCGCCCCTGGTACTCCGGAGTTTCCGCCAATACCGCCTGGATTTGTCGAATCACCGTGTCTGTAACCGAGATAACCACGCCTCCAATTAACCGCGAACGGGCATATCCGTCAATTCAGCGGGCACAAAAGTTCCCCCAGGCGCTCGCCTGGGGGGCGGCCACCTCCCGTTTGCATTCCTTTCAGCCGGGCGGTCCGCGACCGATCCAAGGGCTGCGAGGTTATTCCTTAACGCTGAAAGCCGCGTAACCCTTGACGTTATCCGGATTGACGAGCACGCAATCGATGGTCTGCTTTTCCTCGCTTCCGGTCTTGCCGGTCTTCAGGTATTGGTCGGCTTGTTCGACCGCCAGTTCGGAAAGCCGAACGACCGGTTGCAGCACGGTTGCCCGGATCTCGCCCGCCTTGATCGATTCTGCAACGTCGGGGCTGCCGTCGAAGCCAACCACGATCACGTTGCCTTTGCCGGCCGCTTTGAGCGCGGCGTACGCGCCCAATGCCATTGTGTCGTTGCCCGAGATCAGGCCTTTGATGTTCGGGAACTGCTGGATGATGGTCTGGGTTTTCTGGAACGCCTCGGCCTGGTTCCAATTGGCGCTCTGGGCCGCTACCTTCTTCAGCTTGGGGTATTGACTCAAGGTGTCATTGTACCCTTTCGAGCGAATGCCGGCGTTCGTGTCGGTTTCTTTGCCGATGAGTTCGACGTAATCACCTTCTTCGCCCATCAAGCGCACGAATTCCTCCGCGCCGAGGGTTGCTCCTTGGTAGTTGTTGGAAACCAACTGCGCCATGGCCACTCCGGTGGCGTTGATTTCACGATCCACCAGGAACGAAGGGATGCCCGCCGTTTTGGCCTTGGTCACGGCAGCAATGGAAGCGTCGGCTCCTGCGTTGTCCAGGATGATGGCCGCGGCCTTGCGGGCAATCGCCGTATCAAAAAGCTGGTCTTGTTTAACCGGATCGTCGTTGTGCACGAGAACCAGGGTTTCGTAACCGAGGCTTTTGGCCTTTGCCTCCGCGGCGTCGGCCAGCGCCTTGAAGAACGGATTTTCCGGCGAGGGCACGACAATGGCGATGAGCTTTTTCTGCTGCGCCAGCGCCGGTTGGAGCATGATTCCCGCAGCAAGCAGAAGCGCAGGGACGGTTAGAAGGCGAAGGAACAATTTTCGTGTGGACAGGGTGTGTTTGGCCATGGGTCGGGTGGGGGTGTTTGGGTTGGGTTCGGAGAAAATGGTTGCGGGTGGGACGTTGCGCCTGAGAAGATGAAGTTCGTCGCCGGGGTGGTGTTCACGCGCGTCTAAGGGCTAACCGTTGTTGGAGGCGTTCCTGCAGTTGGTCGAGCACCACGGCCAGAATGATGACGAGTCCGGTAATCACTTTTTTCCAGAATTCCTGCACGCCCAGCAGGACGAGTCCGTTGGTCAGCACGCCGATAACCAGGGCGCCTATAATCGTGCCCCAGATCGTGCCGCGGCCTCCTGCCAGCGAAGTGCCGCCGAGCACAACCGCGGCGATGGCATTAAGCTCGTAACTTTCACCGACGCCCGGGTGCGCCGCCACCAGTTGCGATGCCGTGATCAGGCCGGTCATGGCCGCGCACAACCCGCAGATCATGTAGACGGTCATCTTGATGCGGGTAACGTAAATGCCGGAGAGTTCCGCAGCGCGTTCATTTCCCCCGACTGCGTAAACCTGGCGTCCGAAAGGCGTCTTGCCCGCCACAAAGGCGGCCACGGCCGCAAACAGCACCATAATCCAGATCACGATCGGAATGCCCAGAACACTGCCGGCCCCCAGGATCGGAAAACCTGTGTTACCCAGTTCCCGGGTGCCGACGAGATTCGGAAAAGTCGCCCCGTTGTTGCTCAGTTGGGCCGTCCCGCGGGCAACGTACAGGGTCCCCAGGGTCGCGATAAAAGGTGCCACGTTAAAGCGGGTGATCAGCAGCCCATTGAAAGCCCCTACGAGTAATCCCAGGGCCAACGACAAAGTGATAATGACCGGAACGTTGAAGTAGACAATGACCCCCAACGGAGGCAGCGGCAGGCCGCGGTTAATCAGCAACCCCGAAGCCATGGCCGCAAGGCCGACGGTGGAACCGACCGACAGGTCGATTCCGCCGGTCAAGATCACGAACGTCATGCCGACCGCCATGATGGCGTTGATTGCGGTCTGGCCAACGAGGATGATGAGGTTCTGCTGCGTGAAAAATGAGGGCGAGAGGACCGAGAAAATACCGGTCAACACACACAAAGCGATCAAGGCCCGTAGCCGGAAGAGCAGGACCCCGAGGGACAATCCCGACGGCTTGACTGGTGCGGAAACAGGGGCGGCAGCAGGGATGTGCACAGGACAGGTTATGAAAAAGGCTGGCTTGGCGGGGGCGGGGCAACGGGTGCCTTGGGTTGCAGCCGCCCGCTGGCAGCGGCCACCAAAGCCCCTTCGGTGATTTCGTGATGGAGAAACTCACCCGCGACTTTGCCTTTGGAGAGCACAATCACCCGGTCCGGGATAATGAACATTTCGGGAAGTTCCGACGAGACAAACAGCACCGCGAGACCTTGGTCAGCCAGCCGGTTCATGATCTCGAAAATCTCGCCTTTCGCACCCACGTCGATGCCGCGAGTCGGTTCGTCCAGGAGCAAAACCCTGGGGGCGGTCAGTAAACCTTTGGCCAACACCACTTTTTGCTGGTTGCCGCCGCTCAATGACGTGATCGGCTGCAGTGGGCTACGGGTTTTGATGGCAAGGTCACGGATGAGCTTTTCGATGCCGGCCATTTCCCGGCGGTCGGACAACCAGAAAGCCGTGACAAAACGTTGGAGGCTTGCCAGGGAGATGTTATGGGCAACCGAAAGCTTTTGGATTAACCCCAGGCGCTGTCGGTCTTCCGGCACCAGCATCAGGCCGAGCTCGATCCGTTCCCGGATCGTCTCACGCTGAATGAGCCTTCCGCCGAGGCGAACCTCGCCGCTGGCCTCCGGATGCAGCCCCATCAGGCACTCAAAAAGTTCAGTGCGCCCAGCCCCCATCAGGCCATAAATGGCCAGGATTTCACCGGGCCGGACCGTCAGCGAAACGTCTTGCAACGCGAACCCGCCGCCTTGTCGCGGCAGGGACAAACGATTGACCTCCAGAACCGGGGCAGCCGCATCCCGGCCCGGCGCCTCCGCCCGATGCCGAGCCGGACGCACGTTGCGCCCCACCATTTTGTCAATCAGCCAGGGGACATTCACCGACCGGGCCGGGGCTCGGGCCGCAAGTTTTCCATCGCGCAGAACGGTCACGTAATCGCCGATGGTAAGCAATTCCTCCAGCTTATGCGAGATGTAAACGATTCCGACCCCGCGCGTTTTCAGATCGTCGATGATCCGAAAAAGGGCCCTGGTTTCCGCGGCGGTCAAGGCCGAGGTGGGTTCATCCATGATCAGGATGCGCACGTTCTGAGAAAGGGCTTTGGCGATCTCCACAATCTGTTGCTGCCCCATGCGCAAATCCCGGACCAGCGTGCCTGGAATCAGGGGCTGCTCGAGCTGGTCAAGCAACTCGCGGGTGACCTTTTCCTGTTTCGCGTGCTGAACCACGCCGCCACGCGTGATTTCCCTCGAGACGAAGATGTTCTCCGAAATGTTGAGGTTGGGGTAGAGGTTCAGTTCCTGGAAGATGATCCCCACGCCGGCCTGCGCGGCTTCCCGCGTGGACCTGAACTCCACGGGGACGCCGTCCAGCAGCAGCCGGCCGGAGGTCGGTCGCTCCACGCCGGCGAGGATCTTCATCAAGGTCGACTTGCCCGCTCCGTTCTCGCCGATCAAGACGTTGACGGCCCCGGCGTGCACAACGAAATCGACGGAGTCGAGTGCCAGTGTGCCAGGGAAGCGTTTTGTGACTTTCTCCGCCGCCAGGATGACCGGGGGCGAATCGGCCAGCATTGGCCCTGCATCGGGCGCGATGCTCATGCCTTACAGGTCGATGGCGACCGGGGTGATAAGGACCGGAGGTTTGGCATGACGATCAAACGTAAAGGCGCCGAAAAACGTGATGGTCTTACCCACGAGCGAGCCGGGTTCCAGACGGCCGAAGGCTGCCTTTAGCGCTCGTCCGTTCATCTCCTTGGACACGTCGGCGTAATCGAGCTGATTCGTGAACTGGTTGAACGAGACGAGCCCGGTGGCATCGCGCAGGGCGGTCCCTCGAATCACCGGTCCGATCTGTAAGGCGACCTTCTCCGGCAAGTTCGGAACCTCAACCATGGCGGTGCCGGCCTGCGATCCGGTGTGGAGTTCAGTTACCTGCCCCGTCCCTTTGACCAGGTAATTGTAAGGGTTAGTCGCTTCACGCCGGCCATACGTTTGTCCCGCAACGTCAGGGTCGGACCGGATTTCCGGGAGGATTTTTTCGATCGGTTGGGCCTTCTCGCGAACGGTCGGCAAGACCTGGTTGGTCCAAATCCCGTCAACAAAGCGAGCGGCGGCGCTCTGGACGGGCGGTGCGGCCGAACCGGGGAGAGGGGGGCTCGTCAGGGGCCGGACAACAAAGGGCGGTCGGAGCGTGAACCAAAAAACCAGCACCAAACCGGCCGCTGCCAAGGCAAGGCGCCGTCCTGTTCTGGCGCGGGCAGGCGGCGAGGTTTGCGGGCGGCCGGTGGATAGAGGCATGACAAGGGGTGGTAAAAGGATTTTGGTTAACCGACGGGAACGCAGGCGGGCCAACTTGCCTGGCGGCTAACCGGTTGGATTGTAGCAAAGAAACCGCACAAGCAGGAACACCTTTTCGAGGTCACGATCCTGCGTGGCCCGTCGGGCCGCAGACCCTGATCATGGTTGCCGCCCGATCCTGGCCATGCCAGAGTCTTCCTGCTCCGAGGAGCCAACGAATCCATGGGTAAAATCGCGCTGTTGCCTGACGAAGTGGCCAGCCAGGTGGCGGCCGGCGAGGTGGTGGAGCGGCCGGCCTCGGTCGTCAAAGAACTCATCGAGAACAGCCTCGATGCCGGCGCCAGCCGGATCGAGGTTGCCATCGCCCGGGGAGGAGCCTCCCTGATCCGGGTGCTCGACAACGGGTGCGGCATGGAACGCGACGATGCGCTGCTCTCGCTTGAGCGTCATGCCACCAGTAAAATCCGCTCCGGCCTTGATCTGGCGCGCATTTCCACCCTCGGTTTCCGGGGAGAGGCTTTGCCCAGCATTGCGAGTGTGTCCAGGTTCCGGCTGGTTACCCGCCTCCCGGATGCGATGGAGGGAACCGAGGTAACGGTTAACGGGGGCAAGCTCGATACGGTGAGAGTCAGCGGCGAAGCCCCGGGCACGTTGGTGGAAGCGCGGTCCCTCTTCTACAACCTGCCGGCCCGGCGCAAATTTCTTCGCAGCGAAACCACGGAAGCCAATCACGTCCAGCACCAGTTGTTTTTGCAGGCCATCGGTCATTCCCAGGTTGGTTTCGTGTACGTCCGTGAACAAGCACTGGTCTTTCAGGCACCGCCCGCCAATGCCTTATCGGACCGGATTCGTGACCTGCGGGGCAGCGATTTCCTGGGTGAATTGCTGCAGGTCATCCCAGGGGGAAAAAACGGCGTCCAGCTCTCCGGGTACGTCGGACGGCCGGGGGTCAGCCGGGCCAGCCGGACC
>DASWVC010000118.1:0-1714 GCA_036401335.1 Chthoniobacterales bacterium
CTTGGTGCACTCGAGGATGCGGTCATCGATCAGCTCGCACGAACGAGGCGCATGCCGGAGGGCCACGAGGTTGGCCTGCAAGGCTTCCTCGATGGTGGCGCAGTGAACGCACACCAACGCTCCAGACGGCGGCACCGGCACGCACGCCAGAGTGACTTCCGTCAGGAAGGCAAGCGTGCCCTCAGACCCCGCCAGCAACCGGCAAAAATTGAACGGCGGTCCTTCCGGGGTGAACGGCGCGCAGGCGGCCAGCAAATCCAACGCGTAGCCGGTGTTGCGACGGTGGATGGAGGGCTTGGGAAACTCGCGCGCGATTTCCGCGCGGTGGCCGGCGTTGCCGAGCAATTCCGCGACGTCGCGGTAGAGAGACGCTTCCAAGGTGTCACCCACCCCTTTGGCTCGAAACTCCTCCACCGACAGCGCGCCGAACTCGACGGTGGATCCGTCGCTCAGCACCGCCCGGGCCGAAAGGAGGTGTTCGCGGGTGCTCCCGTAGACCACGGAGTTGGCCCCGCAAGCATTGTTCCCGACCATTCCCCCGATCATGCAGCGGTTCTGCGTCGACGTTTCCGGCGCGAAAAACAGGCCCAAGGGAGCCAGGGCCAGGTTTAGTTCGTTGCGCACCACCCCGGGCTGCACCCGTACCCGGCGCCGGACCGGGTCGATTTCCAGGATGCGGTTGAAATGGCGCGACACGTCCACCACGATGCCTTTCCCCACCACTTGACCGGCCAGCGACGTGCCCGCCGTGCGGGGAATCAACGAGGTGCCATGCGCCCGCGCAAAATGGACGAGCTTCGTCAGATCGGCTTCGGTCCTGGGCAGCGCCACCGCCTGCGGCACTTCGCGGTAAACCGATGCGTCCGTCGCATACAACGTCCGCATGGTATCATCGACATGGAGGGTGCCCTCTAGTTCAGCGGCAAGGCGTTGAAAATCGGCAAGGCTCGGCGACGGCATGGGTTCTAAGCAGGGTAGGAGGGAAGCGCCATCAGAGCAAATGTCGAAACCCGGTTCCAAGGGCGCGTGCGACAGCCTTCGTTTTTCTGCCCGATGCCCTAACGGGTTGAGCACATATCGACCATCAACTTCCTTAACAGACTATTGCGGTCGCCAGGTCCGTTCATACGGTATTTTCAACCGGGTTCGAGCTCTCCCCCCTTCATTCGTCCCGTATTTATGTCCGTGGGGCACCAACTTCCCTGCGTTTCCCCAGCGCTAGCGCTGGGCATTACCCTGAGCGCGCCGCTCAAACCCGGGTGAACGTCGCATGCCCCAGCTGCAATCACCGGATCCGGCCTGACCTTTTCACTCCAAGCATTGGACCACTTCACCAAAAGGAATTGAATATGAACCGAAGAGATTTTCTGAAAACAGGCGCGGCTGCTCTTGTTGGCAGCTCCGCCATCCCGGCGCGTGCCCCGGCCCAAACCGCGGGGCTGTCCGAGACGGAAACGTTCGCGGGCCGTTCCGTCTCGCCGCTTCTCCTCTGGTACCGGCAGCCGGCGCAGCAGTGGGACGAGGCCCTGCCGATTGGAAACGGCCGACTCGGTGCGATGGTCTTCGGCGGGGTGTCCCAGGAACGCTCTCGCTCAGCGAATTGACCCTCTGGTCTGGCGCGCCCAGCAACCAGCACGAGAACCCCCAAGCCTACCCCAGCCTCAGGCCTGCGCGCGAGCTTCTTTTCGAAGGCAAGTACGCCGAAGCGAAGCCG
>DASWVC010000119.1:0-51600 GCA_036401335.1 Chthoniobacterales bacterium
CGTTGGCCGTTCGTTGGGTTTCAAGGTCAAAGTAAACGATGTTCATGGATACTGAAATGGTGATGCCCGCCGAGACGGCTTCCGGGCGTCTGGCCCGGAGCGGACGCGAAGCACCCAGTGACGTTGGTCGGCTTAGTCAAATGAGCCTGCCTCAAAACGGTAAAGGTTTTCCAACCCCGTCACCCGATAGGCTTCCACAACGCGGCCATCTGAGGCGTACAGGCGAACCCCGTTCTGACCGTCCGAACCCCATTTCAATTGCTTCACGTTCCGGGTTTTGGACACTTGGCAAAGGGGCAGGCCGTCGCTGTTCACGAGCCAGGTTCCGGTCGGGTCCGCCACGGCCGTAAGCTGGAACAGGGTTTGCCGGGTGGTTTGCAGGGGGTTGTTGACAGGTTTGACCATGACCGGTGGCGATCGGTCCTGGTCGTTGCCGGTGGTCACCTTGCCATCCTTGATGTCGAAGCTGGAAAAATCTTCCCGAGACCGGTCAAACCATTTTTCCCAGATGGATTGTCGGGCATTTGCATTCTGGAAACGGAGACCGACCACCCGTTCGCCGGTCTCCTGGCGCAGAAACAGCAGAAGGGTGTCACTGTCCCGCGCTGCGCTCAGGCCGTTGGCGTTGCGCAGGTCGGGCGGCAACTCGAGGTCCCGAACCTGCCGGGCACGCAGGTTGAACTGCCGCACAAGCGATCGGTCACCCTCGCGGCTCAGAATCCACACCGTCTCTTCCTGACCGGCGGCCAGCGCCAGAATGGGTTTGGGATCGCCGAGATCGAGGGGGTCGAGCCGTTTTCCGTCGAACTGCCAAAGTTTGCCGTCGTCGGCCCCGAACACGATGCTGGCGTGCAGCAGCGCCACACGCGCAGGATTTGCCCCTCGCAAATCAATTTTTTCCGGGCTCGAGCCGGTAAACAGCGTGGCGCCGCCCGTCCCCAGCACCACGGTGCGCGTGCCGTCGCTGTCCGCGTCCCGCAACCCGTCAGCTTGCTGGCTCCACGTCGGGCTGGGCGCCTGCGGGTCAAGCAGTTGAAGCGCGTCCGCATGGAGGACCAATAACCGGCGGCCGATGCCCTTGAGGTGTTCCCCGCGCGCCTCCTTCAGGGGACGGTGTTGCAATTCGGCCTGCTTCCCGTCGGTCAGGATCAGTTCCGGCTGGTCTGCCAACACGAGCACCGCCGCTCCATCCGGCCCGTAAAGGGCTGCGTCGAGCAGTTTGGCCGGACGTGCCGCGCCCGAGTTGTCGGCAAAATCATTGAAATAGAAAGCCTCCCCGGCGACTTCCACGGCATCACCCACGACCACGCCACGGGCGTAGTACTTGCCGGTCGGCACCGGGCGTCCGTCGTCGTCGTTTCCATCCCAGTCGATGACCAGGCCGTTAAGGCCGGCCTTAAAGCTTTCCACGTTGGCTGCCCTGGCCAGCAGCCGCACCAGCTTGCCGTGGCTGTCGTACACGCCCAAGCTCACCACCCCTTCGACCGGCGGAGGCACAAACATAAGCTGCCGACGGTTGCTGGCCTGTTCGTCCTGAGGATAAGCCGGCGGCGCGCCCAGGAGGAGCAGGCATCCGGCAAGGGCCAGGGCCGCGAAGCGCCGTTTCCGGCCCCGTCCCGGGCGTTTAGGCATAGTACTTCCAATCGAGGTCGGGAAACAGGTTGTCGCGGTACTCGCAGTTATTCAGGAAAGCTTCGTCCATGGTGCCGCCTTTCAGGTGGTCGTAGAGCCGGGTAAACCGCAACAGGTGATCGCGGGTGCGCTTGGCGGCGTAGTCTCGGGCCGTCCCGGTTTTCATCAGAAACGCCCAATCGCTGGCTTGGGCGAGCAATAATTCCCGACCCATCTGCTGGAGCATGCGCGCCTTCCACTTGGCCGGTTTGGCTTCTGCGGCCCGCGCGCTTTCGATCATGCGACGCGCAGCCGCGTGCAGGTGCGGGTAGATCCAGGCATTGGCTTCGTCCAACCAGACTTCCCAAAAACCTTTGTGCCCCCAGCTGGACGGGCTCGGGGTGACCACTTGCAAAGTATCGTGCCGTTCCAAATACCCGGAGGGGGTTATTAGCCGGAATTCCTGCTGGTCGTACACCGCTTTACGGATGAAAAGGTTGAGGAACTGCGGGCCCTCGTACCACCAGTGGCCGAACAGTTCGGCGTCAAAAGGGCTGACCACAATGGGTTCGATCTGGGTGACATCGACCAGGTGTTGCAGCTGTTTGGCCCGGCTGTTCATGAAATCGCCGGCGTGCCAATCGGCTGCTCCCTGGGCCCAGCCCGGGACGTACACTTCCTTCTGCGTGGTCCGGCCCGTGATCCGGTGGTATTTGATGCCGGTATTCTTGCGTTGGCCGTCCGGAGGCAGAAACGGCCGCAGGTAATCGAGGTCGAGGTCAAAACCGATGTCGCGGTAAAAATCTCGGTAGGCCGGGTCGCCGGGGTACCCTTCCCGGGCACTCCACACCTGTTTCGCAGATTCCCGGTCGCGGGAGAAGACGGCGGGCCCGGCAGGGGTGAAACAGGGGGCGTAAATCGCGTAGCGCGGGCGTGGATGGCCGAACATCAGCCCATGGGCATCCAGGATGAACCAACGGATCTCGGCCTCAGCCAAAACCTTTTCGAGGCCCTGGAAGTAGGCGCACTCCGGCAGCCAGATGCCGCGCGGAGGCCGTCCAAAACTGCGGACGTACCGGTCGCGACCGATCAGCACCTGGGCACGCACCGCCTCCGGCGTTTGTTCCATCAGCGGCAGGAAACCGTGCGTGGCGGCGCAGGCGATGATCTCCAGGACGCCGAGGTCCTGAAACCGCCGGAACGCCTGGACGAGGTCGCGCTGGAGCCGTTCAACGTAGATCTCCCTGATTTCGAGAAAGCGCGAATGGTAAAGCCGGGCCAGGTGGTTGTACTCGGGCTGATGTTGGGTGCGGTCGATTTCGGAGCGGGAAAGCCGGATGGCTCGGTCCAGGTAACGCAGGTAACGGTCACGCAGCAGCTCGTCGTCCAACATGGCGCACAACGTGGGCGTGAGCGACATGGTAAGCTGGAAAGGCACTCCGTCTCGCACGAGACCTTCCAGAACTTGCCAGATCGGGACGTACGTTTCCGTGATGGCTTCGTACAACCAGTCTTCCTCCAGGAATTCCGGGTACTCCGGGTGGTGAACAAAAGGGAGGTGCGCGTGCAACACGAGGGCGAGGTAACCTTTTTGCATGCCGCTATGACTTAACGCCAAATCCGACGGGTGAAGCAAAGACATCTTTCAGCTTTCTCGACCTTGCTTGACGGCCCGGCGGGTTTGCGCGGTAAATAGCGGCCGTGAACTTCCTTCGGACGCTTCGGTTCGGGTTGGGCCTTGCCGCGCTGGCTGCCGGCCCGCTCCCCGCGCAGGAAAAACCATTGCCGGAGAAGTACGATGCCCCCCTCGGGATAAACTTTGAAGAAATCAAGTACCCGTACCCGACGGCCTTCCTGAACCTGTACGTCGAGGGTCAGGACGTCAGGATGTGTTTCATGGACGTGCCGCCCGCCAAAAATCCGAATGGCCGCACGGTGTTGCTGCTGCATGGGAAAAATTTTTGGGGCGCTTACTGGGCCGATACCATCCGGTTCCTTTCCGATCGCGGCTTCCGGGTGGTCGTGCCTGACCAGATCGGATTTGGCAAATCCACCAAGCCCGACATCCATTACAGCTTCGATTTTCTAGCGGAGAACACCGCCGGGTTGCTTGACCTCTTGCAAATCCAGCGGGCCAACGTTGTCGGCCATTCCATGGGAGGGATGGTTGCCATCCGGTTTGCCCGGTTGTACCCGGGGCGCACAGAATCCCTGATCCTGGAAGACCCGATCGGCATGGAGGATTACCGTCTTGTGGTGCCTCCGGCCCCGCTCGAACAGCTTTACCAGCAAGAGCTCAACACCAACCTCGGAGATTACCGTAAGTACGTCCAAAGCTACTTTGTGACCTACCCGCCGGACAAAGCGGAAACCTTCGTCGAACCGCGCCTTCGGGTCAGCCTCAGTGGCGATTTTCCGCGCTGGGCCCGCGCCGCCGCATTGACCACGATGATGATCTACCAGCAACCCGTCTGTTACGAGTTTTCCGAAATCAAGGTTCCAGCGCTGTTGATCGTTGGCCAGGAAGACCACACGGCGGTCGGACGGGACCGCGCGCCGATCGATCTGCGACGCAACCTCGGGCATATCCCGGAACTCGCCCATAAACTCGTTGGCCAGCTTCCAGGCTCGCGCCTGGTGGAACTGCCCAATGTCGGCCATATCCCGCACCTGGAGGCACCAGATCAGTTCCATCAGGCACTTGAGGAGTTCCTCAAACGCTGAGCCGGTCGGACCGACGGCGCATTTGCCTGCTTGTGGGCTTCGTTGGTCCGCGCTAGACCTTCAGCCATGGCTCGGTTTTTATTCGTGGCTGCTCTTTTTGGGTTGATGACCCGCGTTCTCGCCCAGAACCCGGCTGGTCCGCCACCCGCTCCCGCTGTGTTCGCGCCGGATCGGGGCGAACACGTCGTGGTAACGGGCGGCGTTTCGCTTTGGGAGTGGGAAAAATACAAGGTCGAACCGCACGACCATTGGTGGCTGAACTTTATTCGCGCCAGCCGGATTCGCATCGAACAACTGCGGCAACAATATGGGCCGAATGCCCGGATCAGCTGGCTGGTGTTCCGGCCGGCTTACCAGAGGCGCCAACGCCAGGAAGCCGAAAACCTGTTCAGCGTCATCGATTCAGTGCGCGACAAATACCGGGTTCAGCTCATCTACTTTCGGAACGCCGACGAACTTTGCGCTTACCTGGACCGCGGCGAGGACCGCAGCCGGTACAAAATTGCGTCCCTGGATTATTTCGGACACTCGAACCGTGCCTGCTTCATGTTCGATTACAGCAACCAGATCGGGAGCGCCTCCAAAGCCTGGCTCCACGAGTCAGAGCTGGCCGGTAAACTGCACCGGGGCATTTTTGTAAGGAACGCCGACGTGAAAGCCTGGGGCTGTTACACCGGCGAGGAGATGTCGCGGTACTGGTACGACGCGACTGGCGCACGCATGCTTGGCGCGGTGGGCAAAACACAGTACCTGACCGACGAACTCCCGGTCCTGAGTTCACCCACCGGAAAATGGACGTACGGATTGTAGAATTGTATTAGTTGTATGAATTTTAACAATTGTATCAATTTAGGAGGTAGGGTTCGCAGCCGGCTTTTCGGTTTTCAGGATTTGAGGAGCCGCGGACCGATGCCAATGGAAAAACAATTGGACCGATGGTTTCAAAGTCATGGCGAGATCCTTTATCTATTCTGTCATTGATACCATTTTCCCATGCGCCTCGCTGAACTTGAGTCTGCGTACCGGCAGCCGTTCTTTGACCTGATTTCGCGTGCCAGGGTTGTTTACCTGGAACATTGGGAACGTTCGGAAGTGCAGCTTTGCACTTTGCTCAGCATCAAGACCGGTGGCTGCAGCGAAGATTGTTCCTACTGCGCCCAGAGCGCACGCTACGCCACGGGGTTGCAGCGTGAAAGCCTTCTGACGAAGGAACAAGTCATGGCGGTGGCGCAGCGGGCGAAAGCAAATGGATCCACCCGTTTCTGCATGGGCGCAGCCTGGAAAGGGGTGCGGGCCGGAGATCCCCGATTTCTCCGTGTCTTGGACATCGTGCGTGAGGTCGCGCGGCTTGGTCTGGAGGTTTGCGTTACCCTCGGACAGCTTTCCCGGCCGGAAGCGGAGGCATTACGCGAGGCTGGGGTAACGGCTTACAACCATAACATTGACACTTCGGAAGATTATTATCCCGAGATCGTCAGCACCCACACTTTCCAGGATCGGCTGGACACGATCCGGGCGGTGCAGGAATCCGGACTTTCCCTTTGTTGCGGCGGGATCATCGGAATGGGAGAGACAGAGCGTGATCGGTTGAAGATGCTTGAGGTATTATCGGAACTCGAGCCCGCACCGGAAAGTGTGCCGATCAACTGCCTGGTGCCCATCCCGGGCACCCCGCTGGCCGAGCAAGCACCGGTAGACACATTCGAGCTGATCCGATTGGTGGCCACGGCTCGGATCGCTCTGCCGAAAGCCAAGGTCCGCCTCTCGGCAGGCCGAACCAGGCTTTCCCGCGAAGCGCAGGCACTCTGTTTTTTTGCGGGTGCCAACTCAATCTTTTACGGAGATAAGCTGCTCACCACGGGCAACCCGGGTGTCACTGAGGACCGGGCGCTGCTGAGCGCGCTGGGTCTAGCGGTAGCGGGGGAGGAAAATGTGTGAATTGTAACGATTGTATCAATGACTGCAATGCTGGCGCGGACCGTGCCTCCTGCATTAAGATACAGGTATGGGGCCTTAAAGGGCGACCGACTCGAGCGCCGGTCCGGTAGGGCGGCGAGTCCCTTCGCCGCCGGGCAACGTCCCGCCCGGTGACGCAGGCACACTCGCCTTTTCCCCCCGAGGCCCGCCCCCCTTCGACCCCTGTCGTCCTTCCCGGCGGCGAAGGGACTTGCCGCCCTGCCAGATCGCCCTTAGCAGAAATCGCGATGGACAGCCAAATGGACCCCTGAGGCAAGCCAAGTTCATTGCAATGCCTTCACTGATAGAATTGTTACAATTCTTACAATTTTTATAATTCCTCTTCCCTATTTGCCGGTTGCCAGCTAGCCGGCTTCCGCCGAAGGTCCCCGTGCGATGGTCAACCTGATCATCCCGGATAAATGGCAGCAGGACGCGGTAAACTTTCTGCGCGAGGGTTGCGACGTGGTGCTGCACGCACCGACCGGGGCTGGCAAGACCTACGTTTTCGAACTTCTGTACGACTCCCTTCGAGGTCAGGCCGTTTACACCGTACCTACCCGTGCCCTGGCCAACGACAAGCTCGCCGAATGGCGCGGGCGCGGCTGGGACATTGGGATTTCGACCGGCGACGTGGCCGATAACCTGAATGCGCGAGTGATCGTGGCCACGTTGGAAACCCAGAAAAACCGGATTCTGCAAGGTCACGGTCCCAAGCTCCTGGTGGTCGACGAGTACCAGCTCATGGCGGATCCGGTTCGGGGCGTGAATTACGAACTGGCGATTGCCATGGCGGCGCCCGGGACGCAGTTGCTGTTGATGAGCGGCAGCGTCGGCAACCCGCAGGAGGTGGTGACCTGGCTTCAGCGCATCGGACGACGGGCCGAGTTGGTCAGTCACCCTGAACGGCCCGTTCGTTTGGACGAAGTCATGCTGAACGACCTGCCGGTGCAGGCTCCGGGTGCGGTCCGTGGCTACTGGCCGAGACTGGTCGGAAAAGCGCTGCTCGCCGGGTTGGGACCGATTTTGATCTTTGCTCCCCGCCGGAACTACGCGGAGGAACTGGCCCAGACGTTGGCAGCGGCCCTTCCATTTGAAGACCCTTTGCCTCTTAGTCAGGAACAAGCCATGCTGGCGGGTGAACCGCTGGCCAAGCTGCTGCGTCAGCGCATCGCGTACCACCACAGCGGGTTGAGCTATTCCGTGCGGGCGGGCATCATCGAGCCTCTGGCCAAACGCGGCCAGCTCCGGGCCGTGATTGCCACAATGGGATTGGCGGCCGGCATCAACTTTTCCATGCGCTCGGTATTGATCACCGGCACGGCCTATCAAGCGGGCAACCTGCAGCTCCAGGTGCGCCCGGACGAGCTGCTGCAGATGTTCGGCCGGGCGGGCCGCCGCGGGCTGGACGAAGCCGGCTATGCCCTCGTTACTCCGGAGACGCCCCGATTGCACGAGGCGCACCCGCTCAGGCTGCGCCGGGCGGAAGCAATGGACTGGCCATCGATGCTGGCGGTCATGGAATTTGCGCACCGCCGCGGCCAGGACCCATTTCGGCAAGCGATCGAGTTATCGCAACGCCTTTATTCCGCCCGGAAGCTGGTCCTGGGGGTTGAGGTCGCGTACGGCGATCCGGGGTGCCCCGCAGGGGCGGTAACCGACCGGGAGGAAGCCGAACCGCCGGTTGAACCGCAGCCGTTCCGGCCTTGCGGCCTGCTGGTGGACGGCGAGCGTGGCCGCCTGGTGCGCCGCAACGAGTCGGAGATGCAGAATTCGCGAGGCGAATGGGAACGGCAACCGCCGCTGGAGCAGGGTGCCTTGGCCGATTTATGGGTGCAAACGCCCACCGGACGGTGGCGGCCTGCCCTGACGATGGCGGCCAGTCTGACCGGCCTCGGTTTTGGAAACCTGTGCAAAATCCGCCTGGACGAACACCGCTTTCAGTACGGCCGCGAGTTGGCGATTGCCTCGGTGGAACCGGCCGGGTGGGTGCCGGTCAAGTGGCTCCGCAAGGTGCTTCGTGAACGGCACCCTTTGCTTGCCGCCCGCCGGGGGTGGTCGGAGGAGGATTACCTGTTGCAGGTCATGCCGGTTATCGAAAAGGCCCTTCAAGGGGTAGGCGTTGACTGGCGCGTGCAAGGCCGAACCGTCGTGGCCCGATTCACCTACGGCCACCATCCCGCACAAGGTTACCGGGACCGCTTGGGCCGGGTTCTGCAGCATCCGGCCACCCGTCGTCAATACCCGGAAGTGTGTGTGCTTTGTTCCTTCCGCCCTCAGTGTGAATCGCTGGAGCTGGGCATTACCCCGGCGTTGGCGTGGCGCCAACTTGGGTTGATCGATCCTCAGGGAAGGCCGACCCGGCGGGGCCTGCTTTTCAGTTTTTTCAACCATGGCGAAGGTCTGGCGATTGCGGCTGCGTTGGAATGCATGGA
Source organism: Chthoniobacterales bacterium (assembly GCA_036401335.1). Lineage (GTDB taxonomy): Bacteria > Verrucomicrobiota > Verrucomicrobiia > Chthoniobacterales > JAFAMB01 > DASWVC01. The sequence goes on from DASWVC010000119.1 coordinate 8,727, forward strand.
CTACCCGGTGATCGACATCGTATTCGACCTGGCCAACCTGCGGGCCGGGCATCGTTTTTCGATGGAGGAGTCGCGGGTGGGGGGCCGCCTGGGATGGATTTGCCAACAGACCTACCAACGGGCCGAGCTGCCCGGGTATTTGGAAATGGGCGTGCCTCCCGCTTACGGAAGCGGGGCTGCCGAGGCGGTTCGCAGCGTGGTTGAGTTATCCTTACCGCGGCACAAGGTCATCAACGAAATGGTGCGTTACGGTGACCTCGAACGGGTCCTGACCGAATGGCGCAGCGTCTTACGGGCCATCGTGCAGGCCCCGGACCTGGAATGGGATCGGTGGCGAGAGCTGCGCCAGGCTGCCGGTCCTTTTGTCACGGCTACCCAAAGCGCGGCTTCGCAACCGTTGCCTGCCCTGCTGCCGGCACAGCTGCGACGCTACCAGGCGCGGGTGGTTTCCTTTTAACCTTGACGCCGGGGCAGGCGGTTGCAAACCGCGGGAAGCAGCGGATTTTCTCCCGGTGTCCGCACCCGTCGCAGAACGCGTCCCTGGTTACCCTTGGGCTTACGGTTTGATGGCCGGCTTTACCGTAGGCCTGTTTCTAGTCACCGGGTCGGTGTTTTGGGATCACGAGCACCGGTTCGGCGTGGAGGTGGTAACTCAACCGACGGCGGTTGGCGATCCGCCGGTGGTGCAGTACGATCCGCGGCAGAGCCCGGCCAAGGAAATCTGCCGGTGGCAAGGTGTGCCCTATTACCTGGAAACCAACGAAGTATTCGACCTGCCCGATGGGGAGGTGCTCAAACTTGCCCTCGACGACAGCCAGCAAATCCAACTTTACCGGGCACCATTACCGGCTGATCCCCGGCGCGTGCTGGTGAAGGTTGCCCACAACGCTTTTCTTCGTCTGACCACCCGTTAGCGCACCGGTTCGCCTCATGATTTCCCTTTGCTCCCTTTACCTTTACCCCGTGAAATCTTGTCGCGGCATCCCGGTGGCCACCGCCGAAGTTACCCGGTGGGGGTTTCTTCACGACCGCGAATTTCTGGTTGTTGATGAGGAAGACGGATTTCTAACCCAGCGCACCACGCCAGCCCTCGCCCTGGTCGAAACCGTGCTTGATCCTGAAGGACTTTTGCGGCTATCGGCTCCGAAGGTCGGGGCCATTACGATGACCTTGGCTGAACCGCCGGTGCGGGCGCCGCGGCGGATCGTTAAAATCTGGCGGGACACGGTAGAAGCCGTCGACGTCGGGGACGAGCCTGCCGCCTTTTTTAGCGCGCTGCTCGAACGTTCCTGCAGGGTGGTGCGACGGGCGGCGGACTTCGGCAGGAACATGGCGGCGGACAGAGTGCCGGAGCAGCACCGACCGGCGTTAAGGGACCCGGTGGTTTCGTTTGCCGATGCTTACCCATTTCTGCTGGTGTCCGAAGAGTCCCTGGCAGACCTCAATTCACGGTTGGAGGTACCGGTGCCGATGGACCGGTTTCGTCCTAACCTTGTGGTGCGGGGTTGCCCTGAGCCTTACACCGAAGACACCTGGAAGGTTATCCAGGTAGGTGCAATCACGTTTCGGCACGGCGGGCCCTGCGGGCGGTGTGTGGTGACCACCACCGACCAGCAGACGCTGGCTAGGAGCCCGGAACCGCTGCGTACCCTCGCAGGCTACCGCCGGGGTCCGAAAAAAGAAGTGATTTTCGCCATGAATTTTCTCAGTGAACAGGATCACGGCCGGGTGAGCGTAGGTGAAAGGGTTGACGTCCGGGAGTAGGGAATTGTACCGATGCCATGAATTGTATCAACGACCTGAAGCTCAGGATCATTGCTGCCGCACATTCCTTTGATACAATTGTCACTGCTGAAGCAACTGTTACAATTTTTCTTACGACGACCCGGTCTCGGGTTGCTCGCGGGCCAAGCGCAGGTCGCGGTCGCCGGTTACTTCGTCCCAGTCGTAGCCGAGGAAAAGTGCGAAGCCGGCGAGTTGCTGTTCCCAGCCGCGACGGCGGCGCACGTAGGCGCGCCAGCCGACTTCGGGGTCTGCCGGAAGACAGACCTCGGCCGCATGGAGTCGGTCCAGGGTGTCCTCATAACGGCTGCGCCAACGCGCAAATCCATCGGTTGTAGGGACCACCTCCCGGCCGGGTTCATCGTCAGCGATGGCCACGCCTCGCGCCATTCCGACAGCGGCAGCCAGTTCGTCGAGGACGTGCCGGCCGGTTTCCTCGAGGGTGCGCAACTCCGGGTGCCGCCACAGCTCCCGGTAAACATCGCTGTTCAGGCAAGCCCGGGTGACGGCACAGGCTTCGAGCACCAGGAACAGCATCCGGGGCAGGCTTTTGTGGACTTGGATGGGGTGGAAGTAATGAATTAAGGGATGCTCGATGTGGCTTTCCAGGAGTCCTTGCAAGTCGCGGGCCGCATCGGCAAAGATCGCTTCGAGCCCGACGAAACGGCCATCCACGAAGTGGTGCGTCAAAAGGCCGGCAACATCCGCCCCTTGACGCGCCTGGTGATAAAAGGAAAGCGCCACCGCCCGCTTTCGTTCCAGCGCGGCCGTCAGGGAGACCAGGTAAGTAACGGCCAGGGAGATGAAAACGAACCCGGTGAGTGCTTCGCTCAGGGCCACCAGGCGCATTGGCGTCGAGCGTGGGGAAATGTCGCCATAACCAAGCGTGGTAAACGTGATGCCGCTGAAGTAGAGGGCTTCGATCCAGCGTGGGCTCCGGGCTTTCTCATCGACGTTGAAGCTGTCGGGCAGGTGGGGCAGGTAAATTAACGCGTAACCGACGATCAGCAATACCACCAGGGAAGCGACAAGGACGGGCAACAACAATGGACCGATGCGGTTGAGCAGCCGGTGCCGCCCAGCGCGGGAGCAGCGAAACGCGGCGGCCCGAGCCACCCGCCAGACCCCGCGGGCGAGGGCTTCCGTGACCGGACCAGACCTGCCGCGGGCGTGCAGAATCGTGCCATAAATGTCCGCGGCCACGAGCGAGAGCAGCCCGATGCCTGCCACCGTAAAGATAAGCCCGTCGGCATTCATTGGAAGGGCAGACCAGGAGAGCACCGTGGAACCATGCAACGTTGCATCGATTTCCGGCCCTCGACGGCAGGAAGGTACTAACCTTGCGCAGGGAGACCGCCTGACAGCCGGCGGAATTGCGGCTAAGTTGCTTCCACTTTGCCGTGACTTTCCCCTGCCTTTTGCCTTTGGGCAAAGTCCCGTGCACAGGCTTGGCGGGCATTCCTTTCGGACTCGAACTGCCCGACCATGTCCGAAGTGTCGAGTGCGGACGCCACAAACAAGGGACCGCCCGTCAACTCAATCTCCTCAACCTCGTAAAAAGAAAAGGTCGGACCCAGCAAAAACCGGCTCACTCGACCTTCGCGTTCCCAACGCGGGTAAACGGTTGCGTTCGTGTTCATTGGTTTTCTTTCACTTCGGCCGTTCTTTGCGCGAGTTAACGTTGGGCCGGCCAGTAGACTCCAACCAGCCGGCGACCATGCGGGTACCGCTCGTCTGCGATGCTCTGACGCGCTTTGCCGCGGCGTTCGCCGACTCCAACATACACCTTTCCTCCTGGAAAGGATGAATATTACCAGTGGCTAAAAGTCTGTGCCGGGCCTTCAATCGAACACAACCGTTACTTTGCCGGCCTGCCCCTCGTCCGCCACCCGGTACGCTTCCGCTGCTTCCGACAGAGAAAACCGATGGGTTACCGTCTTTTCCGGGTGCAGGTCCCAGCGTGACAACCGCTCCGCCAGTTCCGCCATGTGGGCCAAACTGGTTACCCAGGATCCAAAAAGCGTGATCTGCGGATGAATGAGAAGCGGTGAAACCTCGAAATGAACGTCATTACCTTCGCCCACAAACGCACAACGGCCCCACTGGCGGGTGCCTTGCAAGGCAAGCACCCGGGCTGGCCCGGCACCTGAACAATCAATGCTGACTTCACACCCCTTCCCGGCCGTAAGGTCGTGAACTTGGGCCAACGTCTCGGGACCACTCGCCAAGGCATGGTCGACCAGGCCAAGCTTTTCGGCCAGGGCGCGGCGGCCGGAGCTTGTATCCACCCCGATTACCGGGTCGGCTCCAAGGGCTCTTCCCAGCATGGCGGCCGCCAATCCGACTGGTCCCAAGCCCGTGACCAGAAGCCGGTCTTTTCCCGTTACCGCCATCCGGGTAAGCGCTTCCCAGACAGTGCCGAAGCCGCACGCGATCAGCGCGCCGTCGACGTAGGAAAGGTTGTCCGGCAGGCGGACGCAAGTGTTCTCTTCAGCCAGAAGGAACGGGGCGTGGCCGCCGTTCCGCTGCCAGCCGTAAGCAGCCCGGCTCTCATTGTGACAGGAAATCATGTAACCGGCCTTGCAATCGTCACAGACGCCGCAGCCGCTGATGTGGTAAAGGATCGCGCGATCGCCGGCCTTGAATTCCTTGCACCCTGGACCGACCGCAACCACCTGCCCGCAAGGTTCATGCCCCCCGATCGTTCCCGGTTGGTAAGCTTCAGCCCCGTGGCCCAAGTGGGCCCGGTAAATGGCCCGGATGTCGCTGCCGCAAATCGAACTTGCTTTGGTCTGGAGGAGAATTTGACCGTGGCCAGGGGACGGAACGGGAAAATCACGAAATTCAACGGTGCGGTTGCCCGGCAGGATCGCACCTTTCATGGTGGTGGTATTGGTGGCCATCAATCGCACCTATACTCGTTGTCGAGTGGTGCAGGCAAAACGAATGCAGGGAAAATCCTGCCCGCGTGGATGCGACAACCCCGGATCCGGGGCACTTGCTTTCTCCGCTGCGGCACGATCGGCCTCGGGCCAATCGCGCGTCCCGTTTACCGGTCACTCTGGTTGCAACCGCTCGAACAGGGCGCCGAACCGTTTGCCCGAATCGCAGTTTCGAACGGCCATGCCCAGCGCCTTGCGTTGGCCCACGAGCACTACCAACTGCTTCCCGCGGGTCACGGCCGTGTAAAGGAGGTTCCGTTGCAGGAGAAGGTAATGTTGGACCGAAAGTGGCACCACGACCGCCGCAAACTCGGAACCCTGGCTTTTATGCACGGTAATCGCGTACGCCAGGGCCAGTTCGTCAAGTTCGCCGAAGTCGTACGCTACCTGCCGGCCACCTCCCTCGAAACGGACGGTCACTTCCCGTTCCTCGGGATCGATTGCCATGATCTGGCCGATGTCGCCGTTGAAAGCCTCTTTGTCGTAATCGTTCTCGGTTTGAATGACCTTGTCCCGCAACCGAAACTGCGTGCCGAAGCGATCAACCATCGCCTCCCCGTCCCGCAAAGGGTTCAGTTTTTCCTGCAGCAAAAGGTTCAGCCCGCGTGCCCCCAAGGAGCCGCGATTCATGGGGCAGAGCACCTGAATCCCCGTGATCGGGTCCGCCGCCAGCTTCTGCGGGATGCGGCGGCTGACCAATTCAAGAAGGGTAGCCTGAATGGAGTCCGGCTCATCCCGCTCCAGCAGGAAAAAATCCGATTCACGGCCGCCTGCTTCCGGCACTTGGCCGGAGTTGATGCGGTGCGCGTTGACGATGATGCGACTGGAGGCCGCTTGCCGGAAAATTTCCGTCAATTGCACCACGGGTACCGCGTTGCTGCGGATGATGTCGGCCAAGGCGGAGCCTGGTCCGACGCTGGGCAATTGGTCAACATCCCCCACCAGGAGAAGGTGAGCGTCCGCCGGCACGGCCTGGAGTAACCGGTCCAAAAGCGGCACATCGATCATCGACGCTTCGTCGGCCACCAAAAGGTCGCATTCCAATGGACGGCCCGCGCTGCGGGCAAACCCGGTTGACGTAATCTCGAGGAGGCGGTGAATGGTTTTTGCTTCCAAGCCGGTCGCCTCGCTCAGGCGCTTGGCGGCGCGTCCGGTCGGAGCACAAAGGAGGCAGCGCACCTTCTTGGCTCGCAAAACCAAGAGAATCGATTGCATCAAAGTCGTTTTTCCCACGCCCGGACCGCCGGTGATGACCAGCACCCGCGAGTGGAGCGCCTTCCCAAGGGCATCCCGCTGGCTCGGGGCAAGCTCTTTACCGGTTTTCTGCTGCACCCATTCAATGGCTTTGGCCAGTTCAATTTGTGGGTAACGCGACGAAGCCGCTGCCCGGGCACGCAGGCGCGCGGCAACGCCTTCCTCCGCCCGCTTCAACGCGGGCAGGTAAACAAGCTCCTGGTCCCGAATTCTTTCTTGGGAAACGGCACCTTCGGCGAGCATCTCGCCAAGGGCGGCATCGACCGCTTGCGCGTCAACTTCCAGCAGCTGCATTGCGCTCTGCCTGAGCAAATCCGGCGGCAAGGCACAATGGCCTTTCATGGTTCCTTCCCAGAGGGCATGCGCCAAGCCGGCCCGCACCCGCAAAAGGGAGTCCTTCGGGATGCCGAGATTTTGCGCGACGGCATCGGCCGTCTTGAATCCGATGCCGTGAATGTCTTCCGCCAGGCGGTAGGGGTTGGCACGCACGGTCTCAACGGCCGCTTCGCCGTAAGTTTTGTAGATGCGCACGGCCCGGCTGGTGCTCACGCCCTGGGAGTGCAGAAAAACCATGATCTCCCGAACTACCTTCTGCTCGGCCCACGCCGCTTTGATGCGCCGTCGCCGGCCGGGACCGATCCCCTCCACATCCTCCAGCCGGGCCGATTCGTGGTCAATGATGTGGAAGATGTTTTCGCCGAACTTCTCGATCATCTTACGGGCGTAAACCGGGCCAATTCCTTTGATGAGCCCGCTGGCCAGGTACTTTTCCATGCCCTCCCGGGAAGTCGGCGGGCTGACGTTCAGGAGTTGCGCCTTAAGCTGCAGCCCATGATCCTTGTCGTGCACCCACGCGCCTCGTGCGCTGATCCATTCCCCCGCGTTTACCCGGGCCACGGTGCCGACAACCGTGATCAGGTCGCGGTGTCCTTTAACCTTGACCCGCAGCACGGCAAAACCGGTGTCCTCGCTGTGAAAAGTTACCCGTTCCACCAACCCGGAAAGGCCGTCCGACGAGGGTCCGGGCGCTTCGGAGCGGTGTTCATCGAGAGAGGCACTCACGGCCATGATTTTTGCCCGGGGCCGCGCCAAGCGACTCACTCCGTAGAAAGCTGCAAGCGTCGCGTGCGTGAAAGCGGCGAGGCCCAGGCTAAAGATGGCTGCTGGGCCTGCATCCACCGCCATGGGGACTCACGATACGTGGCCGTTCACCAGCTTCGTCATTTCAAACATGTTCACCACCTTCTTGCCGTCGAAAACCGGCAGAAGTTTATCGTCAGCGCGGATGTTGCGCTTTTCTTTCGGGTCCTGCAGGTCGTGCTCGCGGATGTATTCCCAAAGTTTCTTGGTCAACTCAGTTCGGGGCAGGGGATCCTTGCCCACCACGGCGGCCAGTGCTTCGTCCGGCTGGACGGCCTTGGCGAGGGCATTTTTAGGGGATGCGGGTTTCTTTGCTGCGGTCATGCCGGACTCTTGGCACGGCTGGGATGGATTCCAAGCCAAAATCGGGGGCTGGGCGATGGTAACCCCGGAAAAACCGTTGTTTAGAGGCCGGAGGAGGCCTCGAGGCATGCTTGCGCCGCCCGGCCCATCTTCCCCGATCGCAGTGGCGCACAGGGCCTATCCCTCCTTGGGACTGGACCCCTGACCCCTTCAGGCCACCGTCCGTCGGGGACGCCTTTGGTGGAATGCGTGCCACCAGAAAGCAAGCCCCACCACAATCATGAACAAGGACAGAAATTGCCCGCGGCTCAAGGACCCGGTCAGGGGGGCGTCCGGTTCACGGAACATTTCCCCGAAAATCCGGACGAGCGCGTAAGCAATGAAAAACAAGCCGGTAACGACTCCATCGGGGGATCGCACCCGCAGCCGCACGGCCATGAGGAGCACAAAAAGCAGCAACCCTTCTAACAAGGCTTCGTAAAGCTGGCTGGGGTGACGCGGCGTTAAGATTCCCGCGAGAACGTTCCGGACCGGCTGGCTCGTTCGGGCCGACTCAATGATCGCCTCAACTGAGTTCAGGGACGGAGCGACTCGTGAGCATTGCTGCAAAGCGGCGGCGGCTTCGTCCGGGTGATCAAACAATTCAGCCGGGAACTGCATGGCCCAAGGGACCGTGGCCGGGCGGCCATAAAGTTCGCCGTTGATAAAGTTCGCGATCCGCCCGCAAAACAATCCGATCGGCGCGACGGACACCAGGTTGTCGCCAATGCCTGGCCAGGAAAGCCGGTGCCGGTGCGCGTAGATGAAACTGAAAATCACCACCCCGAGGATGCCGCCATGGCTGGCCATGCCTCCGTCCCAGACGCGCAGAATGCCAAGCGGATCCGTGGCCAGCATGTCGGGCCGGTAAAACAGCACGTAGCCCAGCCTGCCACCGAGCAGAACCCCGAAAAAAGCGGCATAAAAGGTGAAGTCCCCGACCTGGGTTTCCGCCAGCGCCCCATAACCGCGGCGGGCCAACCATTTCAGAAGGTAAAAAGCCCCGATGAAACCGCACAGGTAAGCCAATCCGTAGTAACGGATCCCAAACCGGCCTCCAAAGCGGATGAGAAACGGGCTGAGGTGGTGCACGTAATACGCGAGGCACATGGGGGGAGCATGCTACCCAGGGATCGAAGGTGGGCAATGGTCAATCCGATCCATGGGGCAACGTTGGATTTGCACCGGTGGCAAACCGGAGCACAATGCCGTGTGCAGGAGATGGCTAAACTGATTGTCGGGGTGGGTGTCGTCGTGGTGGTGATTGGTTTGGTGCTCTGGAAAGTTCCGGGGGCGTTTTGGTGGGTGGGCCGGTTGCCGGGTGATTTTTCCGTTCGAAAGGAACATTTTTCCTTCTACTTTCCGGTCGCGACCTGTTTGGTGATCAGCGTGGTGCTGACGCTGCTCAGCTGGCTGCTTCGGCGCTGACCATGGGCAGCGGGAGGACCTGGCAGGGCAGGTCCGGCTTGCTGAACACCGCTGCCTACCTGCTGACAGTCAGGAGAAAACCTTGAAAATCGATGAAAATCACTTAAAGGCAGCCGAGTGCTGCAGGCATGCGGCTGACTGCCACGAACGAGCGGCCAAGCACCATCGGGAGGGAGACCACGAAATCGCGGCCCACCATGCGCAGTTGGCGTACGCTTACCGCCTGGAAGCCACTGACCACGCCGAAGCTGCGGCAAGACAGTACGCGGCAGAGCCCGGCTCCTTCTAAGCGCCGACCGTCAGCTTGCCGCCCGGCGCTTCCCTGAAAAAACCAATCTGGCCCTTACCGAATGTTGCCAACCTTGAACGTCCCGCTGACCCGGGAGGAATCGGCCGGGCCACCCTCCCTGAAGCGAATCGTGACCGCAGTCGACCTGACGCCGCACTCCGCCACCACGGCTCGGTACGCGGCGGACTTCGCCCGATCCGTCGGTGCATCGCTTGTTCTCGTCCACGTGTACCCGGACCCGAACGGCCCGGGGGTCAAGGCCGACGAAAGGAATCGGCAAGCCGCGGAACGCGCCCTGGCGGATCTGACCGCAATGCTTCGGGAAAACGGCCATGCCTGCGAGTCCGCGTTCCTTGTTGGCGAACCCGCTGCGCAGGTGGCCGCTGTGGCAGGGAACCTTGACGCGGACTTGATCGTCACCGCCAGCCATCACCCGAGCGTTCTCGGCCAGTTGTTCAACCGCGACCAGGCGCCCAGGATCATCCACCGCGCGCCTTGCTCGGTGCTGGTTTACCACGGGTCAAGAACTTCCGCCGGGACAACCCCACTCGGCGGGGGGGTGGTTCGCCGCGTCATCCTGGCCCCGGTGGACGTGATGGGGGAACCGGCACCCACACTTGAGTTTGCGGCTGCCCTGGCCCAAAAATGGGATGCCGATCTCCACGTGCTGTATGTGTTTTCAGCGCCCGAGGCTGTTGGCCATTTCCATTTTCCGCAGGGGGTGCAAGGCGCAGGGGAATACCGCAATTTGGTAAGTGCCAGGTTGTTGGAATGGGTTCACCGGCTGCAGCCGCGCCATCCGCGCACGTTCCCGCTGTTTGAGGACGATCAGTCGCCGGTCGACTGCATCCAGGAGACTGCCCGCAAGCTGCACGCTGACCTCATCGTGATCGGCGCTCATGATAACCAGGGAGGAGGGTCGTGGTTCCTGCCCTGCAGTGACGTGGACGGCATTGCCCGGCGGGCCGAAGCGCCGGTGCTCGTTTTTCGCCCAAAAATGCCTGCTCCGTGAAGGCCGAGGATTCGCCAAGAGCCCATGACCTCTCACGAAGCCTGGTGTGCGGCTAGGGTTCCCCTGCAGACGATGGCCGGCAGCGTGCCCCGATGAATGCGTTTCCATTGCTCGCTGGCGAGGTCGGTCCTCCTGCGACCGACTGGGATGCTCCGGGCGTCATGGCCCTCAAACTATTAGCTGTGGTCTTGTTGGTGGTGGTCAACGGCTTTTTCGTCGCAAGCGAATTTGCGATCGTCAAAGTGCGTTCCAGTCAACTCGATGCCCTGGTTGCGCGCGGAAACAAACGTGCGGGCCGTGCCCGCCACGTTACCGACCACCTGGACGCCTACCTCTCCGCCACCCAGTTCGGCATTACGCTCGCCAGCCTTGGGCTGGGTTGGATCGGCGAGCCGTTTCTGGCCCGGTTAATCGAACCATTCTTCGCCCTGGTGAATTTCACGTCACCCGTAATCATCCATGGCGTCTCGTTCGCTTTGGCGTTTGCCCTCATCACCATCCTGCACATCGTCGCTGGCGAACTTGCCCCGAAATCCCTCGCCATCCGTCGTCCGGTGCCGACGGCCCTGCTGGTCAGTGGTCCTTTGCGATGGTTTCACACCTTTTTCCGGCCGATCATTGCGGCGCTCAACAGCCTGTCCAACTCCATGCTCAAACGGCTGTTCCACCTGAATCCGGTTTCCGGGAGCGAGTTGTCCCATTCCGAAGAGGAATTAAGGTTCATCCTCGAAGAAAGCGCCCGAACCCACCAGATTTCCGGAGCCAGTCAGGACATTGCCGCCAACGCTTTTGACATGCGCCGCCGCCGGGTACGCGATGTGATGACGCCACGGGGCGAGGTCGTGTTTCTGGACACCAAACGGACGTTTCGCGATAACCTTGAACGCGCGAAGGCCGCCCGGCACACACGTTTTCCCTTGTGCGAAGGTCACCTGGACCGGGCCATCGGTCTCGTGCACATCAAGGACCTGCTGGCGCAACTTGATCAGCCGGAGCCCAGCCTCTTGGCCATCTGCCGGGAGCTTCTGGCAGTGCCGGAAACCATGCCCCTGGAGAAATTGCTCGCGCTCTTTCGCGATAAACGGGCGCACCTGGCCGTGGTGGTTGACGAGCATGGCGGCAGCGTCGGAATTGCAACGCTCCAGCAGGCCATCGCCGAGGTGGTTGGCGACATGCCAGATGAATTCGGCTTGGCCCGCCAGGAGTTTCGCCGCATCAATGAAGGCGAATTCCTGGTTGACGGGGGCTTGGGACTTCATGAAATGCGTGAATTGGCGGACGTCGCCTGGGAGGACCCGGAGGTGAGTACCATCGGTGGGTACGTCACGCACCAACTCGGCCGTTTGCCGCAGCTCGGAGAGCAATTTGACCTTGATGGCTTTCGGGTCATCGTCGAGCAGGCCGACGCCCGGCGGATCAAGCAGTTGCGCTTCGAGCGGCAGCCCCGTGCCACCGACGAGCGGGGTGGCGCTCCCTAAACGAGGTGCAAAGGGGTTTGGTGGAAGAAACCGTGCAGGTTTTCCAGGGTGGTCTCGTTAATGCGCTGAACCGCTTCCGTGCTGTTGAATGCGACGTGCGGGGTAAAGATGACGTTTGGCCTGGCCAGGAGGTCCCGGTTCAACTTCAAAGTACGCGCCGCCTCCAATTGGGCAGGATCGCGCACCCGCGCTTCTTCGAGCACGGTTTCTTTGGGTTGGCCGGTACCGCCGCCCAGCAGGGTTAATTCTCCTTCCAGCACGTCCAGGCCGGCACCGCGAACGTGACCGGTGCCAAGCGCCTCCAGCAGGGCTTCCGTATCCACCAGGGCGCCGCGCGCCGTGTTGATCAACAAAACTCCGGCCGGTGAGCGGACCGCAAGACGTCCTGCCAAGGCCGGTAGTCAAAACCTAGAAGGTCCGCCAGGTAAGGCCGGGGACACACGTCGAAGGCAATGACCCGCATGCCAAACCCAAGTCCCATCCGGGCGGCGTGCAGCCCGATTCGTCCGGTACCGATGACGCCAAGGATTTTTCCCTTTAAGTCGAAGCCCCGGAAAGTTGAGACCGGTTGGCCTGGCTTGGAGACGGCGTTCACGGATTCCTGCAGCCGACGTGAAAGCGCCAGGATCAGCGCGAACGCATGCTCGGCCACCGTGTTCTCGCCATAGGTGGGAACATTGGCGATGAGGATGTCGCGCCGGCGGCAGGCTTCCAGGTCGATGTGGTCAAAACCAGTGGAACGCGTGGCGACCAGGCGCAAAGACGGCAACTTCTTCAATGCGGCTTGGTCGATCCGGTCATGCACAAACACCGACAGTATCTCTGTCGCCTGGCCAACTGCCGGCATTTCGCTGACGAACTCCAGGTCATGCGCGGCCAAGTGTGATTCGAAAAATGTGCGGTCTTCCTGTTCTCGGGTGACAAAGCAGATCTTCATAGGTCGGGCGCGGCGGGTGTGTGCCGCGAAGGGCAGGAGTTAACGAGCTTTCAGCCTGGCACCCTATCCCGGCCGGTGCGGTGCCACTAACGTTGACTTGTGCAATCCTGACCCGGATTTGGCTCATGCCGTTTGCCAAATTCTGTTCCAAAAGGAGCCAAGGTGGGCGTCGACGCGGCGAGTCCCTTCGCCGCCGGCGCGGCCTGACGCGACCTCCTCAAGCGCCCACGCCACGCGGCCCGGCGGATGCCGGTTACCGCACAAGCCTACCTTTACCCGTTTACCCTGCTCATTCATTGCCCAGGCCGGGCCGGGTTCAATGCAGAAATCCGTAAAGCAGGTAACTGAGAAAAAGCGCCGCCGGCATCCAGCGAAAGTTCAACCCCGTGAAAATGAGCACCGTAAGCAGCGCCAGGGATTTCAAGGCAGGATGCCGTGTACGAAAGCTCAGGACCTTGAAGCGCGGGTAGCGAAAGCGGCTGAGCATCATGAAGGAGAGAAAAAGCATGACCGGCGGAAGCACGAATTTTCCGGCGCCCACCTGACGCGTGTCCGGGGTAAGCCATAGGACACACCAAACGAGCGAGGCAAGGAGGCCCGCGGAGACCGGAATGGGAAGGCCCTCAAAATCCTTGGCCGCCCCAGGTTTGAGGGTGGCGGTGGCGGCACAGTTAAAGCGCGCAAGCCGCAGTGCACCGCAAAGAAGGTAGATGGATGCGATGACCCAGCCGATCGGGGGGTAATCCTGAAGCACCAGGCGGTACACCAGCAGGGCAGGTGCAACCCCGAAGGAAACCAGGTCTGCCAACGAATCGAACTCGCGTCCAAACGCATTTTGTTGGCCACGGAGCCGGGCGAGTGGCCCGTCGAGCAAGTCAAACAGGCAGGCAACCAGAATGAAACCAAGGGCCCAGTACAACCCCTCAGCAGGGCGGTCCGGGCTGGCACCTTGCCAAGGCGGACCGCGCAGAATGCTCAAGGTAGCCGCGAAGCCGGACACCAGATTGCCCGACGTCATCAAGTTGGGCAGCAGGTACGCTTTGGGAGATTCCTCACTCATGTCGCAAAACCGCGAAGGCCTGGGCCGTCAGCCGGCAAGGCCGACCGCATGACGAACAGGACGGGTGCGGATTCTCCACTCATATTGATGGCAGCTTCGCAATCACACTTTGTCCACCCCGTACACGATCACCGACCTTTACCGTGATCGAGCAATCAAGCGGTACGTAGACCTCCGTCCGTGAACCAAAGCGGATCATGCCAAACCGGGTGCCTTTTTCCAAATCGTCACCGACGTTGGACCAGCCCACTATGCGTCGTGCCACCGCGCCCGCAATTTGCCGGACCACGAGCGTCGCGCGCGGGTTTGCCAACACCCAGGTCCGGTACGCATTCCGGCGCGTCGCGTCCGGATGACGGGCGTCCAGGAAAACGCCAGGGTGACTCCGGCTGTAGATGATTTTGCCTTCCAGCGGTGCGCGATTGGTGTGCACGTCGAACACCGAAAGAAAAATGGCGATTCGTTTCATCATGGATTGCAGGATTTCCGGCTCAAACACCTCTTCGACCGCCACCACCTTGCCGTCGGCGGCAGCAACGATGGCATCGGGAGCAGAGGGGACCTCGCGATCCGGGTCACGAAAAAAATAAATCGTGGAAAGGAGCACCGTTGCCCAGAACAAGCCCAGCCACCGGCTGATCCTGGCGCCAATCACCAGGAAAAAAATCAACACCAGGAAAATCCATCGTGCCTCGAGCAAGGTTTGCAATCGCACAGTCCCGCACAAATAAGAAGTAGTTACGAAGCAGTCAAGACACTCGGGACGTTGAGGTCCGGCTGGATCACCCCGGAAAACCCTTAATGGCAGCGTGCGATGGAACAAAGTGCGGGATGGCAGGGAGAAAGAATTGACCTGTCTTTAAAAGGTTCTTAAACGCCCTGGATGCGCTGGGTTGTCGAAAACTGGCACCTGCTCCTGGCCAAGCCCTGGGACGCCGTTGTGCTCGTACTCCTCGCGGCCGCCAGCGGTGCGTGGGTAGGAACGGAAAGGCAGCGCCGGGAAAAGGCGGCTGGACTGCGGACGATGGCCTTGGTGGCCCTTGGCTCCTGCGTGTTCACGATGGTGGGTTTTGCGTTTACCAGCACCACCGGGGACTCCGGACGGGTCGCTGCCCAGATCGTGGCGGGAATCGGTTTTCTGGGGGCGGGGGCGCTCCTGCGTGGCACCTATGGGATCGAAGGCATGACCACCGCCGCCACCATCTGGGTGGTCGCCGCGATCGGGATGAGCATCGGCGCGGGGTACGTCCCGGGCGGCCTTGGGCTGGCGCTCCTGACCCGCGGGGTGCTTACGATCGCGGGCCGGTGGGAACACCGTCTTTTTGCCGGTAAGCACGCGGCAACCGTTCTAGTGGTCTTTGACCCGGATCACGGCAAGACGGCCGTCAAACTGGACCGCCTGCTGGCTGAATTCTACATTGCCGGAGAGGGTATCCGGCGTGAAAAGGCCGGCGACGGACGCGAGCAATGGGCCATTCGTTTTCAACTGGCGGAGCGGCACCATCACGATTTTCTGGCTGCGTTGGCCGACGTGCCAGGGGTTATCGCCATCACACGAACCACGGCCGACCTCTG
This sequence comes from Chthoniobacterales bacterium, assembly GCA_036401335.1. Lineage (GTDB taxonomy): Bacteria > Verrucomicrobiota > Verrucomicrobiia > Chthoniobacterales > JAFAMB01 > DASWVC01. Next base: position 23,966 of record DASWVC010000119.1, read on the forward strand.
AATGAGCAGAAACCCAAATGCCTGACCACCGCCGTTGCGGCGGTCCAATGATCCGGCAGGCGTTTCGCTGGCGTACGGTAGGCGGCAGCACGGGCTTTACAGCTCTACAAAAGCGAATCCGCCAGCCGGGCGGTGTTTTGAGCAACTTTGAGCAGCAACGGACGGCGACCCCAGTCTGCGGCGACCAGCACATCGCTGTGGGCAAAATACTTTTCCTGCAGCCTTTGCAGATCCCCGACCAGTTTCGGGTCGTAGATGAGCAGGTTGATCTCTGCGTTCAGGGCAAAGGAACGGATGTCGATGTTGGTCGACCCAATCAGGGCGATTTCGTCGTCGATGCTCAGGTGTTTCGCATGCAGGAAATTCGGCCGGTAACAATGGATCTCCACTCCCGCGTCAAGCAAGGCTTCATAACAGGAACGCTGGGCAAATTGGGTGATGGGGTGGTTCGCGTGTTTTGACACAATCAGGTGGACTGCTACCCCGCGCAGGGCAGCTGCACGCAGGGCTTGGAGAAACGGTTCATCCGGAACAAAGTAGGGCGTGGTGATGGCAACCCGCTCCCGGGCTGCATAAAGCAACGTAATGATTAGTTCCTGCCCGTTTTCATGCTTGTAACCCGGGCCGCTCGGCACCAAATGGGCAACTGAACGCCCCGAAAACTCGATGTCCGGGAACATGCTTTTCTCCCGGATCCGGGCATCGGTTTCCAGGTAGTGGTCGGCGAGAAACACGGCCTGCAACTGGGCAACGACAGGTCCGGTGAAGCGAACGACGAGTTCTTCATTGGGGTGATCCCTGACAAAATTCGGATCCGCCACGTTCTGTGACCCAGTGTACCCGATTTGCCCGTCAATCACGGCCAGCTTCCGGTGGTTGCGCAGGTCGAACCGCGCGGCATTGCGCCGGAAGAATCCTACTGGGAGCATCGCTTGCACTTCGACCCCCTCCGCGCGCAGGTGGGGAGCAAGCCGGCGCAACGCCCGTCGGGACCCCACCGCGTCCATGAGCACCCGGCATTGAACACCGCGTTTGGCGGCGCGGATCAGGGCGTCCGCCACCCGACGGCCGGTTTGGTCGGCTGCAAAAATGTAACAAAGCAGGTGGACGTGGTGCCGTGCGGTTTCCATGTCCCCGATCAGCCGGTCAATGGAGCCGGTGTAGTCCGGCAACAGTTCAAAGGCATTGCCGCCAAAAGGCTCAAAGTCGCCCAGCCGGGTTGCCAAGTTTGCGGCCGGGATGAGGTTGGGGGCCAGGTTCGGGCGCACGGTCAGGCCGGGCGCCAACTGGACCTGGGCACTGCGGATCTCCTGGGAGGCTCGCTCCTGCCGAGCCCGGCGAAGCTTAGGCAGGTAAATGCGCCCCAGCAGCGCGTACAACAGCAGGCCGGGCCAGGGCAGAAGGAAAATCAGCAACAACCAGGTCCGCGCCGCTGCCGTGCTCCGTTTCTGCGGCACGTAGGCCAGCATGACAAACCGGATGGACCATTCGCTGATGAGGTAGAGCACGCTCCAGCTGGGCATGCGCGAGTAAAGCAGCAACGCCCGGAAAAGAAAACCTTGGAGCCGAAAGCGGATTTGCGGTTCAGCTTCACGGAGGGTCCGGGCTGCCTTTTTTCGTGAATGGCGCAAAGAGCTCAAGGGGCAGGGGCAGGAACGTCACCGTGCTGCGTTCGGTCGAGATCTCCCGCATCGTTTGCAGGAAGCGCAGTTGCAACGCCACCGGCTGGGTGGCAATCATCCGGCCGGCTTCCACCAACTTGGCCGCCGCCTGGAATTCACCTTCGGCATCGATGATCTTGGCCCGCCGTTCCCGCTCGCTCTCCGCCTGGCCAGCCATGGCCCGCTTCATCGTGTCCGGCAACACCACATCCTTGACTTCCACCGCGGTGACTTTGATTCCCCAAGGGTCGGTGTGGCTGTCGATGATCTCCTGAAGGCGTTGATTGATCTTTTCCCGTTGCGAAAGCAGTTCATCCAGCTCCGCCTGCCCGATCACGCTGCGTAACGTGGTTTGCGCGATCAGCGAGGTCGCTCCAAAAAAGTTCTCCACCTTGATGATGGCGGCTTCCGGCCGGACCACGCGGAAATACACCACCGCGTCGACGGTCACCGGCACGTTGTCTCGGGTCATCATCTCCTGTTTGGGCACCGCCATGGCTACCACCCGCAGGTCCACCTTTACCATCCGGTCAACCACCGGAATCAGGGTGATAAGGCCAGGCCCTTTGGCTCCGACAAACTTTCCGAGTCGAAAGATTACTCCGCGTTCGTATTCCCGAAGGATCCGAATCACCTGCCCGGCTACCACTAACGCCAGCAAGGCGAATGGGATTAGCCAGAACACCAGCCTTGGCAACACGCTTGATGCTTCCATAACGTTTCCTGCCGCTGCATGCGTGAAATTCAATTCCGCGGCCGCCGCCGCAAAGTATTCGAGGCGACGGAATCTCACGGCAGACGAAAATGCGTACTTCCTCGGAAAACTAACCATCCGGAGACCGGAAGGCAATCAAAACGGGACAACGGCAAAACCCGCCGCTGCCGTTTCCTTTTCCCTCAACGCCGGAAAGCAGGTAACGTGCGATGCTGTCGGGTCTACGGCAGCTGGAACGTTAAATTCCCCGAGCACGCATCAAATCATGGACAACATACATTCAGTCACCCGCGTTGCGTTTGTCGGTGATTACCTGCCGCGTCAATGTGGGATCGCGACCTTCACCCGAGATTTGCGCGAGGCTTTCGGAGCCGTTTTCCCCGACTGCCAATGCTTCGTTGGTGCCGTGAATGACCGGCCGGAAGGGTACGAGTACCCGCCTGCGGTCCGGTTTGAAATTGACGAACGGGAACTCGACTCCTACCGGCGGGCCGCCGATTTTCTGAACATCAATAACGTCGAGGTGATCTCCGTCCAGCACGAGTTCGGCATCTACGGCGGCCCGGCCGGCAGCCACCTGCTGGCTTTTCTCCGGGACGTCAACATGCCGGTGGTGACCACGTTGCACACAATTCTGGCCGAGCCCAACAAGGACCAGCGCGAGGTCATGAAGCAGCTTGGCGAGCTCTCCAACCGTTTCGTCGTCATGGCCGAACGCGGCCGCGAGCTGCTGGAAACCAAGTACGGCATTCCTTCCCGGAGAATCGATGTGATTCCCCATGGAGTGCCGGACCTGCCGTTTACCGACCCGAGTTTTTACAAAGACCAGTTTGGGGTCGAGGGAAAAACGGTCTTACTAACCTTCGGCTTGTTGTCCCCGGACAAGGGCATCGAGTACGTCATCGAGGCGCTTCCGAGCATTCTGGAACGCCACCCGGACGTGGTTTACATCGTGCTCGGGGCCACCCACCCGAACCTGATTGCCCGCGAAGGAGAGTTGTACCGGCTTAAGTTGGAGCGTTTGGCGCAGGATCGGGGCGTGGCACGGAACGTCATCTTCTACAACCGTTTTGTCACGGCAGAAGAACTAAGGGACTTCATCGGGGCTGCCGATATCTACATTACGCCTTACTTGAACGCAGCACAGATTACTTCCGGCACGCTTGCCTACACCTTCGGTGCGGGTAAAGCGATCATTTCGACCCCTTACTGGCATGCCCAGGAGTTGCTGGCAGACGATCACGGGACGCTGGTTCCCTTTGCCGATGCACTGGGCATTGCGGAAGCCGTCGACCGGTGTTTATCCGATCCCAGCCACATGAACTCCATGCGCAAGCGGGCGTGGAAAGAAGGGCGGAACATGATTTGGCCGGAGGTGGCGGAACGTTACATGGAAAGCTTCGAACGGGCTCGCGCCGGGTTGAGTGCCTCTCCCAAACGGTCGTTTGTGATCCGGACCGTTGAGAACCGGCCCTACCAGATGCCCGCCTTAAAGGTCGACCACCTGTTCCGCCTGACCGACCACACCGGGATCTTACAGCACGCCATCTACAACGTGCCTTCTTACGGGGAAGGCTATTGCACGGATGACAACGCGCGTGCCTTTATTCTGACGCTGTGGTTGAGCGAAGGGTCCACCCGGGTGTGGGATCAGGAAGTTGGACGCCTGGCGGACCGGTACGTGGCTTTTCTTTGGCATGCTTTTGTCCAGGAAACTTGCCGGTTTCGCAATTTCATGAGCTACGACCGGCGTTGGCTGGAGGACCACGGTTCCGAAGACAGCCATGCCCGGGCGCTCTGGGCGGCCGGCAGCGCCTTGGGTCGCACCACCAATGAAGGTCATCGAAGTTTGTGCGCGCAACTTTTTCAGCGCGGGTTGTCCGTCGTGGAGGATTTTACATCGCCGCGAGCCTGGGCGTTCACCTTGCTGGCCATTCACGAATACCTCCGGTCTTTTTCGGGCGACCGTACGGTAAACCAGTTGCGCGACCTTCTGACCAACCGCTTGGCTGAACTCTACCGCCAGAACGCCACCCCGGAATGGCAATGGTTTGAGCCGGTGGCAACTTACGATAACGGACGGTTGTCACAGGCGATGATCTTAAGCGGCTACTGGACGTGCCGCGGCGAAATTTCTGAGATCGGTTTCACGTCCTTGCGTTGGCTGATGGACCACCAAACGGCGCCCGGAGGACATTTCGCACCGATCGGCTGCAACGGGTTTTGGAACCGGGGTGAGTTGCCCGCCCGGTTCGACCAGCAGCCCCTGGAAGCCCACGCCATGATTTCAGCCTGTCTGGAGGCGTACGGACTCACCAAGGACGAGTTTTGGCACCGGTCGGCCCGGCGCTGTTTTGAATGGTTTTTGGGACGCAACGACCTTGGATTGCCGCTGTACGATTCCCGGACCGGCGGTTGCCGGGATGCGTTGCACGCCGATCGCGTGAACCAGAATCAGGGAGCCGAATCAACCTTGGCTTTCTACCTGTCCCTGGCCGAGATGATCCAGGCGGAAGCCTTTCTGTACCACCCCACCCAAGAACAAGGCGCTGCATGATAAATAAAGCCGACGGCGTATTCCTACGCCCAAACGCGGGGCGGGTTTTGCTCCGCCCTTTCATTCCGGACCCGATGCACGCCAGCCGCATCATTGAACGTGCCCTGGCCTTCAGCGAAGCGGAGGTGGCAAAAGAGTTGCAGGCCATCCGGATGGAATTCAACCCGCGGCATCGACGGTTGGACCAGGCGTGGGCACAACACCTTGAAAGGGTGGCGTCTTACCTCCCCAAGCCACAGGCGCTTTCCGCCGAAAGGAGGGCGCTCATCGGCGCGCTGTTTACCGGAGAATACACCCTTGAGTCGACGGCCCTTTTCAGCCCTTCGATCGTCGCGCATCCGGATCAAGACGGCGTGGCAGAACACGAACTCCGGTTCATTCTAAGCCTTCGCGCCATCGGCGAAGGCCACATCTCTTCGATTGAGTTCCGGTCCGGCACCATCTGCGCAGACAGGTCCATTCTTTTCGACCAAGCCACACCATTTGTTTCCTCACCCCAACTCAACGCGGATGCAACGTCCTGGGACCGGATAACGGGAAGTGAACTGAAGAAAACCGGCCACACGGGGGATGGGGAAAATTGCTTTCCTTCCGGCTCCGACGGTGCCTTTACGCCTCATGAACTCGACGGGAAATTGCCTGACCCGGCGCGGCCCCTGGAATTTATGCCCGGAGCGCTCCAACTCACCGTCCAATCCGGGCCAAGTTCACTCTATGAAGTTCAGTTCGAACCTTCGGAACCTTTGTCTGAACGGGTTCTCTTCCCGCATTCCGAGACCGAGACCAACGGAATGGAAGACGTTCGTTTTGTCCGGTTTGTGGAGAACGATCAGGTGGTCACCTACTACGGCACCTACACCGCTTACAACGGGCGCGCCATCCTGCCTCAGTTGATTGAGACGACCGATTTCTGCCGGTTCCGGATTCAGACCTTGAGCGGGCCGGGGATTTACAACAAAGGCATGGCCCTTTTTCCGCGCCGGGTTGAAGGTCGGTACGCGATGCTGTCCCGCCAGGATAACGAAAACATTTTTTTGATGTTTTCCGATGACCTTCATTTCTGGTCGGATCCCGAGGTGCTGATCCGTCCGGAACAACCCTGGGAAATGGTGAAGGTGGGCAACTGCGGGTCCCCGTTGGAGACCGAAGCGGGCTGGCTGGTTCTCACCCACGGGGTTGGGCCGTTGCGGAAATACTGCCTTGGCCTTGCGCTGCTGGATTTGCAGAACCCGCGGCAGGTTCTTGGCCGGCTGAAGCAACCGTTGTTGGAACCGCAGGAAAACGATTGGCAGGGCTACGTGCCAAACGTCGTTTACAGTTGTGGCGGCTTAATCCACGAAGGCCGGTTGGTGCTGCCTTACGGCACAAACGATTCCGAGACCAGAATCGTCACCTTTGAATTGGACACGCTCCTCAAGGCATTGCTTGAACCGGCGGTGCCAGTCTAAAAGGCCGGCTTTTGCTTGGCTCGCCAAAGCGGAAACGGATCCCCGGGGCCGAAACCGGGATCTGTCCGGTAGATGAGCGTGAGCCAGGTTTTGCCGGCGCGATGGCTGAAAGAGCCGGAGTACGGGTTTTTCTTGAACCTTAAATGCTCGAATGGACCGGGGAATTCCGCGGGCACTAAGTCAATGGACAGGCGGTACTGACGGTCGCGGCATTCGGCAGCCGTGACCGTGGCGTGAAGTGGGGTCATGCAGCCAACCATCGTCCCCTAGCGATCCAAGTACCATTGTTTTAAAACTTTTTATAGAAGGGTGTTCCGCCTGGGCGCCTCCTTGGCAAGCATCCGGAGAAACCGTTGGCAGCGGCAGATTTTTCGTCTCCTGACTGGAGCTTGCCGGCCCAACTCGGTATGGTACTTCGGCATGCGCTTTTCCCGGCAGGCCTATGAAGACATCGAGCGGATCATTGAATTTGATTTTCTCCGGGCCACGGAGGCAGCGGCTCTCAACACCCTTCCGTGGATCGGGCGCGGACAGAAAGAAGCGGCGGATGCGGCCGCCTGCGATGCGATCCGCGGCATGTTTGACCTTATGAACATTTGCGGAGAGGTGGTGATCGGGGAAGGGATCAAGGATAACGCGCCGGGAATTTTTAAAGGCGAACATCTGGGCACTTGGGTGCCCGGCAGTCATAAGTTTGATCTCGCTTTAGACCCGGTGGATGGGACGACCAACGTCGCGAAAGGCCTGCCAGGTTCGATCTGCTGCATCGCGGCTGCTTCGCCTGGTCAGGACCTGGAGGTTTCTCTCAAGGATGTTCCGACCTTTTACATGATGAAGCTGGCTTACGGCCTCAAAGTGGTGCGGTACATGCAGCGAACCGGCATCGAAACCATTTCGATCTTGAACCCAGTTGAAGAGATTCTGCCCACCATTGCCCGGGCGCTGCGCAAGCGCGTCCAGGATTTGGCGGTGGTGGTGCTGGACCGGCCCCGGCACGCGATGCTGGTAACGGCCATTCGGTCTACGGGCGCGATGGTGCGGATGATTTCAGACGGCGACATCACGGCCGCCATCGCCCCGTCGATTCCGAACAGCGGGGTAGATCTTTACGTGGGCATTGGCGGATCGCCGGAAGCCGTACTGGCCGCAGCCGCCGTCCGCTGCCTGGGGGGAGACCTGCAGGCAATGATGTGGCCTCGCGACGAGGAAGAGCGGGCAGCGGTGATCGCGGCCGGATTCAAGGATGACCTTGGCAAGGTCTTCTATGCCAGCGACCTTGCGCGCGGCGATAACATCATCTTTTGTGCGACTGGCATCAGTGACAGCCCGCTGCTTCAGGGCGTGCGCGTGCGTGGGCACCATGCCATCACCTATTCAACCCTCATCCGGGCCCGCAGTCGAACGGTCCGCCTGATCGAAGCACACCACGACCTGGATCATAAAACCATTCGCCTCCGGTCGACGAACCGTGAAACCTCTATTTGACCGACCGTGCCTTCGGAGGTCGGGCGCAGCCAATCCGTAATTTCATTGTTTGCTCCCGGGGTTTCGGCCCCTGTCCGTTTCCTTGGGTCCATGCTCAACCAACAACGTGGGCCTGGGTGTTCAGCTTGACTGAGAGCCCGTAACTTTCCCGAGCGTACTTGATGAAACCGATCCGACTTCCGGCGGTGATCGTGACCATTGTTGCTCTGGTCCTTGCCGTGGCCCTTGCCGGATGGATTTGCTGGCACGATCTCAAGCGCGTGGGGGGCCACCCTGGTTCAGGAGGACGTACCCTGGTGCTGCACCTGGCCCTGCTGGCGCTGGCGGGTGCAGGCATGGCGGCGGCCTGGACCCGATGGCGGGAACAACATGAGGCCCGTGCCTGGGCCGATTTCGCGCAACGCGTGGCCCAATCGCGTCAGGCCGGCGGGCGGGTTCCCCTGTTCATTGACGTGGCCAACCCGCAACGCCTGGCCACCGCTCGCGAGGTAAATGTGCTTCTGGCCGAAATCGCGCAAGCCCGGGAGCAGTTGAACCGCTTTTCCGCGAAGGTAGCTCACGAATTGCGAGCACCCCTCACGTTGCTGCAGCTGCAGGTCGATTACGCCGCAGACCGCCTCGATCCGGAGTTGGCGGAAAGCCTCCGCTCCCAAATCCGCCGCTTGGCTGAGTTCGCAGAAACGGCGTTGTTGCTGGCGCGTGCGGAAAAAGGCAGCATCCCGGTGGCAAAAGAACTCCTGAATCTGACGGACTTGGTGCCTGAGTTGTTGCGTCCGTTTGAACTGCGTGCCAAGACCCACCGCCGCCACCTTCGGCTGGTTATTCACCCGACCCAGACCTGCTGGATTGATGCGAAAATTTTCGGCTTGATTTTCAATAACCTTCTTTCCAACGCGTTTTTTCATGGCTCAGGCGAAATTCGGGTCTGCGTGCGCCCAAGGCGTCACGGCAGTGAACTCGCAGTTCTGAATCACGTGCGGCGCCGAGGCGACGCTTACGCCGGGCACGAAGCAGGGACCGGCATGGGACTGAACACCATTCGGGTGTTGAGCGAAGCCCACCAGGGAGTTACCGTCGAAACCCGCGAACGTTGGTCCATCTACGTGGCCCTCATTCGTGTTTCCGAAGGGCAGGAGGCCAAAGTGAAAGCATAACGGCACCGATCAACGCAGCCCACGTCGCACCCCGAAAAGACGTCCTCCGCCGTCTGCCCTTTTTCCACTGAAGCGCCCGGCTGAACAACCGATAGGGGTTGGCAGCCCGAACTGCCTGTTCGCGCACGCTTGCCCTCATGTTCACCGAATCACCCGCCGTTTACGTTGGCTTCTGAGGCATGCCGCTGCTCTCATGAAGGACGTCTTGCTCAAGCGCTTGATCGTGACGGGTTCCTCCTGGTCGATGCTGCCGATCCGGTTGGTGGTCGGCACCGTCTTTTTTGCCCATGGCGCGCAAAAGCTGCTTGGCTGGTTTGGGGGAGGCGGCCTGTCCGGCACCGCTCACCTGTTCGAGGCGCGTCTGAATTTGTTTCCCGGCTTCCTATGGACTTTCCTGGCCGGAGGGGCGGAATTTTTTGGGGCTTTGTTGGTTTGTGCCGGCCTGTTGACCCGACTGGGCGCCAGCATCATCGGTGTGGTAATGGCAGTCGCCATCTGGAAGGTGCACCTCGGCGCTTTTTTCAATCCCCAGGGTGTCGAGTTTCCGCTTAGCCTGCTGGCTTCAAGCTGCGCGCTGGCCGTTTACGGCGGTGGCCGCTGGTCGGTTGACCGCGCCATGCTTCGTCCGGAACTGCGTCCGGGTGGCGCAAACCTTGAGACGAAGAGCGGCACTGGATAGCTTCGGTAAAGCCGGGCAGCAACAACCCACCGGGCGAAGGCTTTGGGTTATCCGGATTGTTTGCCCTGCGAGACGAGTTTTCTTTTGCATTGGCTCCCCGAATCGAGGACGCTCAAGCCTGCATGATGGCATGCTGCCAATCCTGCCCTTGCAAGCTGACCTTTAACCCGTGAGGTTGCCGGCGGCCAACCCCCTATGAACCAAACCTTGCCATGACCACTGCAGCCGGTTCCGCGGAGCGAAAACGCTCGTTTTTGGTTGTTGATGATGAACCATTCATCGTCGAATACGTGCGTCAGGTGTTGTCGCGGCTCGGGCACAACGTTCAAGGTGCGAGGGATGGCGAAGAAGCCTGGACCACCTTCGAACGGCATCGCGACCAGATTGACGTCGTCATCACCGACATTGTGATGCCAGGGTCATTTGACGGTTTTGCCTTGGCCGGAAAAATTCAGCGGAGCCGGCCCGGCATCCCGGTGGTTTTTATGACGGGAGCATTGCCGGATGATGATCCCCGCGCGTTGCAGCTGAACGAAAAGCGGCTACTGCTGAAAAAACCGTTTTTTCCGGCCCAACTTATGGCGATCTTGCGGGAGCAATTGGCGGTCGTCGACGTACCTGTCTGATGTTGTCGGGAATCTCCAGGGCCTCCCAGACAGGCGGCATTTCGGGTCGGGCCGGTAAGCGCTCCAGCCTGGCGAAGATTTCTTCCCGCCACGGGACCATCGGGACGGGATGCGGGCAGCGCAGGTTCTAGGGTGCGTGGTATGTCTTCTGCCAATCTGCACAACGAGGATGGTTCTTCGGATGTGCCAAGGCGTGTCCTCTCGATCGAAGGCCTTTTGCGATCTGCTGAATACGTCTCGCCAAACTTTTTCTTCCGGGAAATCCTGCGGCGCTTTGGGCCAGCTAGTTTTCATCGGGCCGATGTTGAACGCGCCCTGTTTCTTTTTGGCCGCGTGCAACGGGCGAAAGAACGCGTTTACCTGGCCGTAACAAGCTTAACGGTCGCCCTGGTTCTGCCGGTTGGCAGTTTTTTCGTCATTGACCCATTCCGTTGGCCGGTGTTTCTCGCCGGAATTGGCCTGGAGCTTTTGCTGGCTGTTATTTTCAGCTCTTCTCATCGGGTGCTGGGCCAACGGCGCCACGATTACCAGACCTGGCTCCGGGTGATCCACCGGTTGGCCCGTTCCCGCCTGAACGATAAAGGACCGGAAGCACGGGAAACGTAACCTCAGACGCTCAAGAACAACAAACGGCCACGATGGAAAGTGCGCAGGTCGCCATCCGGCAGGAGTTGGTCTTGTTTCTGTGCTCAATGCAGAAATTCTGAGGGAAAAAAGACTGCGCTGGTTCTTTAGACCAGTTTTTTTGACCTAAAACAGACTTCGCACTTGCCGGTCCGGAACGGGCACACTAGTTAACGACCGCATGTCCCGGCTGTTGTTTCTTGTTGTTGGACTGGGCTTCGGCTCTTTTGTTTCGGTAGCGACCGCTCAACTCTCCGTCGTAAGCCTTCGCGTGACGGATGGGTTCGATTTCCCCCTGGGTAAACCGAATGCTGAAGGCTACTACAAGTCCCGTGGCTTTACTCCGCATGGTCACCTTGGGGAAGATTGGGTCAGCGAAGCTGGCAGCGGCGCAGTTTTTCGTCATCCCGTCTACAGTGTGGGTGTTGGGGTTGTCACGTTGGCCCGGGATTTTCGTCGGGCCTGGGGGAATGCCGTGGTTATTCGGCATGCGTACCTGGAGGAGGGCCAGCTTAAATACGTCGATTCGTTGTACGGGCACCTGGATCGGATTCTGGTGAGTGAAGGTCAACGGGTGGAAAGGGGCCAGCAGATTGGCACCGTAGGGACGGCGCATGGTTTGTACCCGCCGCACCTGCATTTCGAAGTTCACCACAACTTAGCCATTGGCGTTTGCCATACCGGTTTTGCCACGGATTACTCCAATTACGACGACCCCACCAGCTTCGTGGAACGCCACCGGGCGCTGAAACCTTCCAATGAAGCCGTTTCCGTGACGCTCGGCGGCTACGCCATGCCAAGTTTTGCCGGAATTCCGGCCCGCCCCGCAGCGGTTGGTCAACGGGACGGCCGGTTTGTCGACGCCTTGCGTCCTTGAGGCACCCCAGGCAGGGCAGTGCATGCTCGCGAATTAGGCCTTGCCTCTGCCCGGCAAGATGGGCTTTGATCCTGGAAACGGGAAAGCGCTCCGGCAACGGGGAAAGCTGCAAACTGATGGCGGCCCGGGCCGAGCCGTCAAGACGGACGCAAATACTTTTCGCGACCTTTGGGGCAGTCAAAGTTCCTGAACTTTAGGATTAAACGATTTGAAGGCAAATGGCAGTTGGGTGCTCGCGGTGACGTTTGTTCTACTGGGGGGGTCGGTCGGTGCGGGTCCTGCCGATCCCGGCGATGACGGCAAAAAAGCCGTGCTCGACACAGAACCGAAACTGACTTTGACTCCGGCTCTGCCGCCTGCTTCACCGGGCCGACTTACCGCGATTGAAGAAAATCCGACCTTTGCGCCCAATGGCAAAGATCGTCATTACACGAATGGTGCGAAGCTGGCCTACACCACCAGCCAATTGTCTGAGTCAAGCTTCTGGAGCCGTCCCTTTGCCTGGTTGGGGGGAAGTTTGTTCAACCGGCCTACGGCTTTGACGGATGACCGGCTGGAATGGACCATATTCAGCCAAAGCATTTTTACCGCAGAAAATCATAACCGCGGAAACCCGGATCCGGAAGACCGGCCGTTTGCGGCATGGCTTCACGGTGGTTTTACCTTCCTCCAGAACACGGACGACAAGCAGCTCACCGCGATCGACCTGCAGGTCGGTGTCGTCGGCCCTTGGGCACTCGGGCGGCAAGTGCAAAATAATTTTCATACTGTCTTCGGCGAACAACAGGTTCGTGGATGGAGCTACCAGATCCACAATGAGCCAGGCATTACGCTTTCCTGGAATCGGCACTGGCGTTGCAACCACGACCTGGGTGGCGGTTATTCGTGGGAAATCATTCCTGAGGCGGGAGCGACGGTCGGCAATGTTCTCACTTATGCGGAAGTGGGTGCGCTGGCACGGGTTGGCCGGGGACTTAAAGCGGATTGGGGGCCCGACACGCTTCAACCCGGTCTGACCGGGACTTCCTATTTTTCCTCGGAACGGGCCGGCGTGAACTGGGGGTACGACGTTTATGCGGGCGTGCAGGGCCGCGCGGTGGCCCTCAACATTTTTCTTGATGGCAACAACTTCAAAGATAGCCGGAGCGTTGCCAAGACTCCCGGTGTGGGCGACCTCGTCACCGGAATTGAATTGTTTTACCGCGACACCGTCCGCCTGGGATTTACGTTTGTGGTCCGGTCACCGGAGTTCTACAAACAACGTGGACCTGACCAGTTTGGCGGGTTCAATCTTTCCTTCGGGTTTTAGGCCTCATTCGCCCTGCAAGCTGCCGTCTTGCAATATATTCACCTAAACGGCTCCGACCCTTCACCTTTGCACAACCGCAGAGAGCGGAGACGCGAACGTGACCGGCAAGGCAAGTTTACTGGCTCCAGAAAGCTTCATACGGTTCATCAATTATCTTCCCCCTCAGATCATGAATACCTCCCCGGAACTGCAATGGATCGATTACGGCATAATGATCGTCTACTTCATCTTCGTCTTGGGCATCGGGGTCGTGCTCAAGCGTTTCATGACGACCAGCTCCGAATTCCTTTCTGCGGCACGTTCGATCCCCGCCTGGGTCGCCGGGCTGGCCTTTTTGTCGGCTAACCTGGGTGCTCAAGAAGTGATCGGCATGGCCGCATCAGGCGCGAAGTACGGCATCGCGACCAGTCATTTCTATTGGCTCGGCGCCATTCCCGCCATGGTGTTCGTCGGGATTTTCATGATGCCCTTCTACTATGGCTCCCGCGCCCGCTCGGTGCCCGACTATTTGTCGCTGCGCTTCGACGAAAAGACCCGCGGCCTCAATGCAATCACCTTCGCCATCATGACGATCATGTCGTCCGGCATCTCGATGTACGCGATGGCCCTGCTGATCCAGACCTTGCACATCTTCGACGCGCCGTTCCGGATGATTGGCTTGCCCATCACCTGGGTTTTTCACGTCAGCATCGTCCTTTCCGCGTTGATTGTGCTCGGCTATATTTTCCTCGGCGGCTTGACCAGCGCCATCTACAACGAAGTCCTGCAGTTTTTCCTGATCGTCGCCGGATTTGCTCCGCTGGTTTTCCTGGGGCTTAAAAATGTCGGCGGCTGGGAAGGATTGAAGGCCAACCTGCCGTCGACCTTTGTCCATGCGTGGACTGGGATGGGCAACCCGCACAACAACCCGCTCGGCGTCGAATGGTTCAGCCTCGTCATGGGACTTGGCTTTGTGCTCTCCTTCGGGTATTGGTGCACTGACTTCCTCGTCGTGCAGCGCGCCATGGCTGCGGATTCGATGAATGCGGCCCGGCGCACTCCCCTCATTGCGGCTGTGCCAAAGATGATGTTCCCGTTTCTGGTCATTCTTCCCGGGTTGATTGCCCTTGCCCTTACCCGGCCGGCGCAGGGCACAGCTGCTGCGACAGCGGAGGGTAGCGCTCCAAAAACGAGCGAGGTTGCGCCCGCGCAGGCTCCCTTGACCCAGGTCGCCTTGATTCCTGCCCAGCTGAATACCCAGACGGGTAAGCCGGTCATTGATAGCGACGGCAAAGAGGTTCTAGACTACAACCTCGTCATTCCTAACATGCTGCTGCACTACTTTCCAAGCGGCATGCTGGGCATCGGTCTGACGGCGCTGCTGGCCAGCTTCATGTCTGGCATGGCCGGTAATGTCACCGCATTTAACACGGTGTGGACCTACGACATCTACCAATCTTACCTCCGTAAGGGGCAGAGTGATGACCATTACCTGCGCATGGCCCAGTTTTCAACGGTGGGGGGCATCCTTCTTTCCATCGGGGCGGCCTACTTTGCCGCAGCGTTCAATAACATCATGGACATTCTGCAGTTGGTCTTCGCCTTCGTGAACGCGCCCCTGTTCGCGACCTTCCTGCTGGGCATGTTCTGGAAGCGCACGACCGGCCACGGTGCCTTTGTCGGCTTGTTGAGCGGGATTACCGGGGCGGCCCTCCACCATGGATTGACGATCCCGGTGGGAAGCTCGCCGGGCGCAAAAGGTGGCTGGATTACCATCCTGAACACGTACCCTAGCGAAATGGCCCAAAATTTTTGGACGGCCATTTGGGCATGGACCATCTGTTTTGTGGTGACCATCGTCGTGAGCTTGGCCACCCGGCCTCGTCCTGAAAACGAACTGCGGGGCTTGGTTTATGCCCTGACCGACAAACAAACGGAGATGACCGGCGCCTGGTACACGCGCCCTGTGCCGGTCGGCATCATTGTCCTGGTATTGACGTTCATTCTGAACATCATCTTCTTTTAACCCGAAAATTAACGGAGAACTGTTATGGGCTTCGATATTCGTCTGCCAATTGGCTACCTCTTTACCATTCTTGGGGCGGTCCTCGTCCTGTTTGGCCTTGTCACCGACCCGGCGGTGTACGAGCGGTCCCTTGGGATCAACATTAATCTCTGGTGGGGCATCGCGTTGCTTGTGTTCGGTTTGGTCATGACGTTCGCGGCGCGCAGAGCCCGGAGCCGGGCCGTCCAGAATGCGCGGCCGCAGGCAGCCACCACCCGGCCGCGGGTGCATTGATGCAGCAGGTCCGGCAGAGGAGGGGTTGAGCGCTTCGACCAAAACCGCCGTAGCACTCCCCTTTGCGTGTGGATCATGAGGTGCCGCACCGAGACCGGCAGCCACGAGAAGAAGACCTTTCTACAATGAGCAGCAACTTCGACGAAAATGACGATCCGCGGGCGGATTATGAGAATGCCTCTGAACCACCGGGTGAAGTGCTCGACCCGCTGGAAGGGCCATTTGGGAGCGGCGGCCACCACGTAATGGGCCGTGACGCAACCGTCGCGGAAGAAGATTCGCGCGAACTCCCGCCTGAAGAAAATGCCGCCGATTTACGTGCGGCGGACACCGACCTCACGATCGAAGACGGCCCTTGATGAAAGGTCAGCCGCTGGTACTCCAGCGTGCAAACCTGGCAATTTTGTGGTAGAATGCCGGCAAGATGAAAATGGTCCATAGTTGGGGCCGATTAGTTTTTTTCGGCGTTGTTCTGGCGTTTACTTCACCCGCTGCCATGGCCAGTTCTCCTGGAGGGACGGCGGGCGGGGGACACGGTGCTGGCGGGTACGGGGGCGGGCACGCTGGATACGGTGGGCGCGGGGGGACCTACCCGCAAGGGGTTGGCCGCGGCACGCGTTCTGCAATGGGAGGTCATGGCTACGGGCAACGCTCGGGCGCATACGGACATTACGGCCGGGATGGCTATGGATATTACGGCCACCGCGGCGGGCATCGCGGGTACAGATACTACGGGGGCGGCTGGTATCCTTATGGGATCGGTTTCTTTGGCCTGGGCTACGCCGGGTACCCATATGGCTACGGCTACCCGTATGATTATTCCTACTACGACTACGATACGGATTACGATGCGTCCGTTAGTTCAAGGCGTTCTAGCAGCGCCAGCCCTGAAGTGGCGGTTCAGGCCGAGTTGCGCCGACAAGGCTATTACGATGGTGCGGTGGACGGCGTCATCGGCGATGGCACACGCCGTGCCATTCGCGAGTATGAAGAGGACCACGGTTTAACCGTAGACGGGCGCATTTCGCTGGGGCTGCTTTCTTCTCTCAAGCTTCGCTAAAGCCTCTTTAAACCTGTTCTATGGCCTCCGGCCTGGGAAGGGTTTTTTGCCACTCCCCTGGGTTGCTGCCCTTTCCACGGGAGCGGCGATGGAAAAAGGGAGGGTAGCTAATTAGGTTCGGCCCGGGAAACCGTTGTTTCGGCGAGGAAAGGAATGCGCGGTCGGCTGGTTTTTACGAAGCCGGCATTCGTGCTATTCTTTGCCTCCATGCTCTTTCGGTCTGGGAAAATTCCAGGCGTCAAAGCCCGACCAAATGATTCCTTCGGACGAGTTCCTTCTGGATTTTAAAGCGCTTTTTGAGTCCAGCCCCGGTCTGCAGTTGGTGCTGCTGCCAGATGACGCGTTTACTGCGGTGGCCGTGACCGAGGCTTACCTGCAAACAGTCGGTGCTCGGCGTGAGCAGGTGATCGGGCAAAGCTTTTTTTCCATCCTTGGCGGCCCGCCCAAATTGCCGGATGCGGCCCCCGCGCAATCTTTGCGCGCCTCCCTGGAGCGGGTGCGCGAGGCGCATGAACCCGATTTCCTCATTATCCAGGGATACAGCTTCGGCCGGTTCGATGCGCCGGCCGCCCGTTCCAGCGAAGGTAAATGGAAGTCACTGAACTTGCCTGTGCTCTCCGCCCAGGGAGAGTTGCGTTACATCATCCATCAGGTGGAAAAGCTGGCTGGACCGGGCCGGGCGGAAGACAACCTGGCGGAGGCTCGGTTGCGATTGGAGGCCAGCCTTGGTGCGGCCGAAATAGGCGCCTGGGACTGGGACGTTATCCGCGACGAAGTGACGGCTGACCGCAATCTGGCCCGGATCTTCGGAATTGTTCCGGAGGAGGCGGTTGGCAGTCCGCTTGAACGTTTCACGCGAGTTATTCATCCAGAGGATCGGCCGAGGGTAGTTGAGGCAATCCAACGGGCCGTGGAGGAGCACAAAGGGTTTGAGGCAGAATACCGTCTTTGCCCACCCAACGGCTCCTTTCGTTGGGTCGCGGCCCGTGGGGAACCCGAATGGGATGCGTTCGGGGTGCTGCGGCGGCTCCCGGGAATAATCGTCGACATCACCGAACGCAAGCGCGCCGAGGAAGCGTTGCGGGAAAGCGAAGAGCGCCTGCGGATGGCGGTTGAAGCGGCTAACCTCGGCGCCTGGGACTACAATCTTGAAACGGGCACGCTGGTGTGGTCTTCCCAGTGTAAGGCGATTTTCGGGCTGCCACCCGACGTTGTCGTCACGTACCCTTTGTTTCTGGAGCGGGTACATCCGGACGACCGGGCGCGGGTTGAAGCGGACGTGCAGCGAACCTTGAGTCCCGGCAGCGGTGCATTTGACACCGAATACCGCATCATTGGGCATCCGAAGAACGAGGTGCGTTGCGTAATCGCCCGGGGCCGTGCCTACTTTGATGCGAGCGGGCGATATCCCCAGCGCATGGTTGGCACCGTTCTGGACATCACGCAACGCAAGCGGGACGAGGAGGCTGCCCTTCGCCGCACTACCCAGCTACAGGAATTGGCGGCGGTGTCGACCCGGCTGAATGCGGCCCACGACGTTCCCTCTGTCCTGGGCATCATCACGGAAGAGGCCCGCAACCTGATTGGTGCACGGGAAGCGGTCACCAGCGTCATGCTTGAGCGTCCCGGGCTTGAGCCGACAACGGTCATTTCTCATTCCGGGAAAGACGGCCCGGGAAACAGCTATAGCGAGCTGCCGGCCGTTTCCGGCCTGACCACGTTGGCTGAGCGTGCCCAAAGTCCCGTGCGTATCGCCCGGGCAGCGTCGGAGCCGCACCCTTTGCTGGACGGGCTGGGGCCGCAGCTCGTTAATCCCCTTCTGGAAAAGGGTGCGCTGGTGGTGCCGCTGATTGGGCGTAACGCAAGGAACTTGGGCGTCGTCCAACTCTCGGACAAGGTTGACGGCGAATTTGGCACGGACGACGAAGCGCTGCTGGTGCAACTTGCGCAGATTGCCTCGGGCGCCATCGAGAACGCCCGCTTGTACCAGGAATTGAGGGAAAATGACCAGCGCAAGGATGAGTTCCTGGCCATGCTTGCGCATGAGCTCCGTAACCCCCTGGCAGCCATCGGGAATGCGGTGAACCTCGGCACCGGTTCCTCTGAGGCCGAAGAGGTCGAATGGAGCATGGAGGTGATCAACCGTCAGCTCCGGCATCTTACCCGCCTTATTGATGACCTGCTGGATGTTTCCCGGATCACGCGAGGCAAAATTCAGCTTCGTAAGGAACGCCTGGACGCCGCGGCCATTCTTAACAGCGCCGTCGAAGCCGTGCGTCCCGTGGTGGAGGAACGTCAGCACGAGCTGACCCTTTCCTTTCGGCCCGGTGCGCTCTTTGTGGAAGCCGATCCGACTCGGCTGGAACAGATCCTGGTTAACCTGCTGACCAATGCCGCCAAATACACCGAAAGTGGCGGCAGGATTGTTTTGCAAGCGCGCAGGGAAGGGGGCGAGATCGTCTTCAGCGTACGCGACAACGGCGTTGGCATCCCTGCTGAAAAGCTGCCCGGAATGTTTGAACTTTTTGCGCAGGGCGACCGTTCCCTCGCCCGCAGTGAAGGAGGCCTTGGCATTGGCTTGACGTTGGTCCGTTCGCTGACCGAGATGCACGGAGGAAGTGTCAGCGCAATGAGTGAAGGGTTGGGTAACGGCAGCGAGTTTATCGTGCGGCTGCCGGCCGCGCCCGCGGAGTCGACGCTTTACCGGTCGTCCTTGTCCTCTCCTGCGAAAGCAACGGCGGCATTGCCCAGTGTGCCGAGGCGTATCCTGGTCGTGGATGACAACGTGGACTCTGCCCATGGCACCGCCCGGCTTCTCAGGCGTCGAGGACACGAAGTCCAGATGGCGCATGACGGACCTTCCGCCCTTGGGATGGCGCGAGCGTTCCTCCCGGAGTTCGTGCTTCTCGACATCGGGCTTCCCGGGATGGATGGTTACCAGGTGGCCAGCCGTTTGCGTAGTGAACACGGGCTGGACAAGGTCGTCATTATTGCCGTCACTGGCTATGGACAGGACGAAGATCAGCGGCGTTCGCGTGCGGCTGGTTTCGATCACCACCTGGTCAAACCAATTGACCACGATGCGCTGCTGAGGTCGATCACGCCCCGAGCGGGCAGTTAGTGTGGGTGTGGCTCACGCTGCCCGAGGGTGCTTTTGCGCCGGACCGCCGGTCGGCCCTGGTTTGGGAAGCGATCCTGCCGGTAGTGACTGTGAGAACGGCATCATGCCGGTTCCGGTTGCCACCGGCCGAGGTGCCTGACTGAATAAAGGCGGGTTTTTCACAAAAAAGTTCCTGACCGATCCGATCCCTGCCGTAGGGTGAATCGCAGGCGTCACCACCGCACTTTCAAGGGATGAAGTCGGGGTGAGGACGTTTTCCAGAACTCAACCGTTGCTCGACGTCTCACGAACACCAGGATTATGACTCCGCCCACTCAGCCCGATTCACCCTCGTCTCTCAGCGCCTACGGCGCAGCCCGCTCCTCGGTCTCCGGTTCCCCCTTGAGCAACGAGGAAAGGGAAACCCTCAACGCCTATTGGCGCGCGAGCCTTTACCTCTGTGTGGGGATGATTTACCTCCGGGACAATCCGCTGCTGCGGCAACCACTGAAAGTCGAACACACCAAAGTGCGTCTCCTTGGTCACTGGGGTTCGGATCCTGGGATGACGCTGGTCTACACGCACCTGAACCGGTTGATTAAGAAACATGATTTGAACCTGATCTTTATTGCGGGCCCGGGGCACGGGGCCCCGGCCCTCCTGGCCCATGCCTATTTGGAAGGCACGTACTCGGAGGTTTACCCGGGCAAGGATCAGAACGAGGACGGAATGCGCAAGTTCTTCCGGCAGTTCTCCTTTCCCGGAGGCATCGGCAGTCACTGCACCCCGGAGACGCCCGGTTCCATCCACGAGGGCGGCGAACTCGGGTACAGCCTTTCCCACGGGTTTGGCACCGTGTTTGACAATCCGGATCTGATTTCGGTGGTGATTATTGGGGACGGCGAAGCCGAAACCGGCCCGCTGGCGACTTCCTGGCATTCCAATAAGTTCCTCAATCCGATCCGCGACGGCGCGGTGCTCCCGATTCTTCACCTCAACGGGTACAAGATCAATAACCCCACGTTGCTGGCACGCATCAGTCATGACGAGTTGGAGAACCTGTTTCGCGGTTACGGGTACACGCCTTACTTTGTGGAGGGGTCCGATCCCGACACCATGCACCAGGCGGTCGCCGCCACCCTCGAACACTGCCTGGACGAAATCCGCTCCATTCAACAGAAAGCCCGCCAGACCGGCCAGGCAACCAGGGCCCGATGGCCCATGATTGTCCTGCGCACGCCCAAAGGTTGGACCTGTCCCAAGGAGGTCGATGGGCACCGGATGGAAGGGTCTTTCCGGTCGCACCAGGTGCCGGTGACCGACCTTGACAAGAACCCGGCCCACCTGCAAATCCTTCAGGAGTGGCTGTCCAGCTACAAACCAAACGAGCTGTTCGATCAAGAGGGTAAACTTGTCGCGCCCCTGCAGGAGCTTGCGCCGACGGGAAACCGCCGCATGAGCGCCAACCCGGTCGCTAACGGGGGCCTTTTACGGCGGCCGCTGCGAATGCCGGATTTTCGGGAGTACGAAGTGAAGGTTGACCGACCGGCCACCGCCAGTGTGGGCAACACAAAACCGCTCGCAAATTTTCTTCGGGACATCGTGCGAGCCAATCCGACCAACTTCCGCGTGTTCGGTCCCGATGAAACAACCTCCAACAAATTGGATGCAATTTACGAAGCCGGCAAGAAAATCTGGCTGGCCGAGTATTTTCCGGAGGACGCCGATGGGGGCGAGCTCGCCGTGGACGGCCGGGTCATGGAGATGTTGAGCGAACACACGCTGGAAGGATGGCTGGAAGGCTACCTGCTGAGCGGCCGTCATGGCTTTCTTTCGAGCTATGAAGCGTTCATTCACATCATTGATTCAATGGTCAACCAGCACTGCAAATGGCTGGAGATCAGTCACGGCCTGTCCTGGCGTGCTCCGGTATCATCCCTCAACCTGTTGGTTACTTCCACCGTCTGGCGCCAGGACCACAACGGTTTCACCCACCAGGATCCCGGTTTTATCGACGTCGTGGTTAACAAAAGCCCCGAGATCGTGCGGATCTACCTGCCTCCGGACGCCAACTGCCTTTTGTCGGTGGCCGACCATTGCCTTCGGAGCACGGATTATGTGAATGTGATCGTCGCGGACAAGCAGCAGCACCTTCAGTACCTCGACGCGCAGGCGGCTGTGGTTCACTGTACCAAAGGGCTCGGCATCTGGGACTGGGCAAGCACCGATCAAGGGGTGGAGCCCGATGCCGTGCTGGTCGGCTGCGGAGACATTCCCACCCAGGAGGCTCTGGCCGCCAGCGTGTTGCTCCGGCAGGAGTTCCCCGACCTTAAACTCCGGTTCATTAACGTCGTCGACCTGCTCAAGCTGCAACCGGTCACCGAGCATCCGCACGGACTGACGGACCGTGATTTTGACGGGCTGTTTACCAAGGACAAACCGGTGATTTTTAACTTTCACGGCTACCCCTACCTGGTCCACCGGCTCACCTACCGACGGACAAACCACGCCAACCTGCACGTGCGTGGTTACAAGGAAAAGGGCAACATCAACACGCCCCTTGAATTGGCGATTCTCAACCAGATTGACCGGTTCAGCATCGCGATGGACGTGGTCGACCGCGTTCCCCGGCTCAGCGTCGCTGGCGCTTCGGCCAAGGAGCGCTTTCGCAATGAACAGATTTCCTGCCGTAATTACGCTTACCAGGAAGGAACGGATAAACCTGAGATTACGAATTGGAAGTGGCCTTGGTAGCGTGAGGCCAATCGCATGCCTTCATTGCCAAGCTCCACCGGTTCGCGGATGGTGGGCGCATGTCAACGTCTGTGGTGAGCGCCAGTGAAATCTCGGTCCGGTATGGCGCTCAGACGGTCCTGGATGGGGCCACGCTTAACCTTGAAGAACATGAGCGCGTCGGGTTGGTCGGACGCAACGGCACCGGTAAATCAACCTTCTTGCGCATTGCCTCGGGCGAACTTACTCCGGATTCGGGTCAGGTTGCGCGCCGCCGTGACCTGTCGGTCGGCTTTTTGCCGCAAGGGTTGCAGCTTCACGCAGACCAGACCGTGTACAAAAACGTAATGGCAGGGGCTTGGTCGATCCTTGAATTAATCAACGCTTACGAACACCTGCCTTCTGAGCACCCGGACAGCTCACGCCTGCTTGACGAGATCAACCGGGCCGACGGTTGGAACCTGGACAGCCGGCTGCAAAGCTTGCTGAACAACCTGGGTGCACCGGAGCCGAACCGTTTGGTCGGGACACTTTCCGGCGGCGAGCAGCGGCGGGTAGCCCTCTGCCGGGCCCTGGCAGGGCGGCCTGACCTCCTTATCCTCGATGAACCGACCAATCACCTCGACACGGCTTCCATCGAATGGTTGGAAGGCTTTCTCCAACGCTACCGGGGTACCTGCCTTTTTGTCACCCACGACCGGTATTTCCTCGACCGCATCGCCACCCGGATCATCGAGCTGGCACGAGGCCGGTTTTTCTCTTACGAAGGAAATTACACCGATTACCTGCTCGCCCGGGCAGAACGCCAGGTGGCCGAGGAACAAGGGGAACGCAAACGCCAGAAGTTCCTGAAACAGGAATTGGCCTGGGTCCGAAAAAACCCGAGCGCCCGCCGGACCAAGTCCGTCGACCGGGTTGCTCGCTATTTTGAAGTCGCGGCGCAAAAGCCGCCCGAGCCGGAAATCGAAGTTGAGTTGATCATCCCGCCACCCCCGCCGCTCAGCGAACGGGTGATTGAATTGGAGGGTCTCACCGTGGCGATGGGCGGACGAGTGCTCTTCCACGACCTTTGCTTCGAACTCGCCGCGGGCGAACGCATCGGCTTGGTAGGTCCGAACGGGGCCGGCAAAAGCACGTTGCTCAAGACCATTCTTGGCCAGGTAGAACCAAGCGCCGGGCAGGTGCGGCTCGGGCCTCGCACCGTGGTCAACTACGTCGATCAGGTCCGGACGGAGTTGAACGACGAACGAACGGTGTGGGAAGAGGTTGGGGACGGCCGCGAGATGATCCCGTTCGGCGACGAGTTTATCAGCACCCGCAGCTACCTGCGACGTTTCCTTTTTTCGGATGAACGCATCAACACAAAGGTAAGCCTGTTGAGTGGAGGGGAGCGCAGCCGGGTGGTGTTGGCCAAGATTCTGCGCCAGGGCGGCAATGTGCTGGTGCTGGACGAACCCACGAACGACCTTGACCTCGGAACGCTGCGCCTCCTGGAGGATGCCCTGCAATCCTTTGCCGGGAGCGTGTTGGTGGTCAGCCATGATCGTTATTTCCTGAACCGGGTTTGCACGGGCATCCTCGCGTTTGAGGGGCAGGGCGAGGTGCACTCCTCCGTCGGTAACTACGATTACTACCTGGAGAAGCGCGCCGGAGGCGCTTCGCCCGCCAAGGTGCCGCGAGCGGACGCGCCCAGCCTGTCCGTTGGCACGGCGTTGTCCGCAACAGGAACGCGAAAGCTGAACTGGAAAGAGGAACGCGAACTGGCGGAGATGGAGGGTCGCATCACCGCCGCCGAGCAGGAGGCAGGCCGGCTCGAAGCCGTCTTTGCCGACCCTGATTTCTTCCGCAACCATGGCCTGCGCCAAGCCGAACTCACCGAGGCGTTACGGCGTGCCCGGGCTGAGGTTCAGGCCCTTTACCTCCGTTGGGAAGAGCTTGAAAGCATCCGCGCCGGGTACAATTGATGCAATTGTTACAACTTACTTGTAAGCAAGGTAGGCCCTTAACGCGTCGACGGCCCGGTCCAACGGTTCGTCTTTGAAATGGTCCACCAAGGCCTTCTCCTCCGCATTCAGGTACGCACGCCGATCCTGGAGTAAGAATGCCCGCGCCTCGTCCAGGGAAAATGTTGCCATGATATTCGGGACAATGCCGCGTTGTTCGATCGCGTTGTGCCTGGGGGTAAAATACTCTGCCGTCGTGAACTTGATGGCCGCACCGTCAGGAAGGGGCACTTCGCTTTGAATAACGCCTTTTCCGAAAGTGGTTTCACCGACCACCACTGCCCGGTTGGCATCTTTAAGGGCGCCGGTCACAATCTCCGCTGCGCTGGCCGTTTCCCCGTTCACCAGAATCGCCATCGGCAACACCGCAAAGGGGCCATCGCGATCCGGGGTGCTAAGGTCCTGGCGATTGCTCCCGCTTCGGCCTTCCGTGGCCACCACGAGGGTCTTGCCGGGCAGAAACAGCGCGCTGGTGTCAACGGCGCTCCGAACCAGACCACCCGGGTTGAAGCGCAGATCGAGGATAAAAGCGCTGGCTCCGGCCTGTTTGAACTCCTCCAGTTTCCGGCCGATTTCATCGGCGGTGTGCGCCACAAACTCGGTGACTCGAAGGTAGCCCACCTTCGCGGCTGCCGGCGTTTCTGTGGAAATCAGCCGCGCATCCCGGATGCTTGAGGTATGGACGATCTCACGTTTAATGGATAGCTGCAGGCGTTGGCTGCTGCCGGCCCGGAGCAGGTCCAACTTTACCATCTGCCCGGGCTCTCCCGAGAGGAGGCGGCCGAGTTTGTCAAAAGTGAGCCCGCGTGTGGGGACGTCGTTAACCGCGGTGATCTGGTCGCCGGCCCTGACACCCGCCTGGGTAGCCGGCGCGTTATCCATGGAGGAGACCACCGTGAAAACCCCCGATACCTGGGCCACCACAATGCCGAGTCCGCTCGTTTCACCTTCGCTCTCGTATTTTTCCTGTTTGTAGCCTTCGGGATCAAAAAACTCGCAATGCGGGTCGAGCGTGCGCAGCATGCCCCGCAAGGACGCGTAGATCAGGTCGCGGTAATTGGTTTTCTCCGGGTCAACGTAGTCCTGGCGGACGATTTGCAAAACCCGGCTGAACAGCAGCGTCGCCTCAGCCAGGTCGTTGGCTACCGGGGCTGCCGCCAGGGAGAAAAGAAGCGTCCCGCCCAACAAAAGTTGGAGGCCCATCCAGGCCCTGAAGAACTGCCCATGCTTCATCGATGCCAGTTTAACATACGCCCGCCGGAATGCCTGACGCTAAAGGTTTTCTCGTCTTACTTAGGGCGTTTCAGGCCGAGAACCCGCACATTAACGCCTGCGCCGGCAGCAATTTTGGGGCAGCCAAAACCCCGGACCCGAACAATCTCCGGCCCGATGCGGGTGCTGCTCACCAGAAACCAGCCCAGGTCGATCGTGACCGCCTGGCCCGGCTGAAGCGTTGCAAACTCTGCCGCTGCCAATTCAATGGCGAACGTCCAACATGGACGCCTTTGCAGCTTGATCACCTCCGCGGGAAATTCCAGGGTCGATGGTTCCGAGGGTGGTGGTTGCTGTTCTTCTGGCTTCATGCGGCGTTATCCTGGAGCCTTGCTACTTTCGGGCCGGACGGCGCAAGCGCAACCGTTGCGCTTCGCCTGCACGGGCAGAGATGACAAAGTTTTCATGTGAAATTGAGCACCGGTTCATCACGGCTGGGCAACTTCTTGCGTGATCCATGGGCACCGGTTCTCACAGGCGAAGGCAGGAGGTGAGAGCCGCCCTGGACGCATCGAGGAAAATAATCCTTCCGCGGACGGTTCGGTCGTCGGCAATTCCCCTTCGGCACTCTGGTTCAGCGACACCGACGTCGGAAGGGTGTGGGTGTTTGATGGCGCCGCTAAGTTGCCGCCTGCGGTCTGGCGAAATGCCTTTCGCGGCCATTTGTGCGACCACCGGTTCTATGAGGTTACTGAATCCACGCTGGCCGACCAGTTCGATTCTCGCTACTTTTTGCTGCAAGACCGGGCCAGCGGAGCCTATGCCGTGCAGCCGTTCTTCTTCGTCCGTCAGGACCTTGCGGCCGGCTTGGCGCCTGGGGCCCGTGCGTGGGTGGAGCGCCTGCGCCGGCGGTGGCCAAACTTGTTTTACCTCAGGATGCTGATGGTGGGCAGCCCTGCCGCCGAGGGCCGGCTCGATCGCCGGGAACGGTGGGCCTGCCTTGCCCTGCGTCAGGCGCTCTTGGGCTATGCCCGCGCCGCGCGACCTTCGATCATCCTGCTGAAAGACTTCCCGGCGGAGTACCGGCCTGTGCTCCAGGATTTCTGCGCGCACGGGTTCCGAAGGATGCCGGGGTTGCCGGGGGCGCAACTTCGGTTGAACTTTTCCACCTTTGAGGACTACCTGCAAACACGCCTGAGCAAGGCATACCGCAAGAGCCTCCGGCGCAAGTTCAAGGCGCTCGCGCAAGGCCCTCCCCTCAAGATGGACGTGGTAACGGACTTGAGCCCTCACCTCGACGAGGTGCTGGCGTTGCACCGGCAGGTCTACGATCGGGCACGCCTGCGTTTCGAACGGCTTAACCGGGCTTACTTTTTGCAACTCAACGACCGTATGGCCGAGCGCATCCGTGGTTTCCTATGGCGCCGTGAAGGACGTCTGATTGCGTTTAACCTGTGCCTCGAGCATGAAGGAACGTTGCACGACCTGGAGGTGGGATTCGATTACCGGGTCGCCCTTGACCTCCACCTTTACTTTGTCACCTGGCGCGACGTCATCTCGTGGTGCCTGGACCGGGGTTTGCACACGTACCAAGCCGGTCCACTCCATTATGACCCGAAGTTCCACCTTCGGCTGGAACTGCTGCCGCAAGACATTTACGCCCGGCATCGGTCGCGGTGGTTGAACCCGATAATGGGGCTGGTAATGGACTTGCTGGGCCCAGTCCGGCACGAGCCGATCCTGAAGCGCTTTCCCAACTACCTGGAACTGTTCGGCTGATCGGAGCGGTCGTCCGTGGATGATGGGGCTTCACCAAGGAATATTTGGCGAACCTGCGAAGGGTTGAAAGCTGGCGTGACGAACGGCCGGGGCCAATGGCACTAAGATAACGATCTTCAGACCGTAAAGCGGCACCGGATCGAGCGGCGGCTGGTAAGGCGGCGAGTCCCTTCGCCGCCGGGGTATCGGGGTGGACCGCAACCCCCGTTGCACCTGCCTGGCCGGGGCGGTTGCCCTTACCCGCCGGCCTTCCTGTCCGGTCGGCAGGGAACACCAACCTCCAACCATTCACGGAAAGCGCCGTTGCGGTACCCAAACGCCATCCGACGGGGGTC
>DASWVC010000120.1:0-21819 GCA_036401335.1 Chthoniobacterales bacterium
ATGAATCACGCAGCCGTCGCATCACGGGAAACAAAGCGTGGAACACACCGCGATCCGTGTGGCCGCCGGAATCAGCCTCGACGCAGAGGTCGTCCGTCATGGGAACCTTTTCCGCCAGCTCCGCCTGAAGGGGAGTGATCCCGCCGTTCTGCACGAGACGTTTAAGAATTGCGGCGGGCGCCGGCCGAAGGAACTGCTCGGCCACTTCGGGTCGCGACACTTTCGCCAACACAAGGTGCGCGATGCCCACGGTCTTGCCCGGTTCAATGGCAAGGCCGGATGCCCGGTACCGGACGAGGGCCGGCGTCATCTGGGTAAATGCCGCGGCCTCGACCCTGCGGACACCGTACCGCAGGAGAAGATCGACGACGGCTTCTTCCACGTGAGGTGCGAACGGGCTCGCCAGAAGGTTCACCCCATAAATGCCGTCACGACCTAACGCTGCTTGAATAAAGCGGATGTCCGCTTCGAGCCGGCTCAATTGCATCCCGCCGCTGCCCAGATATCCGAGAAACCCGGCCTTACCCATCCTGACAACGAGTTCCTTGGACGCGATCCCTTTGTACATCGCGCCAGCCACATAATTGTACCGTAAACGATGGCGCCGCCGAAATTCCGATGACCCCAACCGCTCCGGAACAATGCTCTTCCGGTCGGTTGCCCTCCGCTGATTGGTGATGGGGAGGGACATGCGCGGTTCGTTCAGGGTCGGGGTGACGCCGCGCCAATGATGCGTTTTGCAGGATTGCCTGCAACCGATCCACGGTTCGTCGGACAGACGCTATAACCGCGGAGCATTCATCTCGTCAATGAAATCGGCGCCTAATATTAACAAAATGTGCATAGGTAGAAGATTCGTCTTGAACGCCTGATGGACCGTCGCTAGCCTTCGCGCCGAAGAGGAACCAGGAGGGACCCGGAGTTCCGGCCCGACGCGTAGTATAGGCCACGGACGCCCGGTGGTTTGTCAAATTTACTAAGGAGAACTTTTGGTAGGTGGGCTGCATCAGTTTGTGTTTGTCAGGTGCGCGGGATCCTGCGCATCGACAGAATCGGGGCGTCATGGACCTCCTGCCCACAGGAGGCATGTCCCTGCGCGGTCGTCGAGACGGGCGAACAGGCGGGCTGGTGCCCCACGTCGGTAGCGCCGCATGAAAATCGAATTGCCGATGCGCAATCATTCGACGCCGCCGCGACTAACCGATCTTCGGTCAACGGTGGTTGTCATCGGGGGTGGAGTGGCGGGAGCATGGGTTGCTTACCAACTCGCCAAGGCTGGCATTCAGACCACCCTCATCGCTTACGACGGCATCGACCGGGGCGGTCTCCAGGGAGCTTCCCGAAAGTCGGCCGGCGCGATGAACACCTCGCCCCTTGCTTCCAGGGGCCGCGACTTTCAGCTCGAAAAACTCGGGCACGGCCAGACGCATCCTTCCGTGGAACGTACCCTGCACCTGTACTTGTCGAAGGCGCTTGGCGAGCTGAGCGATCTGGTGGACCTGAAACCCGTCAAGATCGGCTTCGCCTTGCGCGCAGGGAACGGAGAAGCGCTTCTGCGGATTTTGTGCCATGCGTTCAGGGAGCGCGGAGGTCAGGTCGTGGATGGTTGGGTGACCCGGTTGTTGGCGGACGCGACCGCGTGCCGGGGGGTTCAGTATGAGGCTGCGGCCGGCATCGGCAAAATTCACTGCCGTGCCATCGTCATCGCGACCGGTGGTTACAGCGGCCTCCTGGCGAACGCGATCCGCACAAATTGCTTTGGGAACGTGCTCGGTTCCTACCTTCAGGCCGGCGGCATCGCAACCAACCTCGAATTCTTTTTTAAACACGGCTACGGCAACATCGATGCCCACGCGGTCACGCCGACGGAAGAACTGCCCGGAGCCGAGATTTACAA
The DNA here is from genome assembly GCA_036401335.1 of Chthoniobacterales bacterium. Classification (GTDB taxonomy): domain Bacteria; phylum Verrucomicrobiota; class Verrucomicrobiia; order Chthoniobacterales; family JAFAMB01; genus DASWVC01. The sequence goes on from DASWVC010000120.1 coordinate 1,898, forward strand.
TGACCACCAGGAAAGGGTGCGGTGGCTCGAAGCCTTGCTTTTCGAACGGCAGGGAACAAATACGCACCTGCAAGCCGTTCAGCTTTGGTTGCAGAATCCGTCGAAACAGTTCTACATCGATCTGTCTTACCGCTCGCTCTACCTCGAGCTCGCGCAATGGCATGCCCAACGGGCCCGTGACGCAAGCGCCGGGATGGATCAGGTATTGGAACTTTTCCCTGCTGAATCACGTCCGTTGGCCAAAGGTCTTATCCTGGAGGCCGTGCGCGAGCGTCACGGCGTCGAATACCAGACGTTTGAGCGATTGAAGGCGCTCTGCCCCAAAGGCGGTGGCAAACGCTTCAGGGTCCGGCCCCTGACCTATTTTTCAATGGGAGGCGTGGGGCATGTCGATTTTCGCACGAACCTCCACGCCGTCTACGTTGCAGGCGAAGCGATGCATGATTTCGGCGCGAACCGGGTCGGCGGTCTGCCCTGGAGTCTCTACCTGGCAAGCGCGTACCTCATCGTGGAGCGCCTCAGCTCAGAGGTGGCGGCCAGCGGGGAATACCAGGAAAATTTTGAGCTCATCGCGAAGCACGCCCACTTTGATGCCCGCCTGCTCGAGGAAATCCAGGTGCGGTTGTACGAAGCCCAGGAACGCAACCTCACGGCGGCGCACGCCGAAGAATTTCTCCGGTGGGTACGCCGCAAACGCGCCGAATTGGAGGCATCCTCAGAGTTTCTGCACGATGGAGTGTCCTGGTTGCTCGTCGCCGAAGCGATCATGCAGGCTTCGCTCTGCCGTACCGAAAGCCGGGGGTTCTTCTTCCGGCTCGATTTTCAGCAGGAAAACCAAGCCCTGGATCATTCGTATTCCTGCGCCTGGTACGATCAAGCTTCCGGACAGATCTCCGCCCGGCTGCTTACCTGGGAGGAACTTGCAGCCAGGTTTCCGGGCGACCGGGACAAACACGGGCAGGAGCTCTCTTATGACGGAATCGTCCAACGTTGCTGAGGTTCTCTATCAGAACATCGCGGCGGGGCGGGAAAACAAAGTGGCCGTCTGCTGCCGCGGCGCACGCTTCACGTACGGCGACATGGTGCAGCTAAGCGGCCGGGCAGGAAATGCCCTGAAGAGCTTGGGCGTTGAAAGGGAGCAACGGGTAGCGTTGTTGCTGCCCGATGGACCGGAACTCATTGCTTCCTTCTACGGCGCGGCCGCGATCGGCGCGGTACCCGTTCCGTTGAACACGTATTTGTTGGCGGAGGATTACGAAACGCTTTTCAACCAGAGCCGCGCGAAAGTTGTCGTGGTCGGCAAAGCCTTTGCTTACCTGCTTGAACCGATCCGGTCGCGATGCGTGCATTTGCGTCACGTGGTGGTTGTCGGCGAGGGTTCCTGGCCCTCCGCCGTGGCGTGGGATGACTGGATTCAGGCGGCCTCGCCCGAACTCCGCCCCGTTGAGGTTTCGCCGGATGAACCGGCCTTCTGGCTCTACAGCTCCGGATCCACGGGCCGGCTGAAAGCGGTCATTCACGTCCACCGATCCGTCCGGTTCACGTGCGAGCAGTACGCCGGAGGGGTATTGGCATTGCGGGAAACAGACCGCTGCTTCTCTGCCGCCAAGCTCTTTCATGCTTACGGCCTCGGGAACGGGATGACCTTCCCGTTCTGGGCCGGCGGGACGTCCGTTCTCTGGCCTGACCAGGTTTTGGCAGAAACCTTGTTTGAGGTGATCCGCCGTTTTCAGCCGACGGTGTTCTTTGCGACCCCCGCACTGTTTGTCAGCATGTTGGCGCTCTCGAACCCGGAGCGAAGGAACAACCTCGGTTCAGTCCGGTTTTGCGTTTCGGCCGGTGAAGCCCTCCCGGGCTCCACATTTCAACGCTGGCAGGAACAGTTCGGATTGGAAATCGTTGATGGAATCGGGTCGACCGAGATGTTGCACATCTTCATTTCCAATCGCCCCGGTCAAAGCGTCGCCGGTTCAAGCGGCAGCATAGTCCCGGGGTACCGGGTGAAGCTGGTTAACGACAACGGCGACCCGGCCAGGCCCGGTGAACCGGGAGACCTCTGGGTAAGCGGCGCGAGTTCTGCGATCGGCTACTGGCAGGACAGGGCCCGGACTCAAGCGACCATGGTTGGAGAGTGGGTGCTCACCGGGGACAAATACCGGCGGGACGCGCACGGCTGCTTCTGGTACCAGGGCCGGTCGGATGACATGCTCAAAGTAAACGGCGTCTGGGTGTCGCCGATCGAAGTGGAAAACGTTTTAACTCAGCACGCCGCCGTCCGGGAATGCGCCGTCGTGGGTGTCCGAAACACGGGTGAACTCCTTCAAATCAAAGCGTTTGTGGTTTTGGCGCAAGGGGTTGAACCCTCGCCGGCACTGGCCCGGCAATTGCAGAATTTCGTCCGGCAGCGTGCGCCGCAGCGGTACCCTCAGGTGCTTGAGTTCGTCGCTGCCTTGCCCAAGACGGCGAGTGGCAAGGTCCGGCGTTTTGAATTGAGGGCGGCCGAGGCCGGCGCGGTTCGATGAACGAGGACGTTGCCGGCCGGTTGCGCTTGAAGCTCGGAGAGCAATTGTCCTTGCCGCTCACCGCTGCCGATGACGGGACCGCTTTCCTCGAACTCGGCCTCGATTCCGTGATCGCCACGGAGTTTATCGAGTTTATCCGCCGGGAATTCGCGCCGGAGTTGAGGGTCTCGGTGCTCTTCGATCACCCCACGATCGCGGCACTGGCCCGGCAGGTGGTCGAGCACATCAAGGCAAGGACTGTTGCTGCGGAGTTTGCCGACGAAGTCCGCCCTGCTATTTCCCCCGACTACCGTCCGGTTGCACCCGTTGCGGTCTCGGCGGAAACGGAACGTTGTCCAGAAGTGTTCACTCTCCCGCTGCCGATCGCCGTGGTGGGCATGTCCGGGCGTTTCCCTGGCGCCGACAACCTGGCGGATTTCTGGCGGAACCTCGCCGAAGGCGTTTGCTCGATCACCGGGGTTCCCGCCGAGCGGAGCCGTTACTGGCAACCTTCCGGCCTTAACTCCACCGTGAATGCTGTCCCCCGCCGCGGCGGCTTCCTCCGGGACATCGAGCGTTTCGATCCGTTGTTTTTTGGCATCTCGCCCAAGGAAGCGGCTGCGATGGACCCGCAGCAAAGGTTGTTTCTGGAGGAGGCATGGCGCGCGCTTGAAGACGCCGCCTATGCAGGAGGTGATCTGTCCGGATGCCGTTGCGGGGTCTACGCCGGCATCATGAACACGGACTATCAGGATTTGTTAATCCAGGCGAACGCGTTCACCCCGGATGTTTATGAACTCATGGGCAGCGCGGGATCGATGCTGGCGGCGCGGATTGCCTACCATTTGAACCTGCGCGGGCCAGCGATCACGGTTGATACCTCCTGTTCCTCCGGGTTGGTTGCAGTGCACTTGGCGTGCCGTGCGTTGCAGCAGGGAGAAATTGACCTGGCATTGGCCGGGGGTGTCACCCTTTACCTGACAGAAAGGCGGTTTCGCCTTATGGGCGATGCCGGCATGCTGGCCGGGAGCGGTCAGTGCCGCCCGTTCGATGATGCTGCCGACGGCATGGTTCCCGGTGAGACCGCTGCTGTTATCGTCCTCAAACGATTGCCGGATGCGGTTGCTGAACACGATGCCATATACGGAATCATTCAAGCTTCGGGAATGGGGCATTCGGGTAAGACCAACGGGATAACCGCACCAAGTTCAAATTCCCAACAAGAGCTCATCACGCGCGTGCACCGGCAGGCCGGGGTGACCGCGCACCCGCCACAGTACATCGAGGCGCATGGAACCGGCACCAAACTGGGTGACCCGATCGAAGCAGAAGCGTTGGCGCGTGCATTCGCGAATATTACGCCGCCTCCACCGGGCATCCGGCTCGGCACCGTCAAGGCGAACATCGGTCACGCCGCGGCCGCAGCCGGGTTGGCTGGCTTAATCAAGGTCCTGCTCGCGTTGCGCGCTCAGGTCATCCCGCCCCAGATCGGTTTCAGCACGTTGAACCGGCACATTGACCTTACCGGGACACCACTGCTGATAAACACCGCCCCCGCCCCCTGGAACAGGATGCCCGACGTGCCACGCCGCGCCGCCGTGAGCGCGTTCGGCTTCAGCGGCACCAACGCCCACGTCGTCGTGCAGGAAGCGCCTGCTCCGGAGCTTCAAGCCGAATGCGGGGTGGATGGCGGCTTTTGGATCGTGTTGTCGGCACGAACGGAAGAAGCCCTTGGCCGAAAGGCCGCCGACCTGCGCCATTGGTGCGATGCACCCGGCCAATCTACCTCGTTGGTGGACCTCAGCTTCACCCTCAGCACCGGCCGTACCGCTTTCGAAGAACGGCTCGCCTTCCGGGTGCGCAGGCTGGAAGAGGTTCGTGCCGGTTTGCTCCAATTCCTGAACCGGCACGACACGCCTTTTGAAATGTTCCGGGGACGAGTTCTCCCTGGCACCCATCGGGCAGCGGACGGGAAAGAGCTCGGCCTTTCGTGGGTGGCCGGCCAGGACGTCAATTGGCGCGAACTTTACCGTGGTCTTGCCCCCCGGAAGCTTCACCTCCCCGTGTACCCGTTTGCAGGGGAAAATTATTGGTACGATACCCTGCAATCACCCAGTCGTCCGGCGAAAAAAGACGGATCCCGGCCGGCTGACCTCCCGGTTCAGCCGCCTTCAGATGCCTTTCCCGACACCAGCCAACGCGTCCGGCTGAAGCCCCTGCTGCACAATGCAAGTCAGGCAGCTAGCGGCAGGCCAGATGGCTCGAAGTCATCCCGGCCGGTTAACCTCGTTGCTGTCGGCGACGCCTCCACCGAACCGGCCGTCCAGACGCCTTTCGAGCCTGCTTGCACCGGCTTGCCTCCCTCCGGTTTGGTCGAAAGCGCTTCCGCCATGAAGGTTCGGCTCAGAAAAGTGGTGGCAGATGCCCTGTTCCTGCGTGAGACCCAACTCTCGGACGATTCCAGGCTGGTTGACCTTGGCTTGGATTCCATTGTGGCGGTCGAAATCGCAAAAGGCATCAGCGCAGAATTCGGCGTGAGCGTGCCGGCGGCAAGGCTCTACGATCATCCTTCCCTCCAGCAGTTGTTGGAATACGTGCACGCCACGGTGAGGGCTGGCCCTGGCGAAGCGCCAGTGGCCAATACCCCCCCTCTTTCACTTGCCTCGCCGGCTGATTCAACAAACCCGGTTTCTGCCGACACCATTCCCATCGGTTCGGGTCTGCCCGGCCTCCGCCACCTCACCGCGCGGATCCGCTCGCACTTGGCCAGAACTCTCTTTCTTGAAGAGCACAAGATCGGGGAAAGCCGGTTCGCCGACCTGGGGTTGGACTCAATTCTGGCCGTTAACCTCATCAAAGAACTGAATGCTGAGTTCGCAACCAACCTGTCCGCGGCAACCGTCCACCGGTACCCGACGACACGTGAACTGGCCCGACACCTCCAGCAAACGCTCGCCGCAACGCGCGCGGACCTTCCGGTCGAAGCCCCGTCGGACGACGCTCCGGTCAGGCCGCTCCCGACAGGATCAGGAGCAGCTCCCTCCCTGGCCGCCTCCGATCCGCCGGTCGAGCGTTTACGCGTCTTGATCGCACGTTCCGGTGCAGTGGACGACCTTCAAGTTGTCCCTGCGACCGAGCGCAACCTTGGCGCCCATGAAATCCGCATCGCCGTGGAAGCGGCTTCGGTGATGCTTGCGGACCTGCTCTGTGTAAGCGGCCTTTATCCGACGCTGCCGGCATACCCGTTCACCCCGGGGTTTGAGGTCGCGGGGACCGTTGAAGCGGTGGGTGCGGACATTCGCGGATTTCAGCTTGGCGACCGTGTTTTCGGGATGACCGGCGCGAACCTCGGCGGCCACGCCGCAACCGCACAGGTCGAGGCGCAATACGTGGCCCCGATCCCTGAAGCACTGGATTTCGAACAGGCCTGCGCCTTGCCGGTTCCGTTCCTGACCGCCAATCATGCGCTTTTCGAAGTTGGCAGACTGAGGGGCGGCGAAACCGTCCTGATCCATTCCGCAGGAAGTTGCACCGGTCAGATGGCCGTCCAGCTTGCACGAAGGGCCGGCGCACGGGTGGTGGCGACGGTCGGTTCCGTCGACAAGATCGCCAGGGTGCACCAACTCGGCGCCGAGCAGGTTTTTAATTACCGGTCTCCGGACGTCTGGGCGGAGCTTCGGGCTTCGCCTCTGGCCGGAAAGGTCAACGTCGTTCTCAACCTGTTGAGCGGATCGCTCCGGGATCAACCGCTGGCCCTGTTGGCATCCGGGGGACGCTTCCTGGATTTGGCGGTGGCCGGGCTCAGGCTCGCACCGCCCTTCGACTTTTCTGCCCTTGCAGAGAACCGCGGGTACTTCGGGATCGATTGCCGGCGGCTGGCTTTACAGCAACCATCCTGGGTAGGGGAGGGCCTGCAAAAGCTCATCGCCATGCTGGCCGCGGGCGAGGTTAAGCCGCTTCCCGTCACCGACCGATTTTCTCTCCGCGACGCACCAGCGGCGTACCGGCTGCTCGAGTCCCGGACTCCCTTCGGCAGAATCGTGCTGTTGCCCCGGGCGCAGGGTGCAACGGATAAAGGGCGCGGGACCGTTCGGCCGAGCGTTCATACCCATGCGCGGCCGGAACCAACGCCGGGATACCCTCCGATCGCCGTAGTGGGGTTCGCGGGCCGTTTTCCGGGTGCTCCCGACCCGGAAGCCCTTTGGCGGAACCTGGCCGCAGGCAGGATGAGCAACACCGGCGTACCCGCTGAACGCCGGTCCTGGCGTGGTTTTGCCGCTGGGGAAAACGGGATGGGAGACGCCGATCGCCAAGGCGGTTTTCTCGATGCCATCGCCCGGTTTGACGCCGCATTTTTCCGCGTGGCGAGACCCGAAGCCGAGATGATGGATCCCCAGCACCGCCTGTTTCTCCAAGAAGCTTGGCGGGCGATCGAAGACGCCGGATATTCATCCCTCGAGCTCGCGAACCGGGCGTGCGGCATTTTCGTGGGGGTCGGGCCGGCCGATTATTATGCCGGGATACCCGAGCCGGATGAACACAGCCTCATCGGAAACCTGAGTTCCGGGTTGACGGCCAGGCTGGCTTACCACCTGAACTGGACGGGCCCTTGCCTGGCCGTGGATACCGCTTGCGCCTCTTCTTTTACCGCGCTTCACCTGGCTTGCGCCAGTTTGCACCGAGGCGAGTGCGACCTTGCCCTGGTTGGCGGAGTCAACGTCGCTGCGAGTTCCAAGGTTTTCGCCGCAACCAAACGCATGGGCCTCCTCGCCTTATCCGGGCGCTGCCGCACGTTCGACGCAGAAGCAGACGGCTGGGTGATCGGTGAGGCAGTGGCGGCGATCGTGCTTAAACCCCTGGAAACGGCCGAGCGGGACGGCGACCATATTCGCGGGGTGATTCGATTCTCCGGGATGAACCAGGACGGGGCCAAGAACGGATTGACGGCCCCGAGCGCCGCTGCCCAGAGCGCGTTGCAGCGCGGGATCTATGAACAATCGGGCATTAACCCGGAAACCGTCGATCTCATCGAAATCCACGGAACGAGCAGCCGGTTAGGCGACGAAATCGAAGTCACGGCCCTGAAGGATACCTTTGCCCAGTTTACGTCGAAGACGCAGTTCTGCGCGCTCGGTTCCCTGAAACCTAACATCGGCCATCCCATTGCCGCAGCCGGAGTGACCTGCCTGATCAAGGTCTTGCTCGCGTTGCAGCACCAAAAAATTCCTCCGGTGGCCGGCCTCGAATCCGTCAACCCGGCGCTGCAACTCGACCGCAGCCCATTCTTGCTGAATACCGAGCTATTGACCTGGAAAGGGCAGGGGACCCGGCCCCGCCGCGCGGCAATCAACGGTCTAAGTGCGACCGGGACAAATTGCCACCTGATCGTGGACGAGTACGTTGCCTTCCCGGGAGGTCAGGGGACGATTCGCGAAGCGTCCGTTTCGGTCTTGTTGGTGCTTTCCGCGCGCCAGGAGGCGGCTTTACGGACCTCGGCATCGAATTTGCTCAGGTTCTTTCAAGAAAATCCGGGCGTTCCGTTGCGAGACGTCGCCTTTACGCTTCAGGTCGGCCGGGAAGCGATGGCGGAGCGCCTGGCCCTGGTCGTTGCTTCTCCGGCGGAAGCCAAGGCGAGATTGTCCGAGTTCCTGCAAGACACGACGGCGGACGGATATTTCCGAGGCCGTGCGGCAGGTTCTGATGAGACGTTCTCGCCGCTGCTCTCCGGCGCCGAAGGAAACGATTTCTTCTCGGCCCTTATCCGGAACCGATCGTATGAAAAGCTTGCCCGTTTGTGGACCCGAGGCGTGGCCGTTGATTGGCGATTGCTTTACCAGACGGAGGTTCCCCGCCGTGTGCCGCTCCCGACCTACCCGTTCTCCGGCGAGGATTACTGGCACCCCGGAATTGCCGGTCCCGCCAAACCCGCCGACGGCCCTCCCTTCGCTGGTAAGAATGGCGACGCCCACCCGCCCCGCCGGGAACCCGGCAGGCCGGCGGGGATTGAACCGCTCCCTTCCGGCTCGTTGCTTGAGGCGCTTCGCGCCAGCGTGGCGGAAGTTTTGCGCACCGAGCCGGCCGAGATCCGGGCCGACGATGATCTGGCACGCCATGGGTTCGGCTCATTGTACGTGCTGCGGGTTGTCGAAACCTTTGAACGCCTGACCGGTGTGCGGACCCCAGTCCGCCTCTTTTTTGAAGAACGGACGCTTCGCCGGATCTCTGCAAAGCTGGTGCCCGCCTCTGGCCCTTCCAATGGCAGCCCCAAGCCTGAGGCGGCCGCTGACGCCGGGGATCAGCCCGCCGCACTCCCAGACACATTTCCGCTGACGGAAGCCCAGAGAGCGGTGTGGTCCACCCAGATGTCCTTCCCGGGAAGCACGGCTTACCACCTCCCTCTGGCGGTCCTGTGGAACGGGAGATTGGACGTTGATCGCCTGCGCCTTGTCCTTGGGCGCATCGCTGCGGACCAGCCCGCTCTCCGCACCACGTTTCAATCCGATGCCCACGGAGTGATGCAGGTCGTTCATCCAAGCCTGCCGCTCGATGTCCAATACCGGCGCGTGGAGGGCGCCGCCGCTCAGGCCATCGACGCAATCCATGAACTCAGTACCCCGCCGTTTGATCTCGACCACGGGCCCCTCTGGCGGGCCTGCGTTCTGAGCGGCGACGGGGATCGCGACGTTCTCTTCCTGCACATTCACCACTTGGTTTTTGATGGCCGCTCCCTGGAGTTGCTGCTGTCGGAAATTGAGCGTCGTTACGGGGCCACCGCGGATTCCTGGCAGCGCCGGGTTCCGGAGCGCACCCTGACCGGTTTTGCAGAGCTCGAACGTGGTTACCTGGCAAGTGACCGCTCCAGGGAGGACCACGCTTTCTGGCTCAAAGAGTTTCCCGATGGATTCGCTCCTTTCCGGGCCGCGGCCGCCCCAGAACCATCCAGGCCAGAGCCGGGCCGGTTGTTCCATGCCAACATTTCAAAACGTCTGATCCATGATCTCGAAGCATTGGCCGTGAACCGACGCGTCACGTTGCAAGCGGTTTTCCTGACCGCCTTTCAGGTCGTGTTGGCGCAAGCAGCCGCCGCCGAGGAGGTCGTTACCGGAATCGCTGTCGATGCCAGACCTTCCACCGAGTTCGCTCAAACCATCGGCTTCTTTGTCAACGTGTTGCCCATCCGGTTGCGGATCGAGGCGGGGACACCTTTTCAGAGCCTCCTCGCCCAGACCTTTGACCGTGTCATTGCCACGTTGGAGCACCGGCAGTTCCCGCTCCGCCGCGTGGTGCAAACGCTTTCAGAGATCGGGAAACCTGCGGTCCTGCCCTCCGCCTTTTATTTCCAGACCTGGCAGACGCCCGAACACTGCGAGTTCGCGGATCGTCTTCTGCCGCAGGTTCACCAGACCGGCGAGTTCGACCTGGTATTCGAAGTCATGCAATCTCCCGGCGACTGGCACCTCCATGTCAAGTACCGGCCGGCCGCGTTCGCCGATCGGGACGCGGAACACCTGGCCGTTAAGTACCTGGGTCTTCTGGAAACCATCTGTGCCCAGCCCGAGATCCGGCCGGGCCCGCTCCAGCCGAGGGCAGCCGCCGCGCCGGAAACCCTCGAGGTCGATCAGCCAACCGCCCGTGCCGAGGCAAGCAACCACAGCTGCGTCCACCATCTGATCGATGAGCAAGCGTGCCTGACCCCGGAGCCGGCGGCGGTAATTTTCCGCGGCCAGGAACTCACTTATCAGGCTTTGCAACAGCGGACCAACCAATTGGCGCATCACCTCCTTAAACTTGGCGTTACGCGCGGTTCGCCGGTTGGGGTCTGTGTCGACCGATCCCTGGAGATGCTCGTGAGTTTGATTGCGGTGTGGAAGGCCGGGGCGCCTTACGTTCCGCTCGACCCGACTCATCCTGACGAACGCCTTGCCTTCGTCACCCGCGATTCGGGCATGACTCACCTGATCACACGCGCCGAAAGCCGGTTCCGCCCCCCCGGTGTCCAGTTGCTGGATCTTGACGCCAACGCGGAGGACATCCAACGGTGCCCGACAGATAGCCCGGATCTCCCCGGTTCTTCGGAGGACCTTGCGTATGTCATTTACACCTCCGGCTCCACCGGTCAGCCGAAAGGCGTACAGATCAGGCAGCGCAGCTTGCGAAACTTCCTGCTCAGCATGGCTCAGCAGCCGGGGTGCACGTCAAAAGACTACGTTCTGGCGGCTACCACCGTCTGTTTCGACATCGCAGCCCTTGAATTCTTTCTGCCGTTAATCACCGGCGCACGGGTGGAAATACTTCCGGAGGAGACGGTTAAAGGTGGGGTGCGGTTCCGGGAGAAAGTGGAGCGGTCCGGGGCCACGCTGGTGCAAGGCACCCCGTCGACCTGGCGGATGTTGCTTGCCGCGGACCTGGGCGCCGTTCCGGGCCTGAAGATTCTATGCGGCGGCGAGCCGTGGGATCAGAAGCTTGCCGGCGAGTTGCTGAAGCGCGGGGCAGAAGTTTGGAACATGTACGGTCCGACGGAGACAACGGTGTGGTCCGCAATCCAGAAGGTACAACCAAACCAGCCAATCCGTTTGGGAGAACCAATCGCCAACACCCGTTTTTACGTGCTCGATCCCTCAATGAAACCGGTGCCGTCCGGGGAGATCGGTGAGCTCTGGATCGGCGGCGATGGACTGGCCAAAGGTTACGTGAATCGGCCGGACCTCACCCGGGATCGGTTCGTGCCGGATCCCGCCCGAGCGGGAGAACTCATTTACAAGACCGGAGACCTCGTCAGGTATGTATGAATTCATTGGTCGAGTCGACCAACAGGTAAAAGTCCGCGGCTTTCGGGTTGAGCTTGGCGAGATCGAAACCGTTTTGGGTAGTCTTCCCGGCGTCCGTGCGGCGGCCGTGGTGCAGAGGGTTGATTCCAGTGGTCACGCCATGCTGGTTGCGTTCTGGGTGCCTCAGGAATCCCGGCGGCCCGCTGCTTCGTCGGAACGGTTCACGGCACAGCTGAAAACACGTCTGCCGGACTACATGGTTCCGGTGCGCTTCGAGGCTTTGCGTGCCCTCCCATTGACCCCCAACGCGAAAGTGGATCGGCAGTTTCTGAAGAGAACGAGTCTCGACGAAATCACTGCGAAGATGGGCCTGGACTTCACCGGAACGGCTGCGCCCGAAACCACCGTTCGCCTGCTTGGTCCGCCTGAGTTCTGCCTCCGGCTACGCCGGATCGCTGCCGACGTTCTGCAAGTGTCCGAAGACACGCTCGATCCCGCCCAGCCGCTCGGGGAACTCGGATTTGATTCCATCCGCTTTACCGCGCTGAGCACACGGCTAAACCGGCAATTTGGACTCGACCTCGACGCGACGCTTTTTTACCACCACAAGACCCTGCAGAATACGGCGGAATTTTTGCTGGCACAGTACGGGCACAAACTCATCTGGGAAGAGCACCGGGAATCCGCCGCTGTACCCGAATCGTTCGGCAACCATTCTGCGGCGGCCTTGTCGCCGGTGCCGTTGCCCGCCACGGAACTGGCTGCTCAAAGCAACGGCGACTCAGCCCTGGAAACGTCCGGCGTTCCCGGCGCTGAACCGGTGGCAATCATCGGTCTGGATGCACGTTTGCCCGGAGCACCGGACCTGGCCACGTTTTGGGAGAACCTCTTGTCCGGAAAGGACGGGGTCGGTCCGTTGCCCAAAGAAAGGGAACAACTCGCGGGGACCGAGCCCGGCGAGGCCATCAGCGGCGGGTTCATCGCGGACGTCGACAAGTTCGATGCGCAGTTTTTCAACATCTCGCCGCGCGAGGCTGCGACGATGGACCCTCGGCAACGCCTTTTCCTCGAGAGCGCCTGGAGAGCCGTGGAGAACGCCGGTTACGCACCGAGTGCCCTTTCGGGTACCTGCACCGGGGTTTTTGTGGGGATTGTCGGCGGTTCGGAATACCGGGTTTCTTCAGAAGACCGCGAGGTGGACGACAGCGCCCAGGCAGCAGTGGGCGCGGCCTCGTCGCTCGTTGCGAATCGCGTCTCCTACCACCTGAACCTTCGCGGGCCCAGTTCATCAGTGGACACCGCCTGTTCGAGCTCGTTGGTTGCCCTCCATCGGGCAGTGGCTGCCCTCCAATCCGGTCAGTGCAGCCTGGCCCTGGCCGGCGGGGTGAACCTGATCCTCGACCTGGACGTGAACCGTGCCGTCGCGAAAACCGGGATGCTTAGCCCGAGCGGGCGTTGCCGCACGTTCGATGCCGAAGCGGATGGCTACGTGCGTGGAGAAGGCGTGGCGGCGCTGTTGCTGAAACCGCTTGCGCAGGCGCGCATCGATCGAGATCCCATTCACGCCGTCATTCGTGGGTCGGCCGAGAATCACGGCGGCCGGTCGACCGGGTTGACCGTTCCCAACCCGACTGCCCAGACCGAGGTGATCAGGGCGGCGATGGAGCGTGCCGGCATCAATCCCGGGACCATTACGTACGTCGAGACCCATGGGACCGGCACACCGCTCGGGGACCCGATCGAAGTCAATGGCTTAAAAGCCGCCTTCGTGGGAGACGGGACGAACGCCGGCCAACCGGGGCCGAAACATTGCGGACTGGGATCGGTGAAAACCAGCATCGGACACCTCGAGGCAATGGCCGGTCTGGCAGGGGTTCTCAAAGTAGTGCTCGCGATGGAGCACGGCATCATTCCCGCCAATCTCCACTTTCGCCGGCGCAACCCGAAGATCCAGCTTGAGAACACCCCGTTCTACATTGTTGACGAGAACAAACCTTGGAACCGTTTGCGAGACGGGGTTCCGCGACGGGCCGGAGTCAGTTCTTTCGGTTTTTCCGGTGAGAACGCCCATGTGGTCCTCGAGGAGCGCCCTCTGCAGCCAGCGGAAGAAGTCCCCGGGGAGACCCGGGCCTTGGTTGTTCTTTCTGCACGCACGGCCAGCCAACTTGAAATCCTGGCCGCGGATCTCGCCGGCCATTTGGCGCGAGTTGCCGCAGCCGGTGCGCCGTTAAGCTTGCGCAATCTGGCTTACACCCTGCAGGTTGGCCGCGACCCGTTAAAAGAACGGATGGCGTTCCTCGCCTCCAGCCTTACGGAAGTGCAGGAAAAACTGCGTTCGACCGGGATATTGCGTGGCGCGGCGGAACTACAGGTGAGAGACCTGCTCCACCGGGACGCAGGCAAGTCTTTTATTCGTGCCTTGGCCGACCAGGGCGATTGGCAGAGCCTGGGTGAACTCTGGGTCGGCGGCGCCGAGGTGCCTTGGAACGTTGTGTACGGAGAACGCCCGCCGCGTCGTGTCGCGCTTCCACCTTATCCCTTCGAGCGGCGACGTCACTGGTTGCCACAGGAAAGTGTTAAAGGAGCAGGGCGTCCACTCGGGCCGCTGTTGGACACCCGGATGCCGGCCTGGGAAACGGAAACCAGCTTTCACAAAAAGTTTGATCCAGCCGACCCCGTCCTTGCCGACCACCTCGTTGAGGGCCGGCCGATCCTGCCGGCGGCAGCTTACCTTGAGATGGTGCAGGAAGCTGCCATTGCGTTGGAACATTCGGCCCAATTGCGGTCGGTTGTCTTCCTCCGGCCGCTTGGAACGGAACAGTCCGGCAACGTGCGGGTGCGGTTCCAGCGCCGGCAGGGCCGGATCAGCTTTGCCGTGGAGAGCTTGACCGGGACGGAAGCCTGCGAGCATGCGCGTGGCGAGTTGGCTCCAGCTGAGGCGGTCGCGGCGATCCCGATCGATTTGCCCGCATGGCAGGAAGATTGTGCGCGTGAGGTGCCGGGCGCGGAGATCTACCAGGTTTTTCGGAAGGGCGGCATCGAATACGGCCCCTACTTTCAGTGCATTGAACGCCTCTGGCTCGGAACTTCCTCCGTCCTGGCGCGGCTCCGGTTGCCAGCGGCGTGCCCGCCCGACTGGCGCCGCTACCGACTGCATCCAAGCCTGTTGGACGGCGCGCTGCAAACGGCCGCACTGCTCGGCTCGGCCGAATTTCCACCTGCTCTCCGGTTGCCTTTCAGCCTCGAACGCCTCGATGTGTTCAAGGCGTTGCCCCGCGAGACGTGGGCGTGTGTCGGGGCCGGCAATGGCGCCGGGGTGGTTGATATTGTTCTCACGGATACCGAGGGACAGGTCGCCGCGAAGCTGACCGGCTACGCTGGTCGCCCCGTGGTGAAAACGGTGGAGCCCGGGGAGACACAAACTGCACCTGGCAGAATAAGCCGGGTTCTCGACCGCGTTGAGGGTGTGCCGGCGGATGCACTTGGCTGGGATGTAGCCGTGGCCGAGAATGAAATCCAAGGCTTCGCGGCGCTTGAAGAGCTCGGCCGGTTCACGCTTCTGAAAGCAATGCGGGACCGGGGCCTTCTGGGCGCGACCGGTCATTCGGTTTCTCCTGCTGAGTTCCAGGACGCGTTCGCCGCCGCGCCTAAGTTCTACCCCTTTTGCGCATCCTGTTTGGGGTTTCTGCAACAGGGCGGTCTCGTGGAGCCGGCTGCGGGAAACGTACGCCCGACCGCGAAGGCGTTCGCTCCGGAAACGGAACGCGCGCTATCCGATCTGTCCGGCGCCTGGGACCGGTTCGCGTTTTCGTTTGCTCGTTTGCGCCCTCACGCAACGTTGCTTCGAAACTGCATCGAGGCGTTGCCGGAGGTGTTGCCGGGCCGCTTGCCGGCAACGGACGTCCTGTTCCCGAACGGCTCCGTCGAGCTGATCTCGCAGGTTTACCAGGGCAGCATCCTGATCGATCATTTCAATCGCCTCGCAGCCTTAACCGTTCGGGAATACGTCGCAGCGTTGTTTCGCGAACAACCCGGCCGAACCGTACGAATCCTGGAAGTCGGCGCCGGCTCGGGTGCAACCACCGGTTTCGTGGCCGAGGCAATCCGCAACCTGCGAGGAATCCTGGAGTATTGTTACAGCGACGTCGCCTTTGCCTTCAAACGTCATGGCGAGAAGCATTTTGCCGAGCGTTACCCCTTCATGCAGTTCGCCCTTCTCGACATCGAGAAACCGATTCGCGAACAAGGGTTTGAGCAGCACACCTTTGATTTGGTGCTCGGCGCAAATGTGGTTCATACCACCCGGCTTCTGCAACGCTCGCTGCAAACCATCAAAGCTCTGCTGCGGCGTGACGGAGCCATCGTCCTGCTGGAGGGCACTGAGGCCCGTTTGTTCAACGGCCTGACGTACGGCCTCCTGGATGGGTGGTGGGCGTTTCAAGACCCTGAGCGCCGCCTGAAAAACGCGCCGCTTCTTTCGATCGATCAGTGGCGCCGCGCCTTGGTCCAGGAGGGTTTCCCGGCCCCGAGGGTGTTGGGCCGATCCGGCGGACTCTTTGCAAACCTGTTTCAAGTGGTCCTGGCAGCAGAAAGCAACGGTGCGCTCAACGAGCCAGTCGCTTCCAACGCGCCTAGATTGCCGTCGGCCGAACTGCCTGCTTCGGCACCCGCCAACCCACACAACGCAGAGGTGTTGGTCCTGGTGACCCAAACCGTGCGCCAGGTTCTACAGGCAGAGCCGGAGGACCTGCACGACCAGGACACTTTCGAAAGCTTGGGCGTCGACTCCATTCTGTCGGTAGAAATCGTGGACCGGCTCAATGCCGGTTTGCCGGTCAGGCTGCGTTCAACCGACGTTTTCAATTACCCAACGCCGGAAAAGTTAGCCCGCCGCATCCTGGAACTGCTTCCCGAAGGAGAAGGGCTGCAGCCGGTGGCCGACGGGATGGCTGCCTCCGCCGTATCCCTGGTGGAGCCTCCCTTGCCTGGCCGCCTGGAAGCGCCGGAGACCGGCACGCTAAACCCGCCTGTTGTGACCCACCCGCCTGACGCCGGGGCGATCGCAATCATCGGCGCATCCGGTCAGTTTCCGGGTGCGCCGAACCTGCCGAAATTCTGGGAGAACCTGCAAGCGGGTCGGGATTCGATCACGGAAATCCCTGCGAACCGGTGGGCCGTTGCCGAGTACTACCGCGAAGGCCGGTCGGAGATGGTGAGCAGTTACAGCAAGTGGGGAGGATTTCTGGTCGATGCAGAGGCGTTTGATCCGTTGTTTTTCAGGATTGCGCCAAGGGAAGCTGAGTACATCGATCCGCAGCAACGGCTTTTCCTGATGGAGAGTTGGCGTGCCTTGGAAGACGCGGGGTATTCCGACCGCGACCTCGATGGACGGCCTTGTGCCGTGTTCGTCGGTTGCGGAGGAAGCGACTACGATTATCGGCTCGGCCGGACAAATGCCTGGGCAGAGCCTTCGGCTTTCACCGGCAACGCTTCCGCGATCCTGGCGGCGCGAATCGCCTATCATTTAAATCTGAAAGGCCCCAGCCTTGCCGTTGATTCCGCCTGTTCTTCGTCGCTGGTCGCCATTCACCTGGCCTGCGAAAGTTTGCGAGCACGTACAAGTGAAATTGCCTTGGCCGGCGGAGCCGCCGTCATCTGCACGCCGCGGTTTCACGTCATGGCGAGCCGGTCTGGCATGTTGTCGCCGGGCGGGCGTTGCCATACGTTCGGCGCCAAGGCGGATGGCTTTGTCCCCGGCGAGGGCATTGGCGTGCTCGTCCTGAAACGGTTGGACGATGCCCTGCGCGACGGAGACAACATTCAGGCCATCATCCGAGGGTCCGCAACCAATCAGGACGGAAAAACCAATGGCATCACGGCCCCAAGCGCGCCGTCGCAAACCGCCCTGGAAATCGAGGTTTATGAGCGATTTGGGATTGATCCCGGGACGATCGGTTACGTGGAATGCCATGGGACCGGTACCCGGCTCGGAGATCCGATCGAGATTGCCGCCCTTACCGATGCTTTCCGGCGGTTCACGGACCGGGAAAATTTTTGCGCGGTTGGCTCGGTTAAATCAAACATCGGCCACACCCTTTCCGCTGCCGGAGTGGCAGGGGTCATCAAGGCGATGCTTGCGCTCAAGCATCGCGAAATCCCTCCAACGCTCCACTCCGATCCTCCGAATCCGCACATTGATTTTTCCGGCAGCCCGTTTTTTGTAAACCGCACCTGCCGGAAGTGGGACGAAGCCATTTCCGAAAGACGCCGGGCAGCGGTAAGTTCGTTTTCGTTCAGCGGAACCAACGTGCACTTGGTGCTGGAAGAAGCGCCAGCGTTGCGCCTCCCGTCAGACGGAATCAAACCGGCCTACCTGGTCACGTTGTCTGCCGCGACGGACGGAGCCCTGGCGCGCCGGAGGTCAGATCTTTTTGACTGGCTGGACCGCGAGATGCCGTCTGCGAGCTTGCTTGCGGCCATCAGCTACACGCTGAACCTGGGCCGAAGTCACCTCACGAAGCGCGCTGCCTGGGTGGTCGGTTCCGTAGAGGAATTGCGCGATGCCTTGCGACAGGCATCCGTTGCGCCTGCATCTACCGAAGGACAAGCAGCCGGGCCGCAACCATTGAACACAGGTTTTCCGGACGGGAACCGGCCAACCACCGATCTGAAGGCGCTCCAGGGTACCCCCGAGCCTTACCGGCAGCTGTTGTGTCGGCTGGCTGCAGCCTACGAGCAAGGCCAGGAGGTGGACTGGCAATCCCTTCACCAGGGGGAAAGACCCTGCCGAATCTCGCTACCCACCTATCCATTTGAGCTCAAGCCTTTTTGGTTCAACCCCAACGGGGTCCCGGAGCGACCTGCCGGGTCAATCGGGCCGTTGCTCGACGCGACCGTGCCCAGCCTCGCGTCCGGCGCGACTTTTGTAAAACGGTTCGGACCGCACGACCGGGTCCTGGTCGATCACCAGGTGAGCGGGAAAAAGATCCTGCCCGGAGTTGCCTACCTGGAAATGGTTTACGAGGCCGCCCGCACTTTGAAGCCGGATGCTTCCCTCGGCTTCCGGGCCGTCACCTGGTTGCGGCCGATCGAGGCGCACCAGGAGTGTTTCGACGTCCACGTGACGTTGCGGCAGGAAGACGGGGTCCTCCGTTTTTCGGTAACAGATGAACCTGGCTCCGTGACCTATGCCGAAGGGGAGGTTGAATGCCTGACAGCGTCCCCGTTTCCACCCATCGTCGACCCCGTGGGCGGGGCGGTCGGCCGTAAGTTCCACCGTCAGGACCTTTATTCCCGCTTTGCGCACGCCGGCGTTGTCTACGGTCCCTGGTTCCAAACGATTGAACACCTCTCAGTGGGTGAGGATGAAGTGGTCGGAGAGCTAACGCTCGATCCGGCGGCAGCACCGGAGCTGGAATTGTATGCGTTGCATCCCGCGCTGCTGGATGGAGCGCTCCAGGTAGCAACCGGGTTCCTGCTGGCAGACGCCGACGTTAAGCCGCTCCTGCCTTTCAGCGTGGAGCGGGTTCAGGTGTTCGGCCCCTGTGCCCAGGAAGTTAGGGTCCATGTGCGCGGTCGCCCTGAGACCGGCGCTCAAATCACCCTCGCGAGCCCGGCGGGCCAGCTATTTGTTCGGATCGATGGCTACGTTGCCCGACCGGCGCGAGACCCCCTCTCCGACCTGCTTTACACCCCAGGTTGGATCGAAAAATCGATCCCGGTGCCTGCACCTTCCCAAGCCGAAAACGTCTGGCTGATCCTGGCTCAAGAAGGCCTCCTCGAAAACAAACTCCGCGAACGGTATCCAGCGGCAGAAGTCATCCGCCTGGACCCGGATGCGGCCCGGGATGTCGGCAGTTGCCACCCGCTGACCCCGGATGAACCCGAGGCCTGGCAAACGGCGGTCCGGAAGCTGCAACGCCCGGACCTGATCCATTTCGTGACGGGAGCCGTAAGCGGTGTCGGCGAACTCGACCGAGCCCGTCGTGGACAGGCCCAAGGCGTGCTCTGCCTTTTCCGGCTGATAAAGGTGCTGCGCGAAATGGGCTGGTGGCACCCTGGGCTGCAACTGAAAGTGGCGACGCGCGGCGTCTGGCCCGCCGAAAACCAGGCACCCGGCGATCCTTACAGCGCGTCGGTTTCAGGGTTGATCGGATCGATCGGCCAGGAATGCATTGAGATTGACGCGAGCTGCCTTGACCTCGGCGACGTCACTCCTGAAACCGTCGATGCCGCGGTCACTGCCGTCGTCAACGAACCTCCTCACAAAGAGGTCGGGAAGGTTGCGTGGCGTGCCGGGCGGCGGTACCAGCTTGTGCTCTGGCCGACCGAGGTACCGGCGGCGGGCAAGTCAGCTTTCCAACACGGGGGCGTCTACGTCGTGGCGGGTGGGGCCGGCGGCATCGGCCAGGCGTTCAGTGAACACCTCGCCGAAAAATACCAGGCACGTCTCGCTTGGATCGGACGAAGGGCGCCGGATGCCGAACTTGCCCGGCAGATCGCCGCCGTTGAACGCAAAGGGGGCGAATTGATCTACTTGCGTGCTGACCTTACCAGCCCCGAGACGATCCAGGAGGCCTTTGCAACCGTGCGGCGGCAATGGGGACGAGTTGATGGAGTGGTGCATTCGGCGCTCGTGTTGCGTGATCAACTG
>DASWVC010000121.1:0-4652 GCA_036401335.1 Chthoniobacterales bacterium
AATTAAGCCGGACCGAGATCTCCAAGCGCCGCAAACACCTCCTCCCGGCCGTTTGGCCGCCGTGCGGTCCGAAATGCTTCTCGCTCCGGGGCGGCGCCTTCTCCGGTAGGGGAGCTTGTCCCCAAGCGCCCGGGGAGCGACCGCTCCCTCGTGGCCCGACGGCAAGGGGCGGTTGGGCCCGAAAGGGCCCTAGCCTCTGCACCTGGACGGGTCTGGGCGTCCGGCAGGGCGGCAAGCCCCTTCGTGACCGGGGTGCCGGCGTAGCAGCCAAACGACAGGGTCGTGTGTCCCTGCACGACCTACGCTAAGGTGTCCGCCACGTCGCCTCAAACGGCCGACAAAGGATAGCTGACCCTACCAAAACTGAATAAGGCAACTTCTTCCCTCTTCATTGATACAACTCCTACCATGGATACAACTCACAAGTCCTGCGCACGCGGCAGGATCACCAGGTCCCGTACCGTGGCGTTCCAGGGACGGGTAAGCATGAACACGATGGCTTCCGCAACGTCTTCCGAGCGCAAGCCTGCGCCTTCGGCAACTTTGCGTTCGATCTCGGCCGGATCCGTAATGCCCCAGAGTTCATTCAAGACCAACCCCGGTGCCACGGCTCCAAGGCGGACCCCCGTGGTCAACAATTGCCGCCGCACGCCGTGCACGAATGATTGGATGGCGTGTTTGGAAGCACTGTAAACCGGTTCCCAATGGATGGCTTGATGGCCCGAGATCGAACTGGTCACAATGATGTCGCCGCTTCCCTGAGCAATCAGGTGCGGCAAGGTTACACGCACCAGGCGTAAGACACTGGTTACGTTGGTGGCGATCAACTGATCCCAGTCGTTTGGGTCTTGGTCCTTAACGTCCCCGGAAAGGTAAATGCCGGCATTGGCAAGCACGATGTCGAGCCTTCCAAACGTCTCCAAGGCAGCCGCAACGACCCTGGCAACGTCGGGGGCCTGGGTCAAATCGGCCGCGCAGGGCTGGGCGCCTGCGCCAAGCTCGGCGGCCAGCTGCTTCAACCGGTCAGCGGATCGGGCGGTGAGCAGTTGTTTGACGCCCAGCTTGGCCAAAGCGCAGGCAGTGGCTCGGCCGATGCCCGAGCTCGCGCCGGTGACCAGGGCGACTTTTCCGGAAAGGTTTTGCATGGGAGGAAATGCGTGAATCTGAACGGCGCTTTGAATGTGTCGGTTGTTTCTCAGGTTGTGAACACAAAAGCGCGTTCCCGGGCAACGCTCCCGACGCCTTTGCGCAAAATCCAGATCTAAAGCTGGAGGTCTTGCGATCAGGAAGGGGGGCCAGCCGTCAAGCTCGCAGGAGCGAGCAGGTGCGGATCTGGATTTCTGACTGGGAAACGATCTTTATGAAACCTCTTTTTCAGGACCGACACGACGCGGGGCGTCAACTTGCGAAGCATTTGCTGGCGACACAAGCCATTGCGCCTTCCATGACTGTGTTGGGCTTGTCTCGGGGCGGGTTGCCGGTTGCCTATGAGGTTTCCCGGTCCGTGAATGCTCCGCTTGACGTTCTGGTGGTGCGCAAGCTGGGCTTCCCCGGCCGTGAAGAATGGGCCATTGGTGCAGTTGCTTCCGGCGGCATTCGGGTGCTGAATCCGGATGCTCTCACCAGCCTTTCCAACTCGGAACAGGCGGTAGCGGCAGCTGCCGAGCGCGAACTGGCGACCTTGGCCGAACAGGAACGCCTTTACCGCGGCGAACGGAGGGCAGAGCCGGTGACCGGTCGTGAGGTGATTGTGGTTGACGACGGTCTGGCCACCGGTTCAACCATGCGGGCCGCGGTCCTGGCCCTGCGGGAACGGCGCGCTGCGCGCGTAACGGTCGCCGCGCCGATCGGGGCGCCGGAAGCGTGCGCGGCCCTGAGCAACGTCGCTGACCAGGTGATCTGTCCGTTTCAACCGAAGGAATTTCGGGCCGTGAGCGCCTTTTACCAGGATTTCCGTCAGACGTCGGATGCCGAGGTCTGTTATTTTCTGCAGACCAGCCCGGAATGTCGCTAAGGTAAGGACCTTTGGGCTCTAAGAGGCGACCGGCTCAAGCGGTGTCCGGTAGGGCGGCGAGTCCCTTCACCGCCGAGGTGGCGCGACGCCGCTCCCGGTTGGTAGGGTCGCTTGAGGACAAGCTCCCGTACCAACCGAGCCGAAATTCCTTCCGGCAACGAATGACCATCATGCATCGGTTACTGGCTGCGCTCGTTGCCTGCTTTTGGTTCATCCTTTCCGCATCTGCTGGCACCTCCAGCCCCACCCTGGAGGTGGTTGGAGAGTTTCCCGGCCAGCAGGTCACTGGCGTGGCGATCTCCCGGGAAGGGCGCCTGTTCGTCAATCTCCCGTACTGGTCAGAGCCCCACACGGTTTCCGTGGCGGAGGTGAAGGACGGCAAACTGGTCCCCTACCCAGATGAAGTATGGAACCAGAACTCAGGCGACCCGGGTACCCGTTTTGTCTGCGTGCAAAGCGTTTACGTGGACGACAAGGACCGTCTTTGGGTGGTGGACCCCGCGGCCGTCAAACAGGGGGCGGTAGCCAAAGGCGGGGCAAAGCTGGTGCAGATCGATTTGCAGACCAATCGCGTGGTCGATGCCATCATTTTTGACGAATCCGTTGCGCCCGCAAAAAGTTACCTCAACGACGTTCGCATAGATTCAAAACACGAATTTGCGTTCCTCACCGACTCAGGTGCGGGTGCCCTGGTGGTTGTGGACCTGAGTTCCAGGCAAGCCCGGCGCGTGCTGGCCGATCACCCCTCAACGAAAGCCGAGCCTGGATTAAAGCTGACCGTCGAGGGCGTGCCGCTCGTCGACCCCAAAAACGGTGAACCGGTCCAGGTCAACTCAGACGGTATTGCCTTCGATCCGGACGATGGCTTTCTGTACTACCAGGCGCTTACCGGTCAGACGTTGTACCGCATTCCTGCCGCTGCCCTCGAGGACGCCAATCAGGACGATGCCGCCCTCAGCCGAATGGCCGAGGCATTCGGGCATGTTCCTGCAGCTGATGGTTTGTGGTACGACCGGGGCTTCCTTTATTCCGGCGCACTCGAGCGCGACGCCATCATGGTCATGAACCTGGAAACGCATGAGCTGAAACAGGTATTGCAAGATGATCGCCTGCATTGGCCCGACAGTTTCGCCCAAGGAGCGGACCGTGCGATCTACGTCACCACCTCGCAAATCAACCTGACCCCGCGATTCAACCACGGCCAAACCCGCGTGCAAGATCCGTTTCGGATCTTCCGGTTTGGGCCGGGGAATTAATGGCCTTGATTTAAAGGGTTCGCCGGCTGCGCCGAATCCACTTCTAAGTGGACTACTTATACCCTGATCCAAACCCCGTGTTCACCCTTACCAAACGCGAGGCCCTCAGCGCCACGGTGCTTTAGGGATCGAGTCAAACCGAGGCAGACCCGATGAATTCTGAAACGTCAAATGCCCAGGGGGAAAGGGGGAAGACGGTCGTCCTTCTGGTGGATGACCAAGTCCTCGTGGCCCAGGTCGTTCGGCGTCTGCTCGAAGCCGAGCCGTCCTTCGTTTTCCATCACGAGCAAGATCCGCAGCAAGCGCTTGCAACCGTCCTTCGGATCAGGCCGGCCGTCATCTTGCAGGACCTCGACTTGCCCGGAGCAAATGGACTCGACCTGATTAGGGCGTACGGCAGCCACCCGCTCACGCAGGGCATTTCCGTCATCGTGCTTTCCAGCAGGGAAAATCCTGCCATGAAACAAGCTGCCTTCGAAGCAGGGGCCGACGATTACCTCGTCAAAATGCCCAGCCGAACGGAATTGGTGGCACGGGTGCGTCGGCATGCGTGGGTTTGCGCTCAGGAATTGCAACGTGCGCAGGAGGTCCGCACCCTGAGGGAAAACCAGGCGGGACTGGTGGAGAAAAACGCGGAATTAGTGCGCCTCAACGAGGGACTGGACCGGCTCAACCGGGAGTTGGCCCGTTCCAATGCGGATCTGGAACAGTTTGCCGCCATGGCGGCCCATGACTTGCAGGAGCCGCTTCGTGCCGTGGCGGGAGGGGTTCAACTCATGGAACGGAACGGCCACGGGAAACTCGACCAAAATGGGGACGAACTGACCAGGATGATCGTGGAGGGATCTGCGCGGATGCAAGCCTTGGTGGCAAGCCTGTTGACGTACGCACGGGCAGGTCAGGCAGACAAACTCGAGGCGGTCGACACCCAGGCGGCATTGGAACGGGTGCTCGCAAACTTGGATTCGGTCCTCCGTGAATCCAACGCCGAGGTGGTCTTCGAAACCTTGCCCGAACTGCGGTTTTTTGCCGGACAGTTCGATCACTTGCTCCAGAACCTGGTGAGCAACGCCCTCAAATACCGCGGCGCCGTCCGGCCAAAGGTAGACGTCAGCGCCGTGCATCAGCTGGATGCCTGGGTGTTCCGCATTGCCGACAACGGGATCGGGTTTGATTCCCAGGACGCGGACAAAATTTTCGGCATCTTTGAGCGGTTGCATGGCCGCGAGCAATACGCGGGAACCGGGATCGGCCTCGCCCTGGTCAAAAAGCTCGTCGAGCGGCGCGGGGGCTGGATCTGGGCGGACTCGGTGCCCGGCCACGGTTCCACCTTTTATTTCTCCGTTCCCGACGAGGAGGCCCCGTGGCCGATCCCGTCCCCG
>DASWVC010000122.1:0-6010 GCA_036401335.1 Chthoniobacterales bacterium
GACCACGCAACGCTCCGCGCGAAAGGCGCTGACGTGGACGCGGAGATTGCGCGTAAGGGAAAGTGCCGGACGGGGCTCGTCTCGATCGAGGTCACTATGGCGGATCCTGTGCCACCGCAGTTCTTTTTCCGCGACCCTGACGGGAGCCGCTTTCTGATCGTCGAGGCGTTTTGCCTGCGGCATTTGAGAACCAGCTCGCTTACTTTCAATTCGACTCGCCAACACAGTAGCCGCCAATCAGGAAAGAAGCCATCGGGCTATCAAGAACCCGCAACAATCCCTTCCTTCAAATCCACAGCCGGAATAGATCCCTTCACACCCAATCCTAAACCAAAGCACCACATGAATACAAAGCACAATCCCGTCGGCTGGTTCGAACTTTATGTTCAAGATATAGAACGAGCCAAAGCCTTTTATCAGAAAACGTTCCAAGTGACCCTTGAGCGGCTTGAAAGCCCAAGCATCGAGATATGGGCCTTCCCGATGGGTATGGACATCCCTGGAGCTCCGGGGGCGATCGTCAAGATGGACGGGAAGGACTCAGGCGGTGGAGGAACCATCATTTACTTTTCTTGTGCCGACTGTGCGGTGGAGGCCTCCCGCGCGGTCGAGAACGGTGGACGCGTTCAGAAAGAGAAAATGTCGATCGGTGAATACGGATTCATCGCTCTTGCCATTGATACTGAGGGAAACCTCATTGGGCTTCACTCGATGCAATAAGTCAGAGGCAACACGCACTCGCACCGGTAAGTCCAGGAATCGATACGCCTCGACGGGATTGGAGACTTAACGGCCCTGATTTGCCCGCTTAGTAGGTGATAACCGGTGCCTGGATTTGGTAACGACCGTCCGTTAATTAGCGCGCGTGAGGGCCACGCGACTCTTGGCCTGGGTGAGAACCTCCGAAGCAGTTGTTGACGAACCGCCTCCGACGAGCTGGCCAAGAATTGGCCCATTCTCGCCGCCTGGCTCCGCCTCCGCTTCGCCCCGTGGGTTTGGATCCCGCGCGTTCGCGCGGGCCAGTGGGGTCAATAACCCCCGCCATCGAGTTGGTGCCACCCCTACGTCAAAGCCTCTCCGGGCCGGTCGTGGGGGGATAAAGAAACCCGCGTTAGACCGCGACCACGGCAAAGGTGCCGGTAGGTTCCAGGCTTTCCCGCGACGCGCAAAACCGGCAGCCGGTGGCCCTCCGTGCGCCGTCGTCTTCCGGGCGGTGCAAGACGGTGAGTTCGGCCTGGTCCGCTGTACGCGTGTAAGCAACCCCACCTACCGGCAGGCGTGAGGTTGTGGTGGACTGGAGGGCATGGAAAACCATGCAGAAGGGGTAAGTCGGCGTCGACGCACGGGCGAAGAAGTGAGTCGCTTAATAAGCGAGTTCAAAGCCAGCGGGTTACGGGTCGGGGCGTTTTGCCGCCGTCACCATTTATCGGCCAGCACGTTACGGCGCCGGCTCAAAAAGCAGGCGTCCCTGCGACGCCTTCCAACAGGAAAAACCCGTGTTGCAGCCTTTGCCACTCGCCGGCTACGACCTCAGTTGCAGCCGCCGGGTTCGGGCCACCAACCGCTGTCGGATCGCCTTCGAATCCAACCGTTACACCGTGCCCTTTGAACACGCCGGGGCGTTGCTGGAACGGCGCGTCGAACCCAATACCCTCACCCTCTACCGGGGTCAAACGCGCATTGCCCGGCACCCGCGCTGCTACGGCGGCAACCAGGACATCGAAAATCCCGATCATCTCTGCCGACTCCTCACCGAACGTAAACGCGGCGAAGAGGCGGCCTTGCTCGCGCGCTTCCTGGCCTTCCAGTCCGCACAGCGAAGCCTACTACGGCGCACTGCGCCAGCGGGAACTGCACGCCGTGGCGCATGTCCGGCGCATCCTGCGGTTGGTCGAGACCTACGGACGCGAAACCGTGGCCCAAACGCTCACCGAAACCGTCGAACTCGGCGCCTACGGCTCCGACTACCTCCACCACCTCCTGGCCCACCGCCGGGCCCTGGAGCCCGTGATCGGCCACCTCCACCTCACCCGCAGCGCCGAACTGCTGGAGCTGGAAGTCCCGCCGCCCGACTGCTCCCGCTACGACGGCGAGCACCCGCACGGGTTACCCTCCACGGACTAACTGCTTCAACGACTCACTCCCACCCACGGGAGCGCGTCGACGGCTTCATGAAAACCAACGCCCCGCACCCCGAGACAACCTCTCCCAAGCTCGCGGCCCTCCCCGCAAGCGCCCGTCTGCAGGAAAACCTGCACTGCCTTCGGCTGACCTACCTGCTCGAGCACGCCCTGCCCACCGCCGAAGAGGCCGCCCGTAACGGTCAAGGCCATTTGCAGTTCCTCGACGAACTCCTCGCCGGCGAAGTGGCCTGGCGCCAGGACCGCAGCGTCCAACGCCGCCTCCAGGATGCCCGCTTCCCGGTGATCAAAACCCTGGCCGGCTCTCGACTGGACCTGGCCCACCAAACTCAACCGCATGCAAGTCGAACACCTCCTGGAGCTCGACTTCCTGGCTACCTGCACCAACGTGATCTTGGCCGGCCCCACCGGGGTGGGCAAAACCCACTTGGCCATCGCCCTGGGCCATGCCGCCTGCCTGCGCGGTCACCGCGTGCTCTTTATCTCCGCCATCGATCTCGTTAACCGCTTGAGTGCCGCCGAATCCAACCGTCAGCTGGCCCGCGAAATCCGACGTTACCAGAGCCCTCAGCTTCTATTGATCGACGAGCTGGGGTACTTGCCCCTCGATAAGCGCGGCGCCGAACTCCTTTTCCAGGTCATCACCAAACGCTACGAGCACGGCTCCATCGTCCTGACGACCAACATCGCCTTCAAGGATTGGCCCCGCATTTTTGCCGGCGACGCCACCATGACCTCCGCCCTGCTCGACCGCTTGCTCCACCACGCCCAACCCGTCCTCATCGAAGGCGACAGTTACCGCAGCGCCAAACGCAAATAGTCGTCGCTCGCCGTGGCTGCCCCCTCCGTCCCGTCCCTTTTCAAACCGGCAGAATCAGACCACTTTCACACCGGTGCGCGCAGGAGGCCACAGAATGCAAAAATCCCCGCTTTTTGACGTGCTTCTCATGGTTGCTTGCTCGTTCGGTTTAAAGTCGATGCTTGACAATAGTTTCCATGGAAACTATTCGTGGTCTTCATGGAGATCCAAACGCGAAAACCGGCAGCATGCGCTTCTGCTTCCTTCTCGGGCCTGGAGGCTCATCTCGGTTATTGGTTGCGGTTGGTTTCCAACCACGTCTCCAATCGGTTCAAGCGGGCGTTGCTGGCGCAGCAGGTCTCGGTTGCCGAGTGGGTGCTTCTCCGCCAACTCCATGCCAGGCCGGAGATGATTCCGGGGGAACTTGCGGAGGCGCTCGCGCTCACGCGCGGAGCCGTCTCCAAGGTACTCGACAAGGTGGAGGCAAAGTCTTGGATCAAGCGAACGACCCAGCCGCAGGATAACCGTGTCCAGTTGCTCTCCATCACTGACCAGGGACGAAGGGTTCTGCCCACGCTCGCAGCCATCGCCGATCACAACGACCGCCACTTTTTCGACTGTCTCGACCCAGCCGAGCAGGAAAGTCTGCGCTGCCTTTTGCAGAAGGTCGCTGATTTTCACCAGATCAGAAATGTGCCGGTCGATTAGACCGGACACCCGACAAATTTCGTCATCCATCGGCAACCATCGAAACTAGCAACCATGAGTAGAGCAATTTCCAACATAGAACAAGCCATGAGCAAAGCCATGGCCGAAAAGCCGAAGGTCGGCGGGTTTCCCTACCTCGCCGAGTGTTTACGGCGCGTGGGTGTCACCCAAAACCTCTGGTTTTTGCCCGCGTGCGAGAGCATTTACCTGACCAACGATGGTCCGGTGGTGAGTCAGGCAACCCCGTTACTGACCGGTCTCGCCGAGGTGCCGTCCTTTGACCAGGAAGCGCTGATCCGTGCCTTGAGGATTGATCAGGCAGGCGACTCGACGTTCCCGGAATTTATTGCCGCCTGTTTCCGCGCTGGCGTGGTTCGCTACAACGCCGACTTCGAAGCTCGCACCGTCGCCTATTACGGCTGCTACGGAGAAGAGTACCTGGAAGCCTACTCAGCTGTTGATGTGCATTAGCGAAGTCCGTCCCGAAAAACCTCCTTTATTTGACCCGAGGGAGCGCCCTCTGAGGAAATGTTGGCCTCACTGACGCAGAGGTGTGCCAAAAACTCGTCTCACAAATCAACGTGCCAAACGCGCACGTTGAGATGAGTTCGTGACATCACTAGCGGTGGCCAAGAGTGCCGAGGAGCAAAGCGCTGTCCCGGTAGTCGCTACTGAGAAGCGCCACCCATCTCTTCGGCGCTGATCTTGGTAGGCACTTTGCGGGTGGATTTCATCGATATTCATCCTACCAAACACGAACTCCCCAAGGAAGCTTGCAGACAGTGAAATTGCGTCGTTTGCTTGGGGAAATGGACGCACCAAGTACCGATTCAGAACCACTCTCGCCCGAGGCAGAACCGGCCGAGCAGACCACGCCGGAATCGCCCACAAAAAGCTATCCCAAGGTGGAACTTTCTCCGGAGACCCGGGTGTTCCTGCACCGAATGGCCGAGAACCTGCGCACCCACGATCCCGACGTGCCGAAGGGTAGGAACCGACAGTATTAACGGGATAGATCGAGATCGTTGCCACGCGTGCGCGTACGTACCACCACGCCGGGCTGGCGCCGAAGCCGTCGATGGAAACTGCAAAACCCCTGACGCACGCCTGGTCCATAGATAACCTCCGCCTGGTTGCGAACTGCAACCAGTTCTGGGTTACCAGACTGGTATAATGTTGCAACGGGACATGCTCGAAAAACGCTCCGGCTGCCCCATCAATCTTGCACTTGAGATGCTCGGCGACCGCTGGAGTCTCATCGTTATCCGCGACATCATGTTCGGTAACCGCAGGCACTTCCGCGAGCTACTCACGCGCTCAGAAGAAGGAATCGCGTCCAACATTCTGCCCGACGGCTGGGAAAGTGTCATTGCTCGACTACAGGCCGCGTTCGCGCAGGTCGCGGCCGAGAAGGTGACGAAGAATGGATGATCCGGCGCAGGGCTTGGGCACGCCACCAGCCAACCACCCGGCGACGTCCAGGGCCTCGGCAACGGTGGGGTTTGGCCAGCGTGTCCATCATGCAAGAGTTGAACCTCCCCTTGATTTTGGCTCTCCCGCACTCTGTGTGGAACGCGGCGGCAAAGCGAGGGAGCGCCGAGTAGAGGGGAGCGGTATATTCGGTAGATGTACAAACCTTTTCCGATCCCGGACGGCGGCGTCGAGCCCGTGACGCGGACGGGTCCGGGAAGCCTCCCTGTTGCCGTTCAGGCGTTGCGTGCCGATGCGTTGTGTCCCACCTGTTCCGCCCTCAGCCAAGCCGATCCTAGCCAGTACCGACGCCGTCCGGCCGATCTGCCGAGCCTGGGGCAGGAGGCGCGCCTTGACCTATCGGTGAGGCGGTTTTATTGCCGCAACCGGGCCTGTCCGCGTCAGACCTTCACCGAGCAGCTCCCGAAGCTGTTGACCCCCCGGGCTCGACGGACCCGACGGCTGGCCGCGGCCCAAGGGCGAGTCGGCGTCGCCTGCGGCGGAGACACCGCGCGCCGTGGGCGTCGACGATTGGGCGCTCAAAAAGGGCCAAGCCTACGGCACCATCCTGGTGGACTTGGACGCCCGGCGCGTGGTCGACCTGCTGCCCGACCGTACCGCGCCGACCTTGGCCCACTGGCTGCAAGGCCGCCCCACGATCATTGGCAGGAGATGACCTGCAGCTCGCCAAAAATTCAAGGCGAGGGCGTAATGGCGACGTGCGGCGGGTAAAGGGGTTCGACGGGCAGCAGCGCGTGCTCAACAACGGTTGCCGGCTCGACCTGGAAAAAGCGCAGCACGTCCGCCAAGGCCACACCGTCACCTTCCAGGTCAGCTAATCGAAGGAAAACGCGAGAAAATGTTTTGCCTCGCCATGACGCGAGCGCCTTGC
>DASWVC010000123.1:0-12011 GCA_036401335.1 Chthoniobacterales bacterium
GCGCAGGACCCCACGTACCACCAGACGCGGGGGGCGATCGGGGAACTGACCCTGCGGATCACGAACCTCGCAGAGACGATCCTGCAGCAGAACGAACACCAGATGCTTCTGGCCAACCAGCGGGTGGACAAACAAGCAAGGGATTCCATCAAGCTGCTCGTCATCGCCATGAGCAGCGCCGTTATTGTTTTCATCTTCACGTACGTGCGCATGGGCCAATCCCTGATCACACCCGTTCGGAAGCTGACCCGATCCATCCGGGAGCTCCGCACGCGGCACTTCGAACAATCGCTGGCCGTCACGTCGTCCGATGAATTGGGGGAACTTACCAAAGAGTTCAACGGCATGGCCCTCGAGCTCCGCAACTTCTACCGTGAGACCGACCGGAAATTCATTGAACTTAACCAGGTTATCCGGGCGATGATGACGACCCTGCCGTACCCGTTGTTCATCCTGGATGCCCAGGATTCCCTCCAGCGGCTAAACCCGGCCGCGGAACGTTTTCTGGCAGACCTGCCCTGCCAGGAATCGCTGCCGGTGGTTCTGCAGAAGCACCTCGCGGAAACATCCGTAACCGGTCCGGAGTACACGCTGCACGACCTCAAGCAAACGCTCTTGTTTCGCTTGCGGGAAGAGGAGCACTATTTTTTACCGCGCGTGTTTCCGATCGTTCTCGAAGACGGCAGCCTATTTGGCCGGGCCCTCATGCTGATCGACGTTAGCCGGTTCCGTTGGCTGGATGACCTCAGGTCGGACATGCTCGCCACGCTCAGCCATGAGATCCGGACGCCTTTGACGAACATTCGCCTCGTTTTGCACCTGCTTCTCGACGAGAGCACGGGTCCGCTGCTCGAGGCACAGAAGGATCTCGTGACGTCGGCCTATGACGATTGCGAACGCCTTCTTCGAACGCTGAACACCCTGCTCGATCTGGCCCGGATGGAAAGTGGCCAGGTGCAGCTGGACCTGCATCCCACCCCGCCGGAAACCTTGTTGCACGACGCCGAACTCGCCTACGGAGATTCCGTTCACGCCTCCGGCCGCCGGCTTTCGCTCGATTTCGAGGCCGGCCTGCCCCCGGTTCAGGTTGACCGTGACCGGATCGCCCTGGTGTTTTCCAACCTCCTTTCCAACGCCGTGAAATACGGCAACCCCCGCTCCCTGATCACGATCAAAGCCTGCAGCCAGGACCCGGGGCACGTGCGTTTCACGGTCCAGAACGAAGGCCCGGGGCTAAGCGAGGCCGAGCAAGGCCGGATTTTCGATAAATTTTACCGAATCCCGAAGACCCCGGGCGAAGGCGTCGGGCTCGGGCTTTCGATCGCGCGCCAGATCATCAGCGCCCATGAGGGCAGGATCGGGGTCACAAGTGAGGCGGGCCGGTTAACCGAGTTTTTTTTCGACCTGCCCGTCACTTAGGTCCGGGTTCCGCGAGCGCCGGCCGAACCGGCGGTTCGCTCAGGGCATCGACACGCAGCCCCCGTTTGCGGGCCGATCGCACAAACGTTTGCAACAGCCGTGTTTGAATGTGATGGAAAGCTGCTTCCAGCCCATTGGCCAGGTACGTCCGGCCGATCTCAGCTTCGACGAGCGTCGGCTCACCGAAGCAAGAAAGGAATTGGTTGGAGGTAAAATGCTCGTGCAAGGCATTTCGGTCCGCGGTGGATCTGTATGACCCGGTCAACAGCCAATCCCGCACGAAAAGCGTCAACACCGCGTCACCGATCCATGCCTCATCGCGTCTCGCTTCCGTCAGCTTCTGCGTCATGCTTAATAAATTCCTTTTACCTGGCCGGGCGTCGGCGGCTTCTGGTCACCGCTTGCTTTTCCACGCTTGAGGGCTAGTCGTCAATCCCTGGCCCCGTGACGGCCAGCTGACGCAGGCAGTCTCCAGCCCTTTTTATGGCGAAGCGTTGCTCCCTTATTCTCTGCGGCCTGGGCCTTCTTGCCTGCGGCTTCCCAAGCGGCCGTGCACGGGAGGTTGATCCAGCCGCGTTGCGCGCGGCCGATTCGTATTCCGAGGCCTTTGGGGGATTATCAATGCTGGTCATCAAGGACGACCGGGTCGTTTATGAGGGTTACCACCACGGCTTTAGCCCGGACCGCGCCGCCCCCATTTTCAGCGGCACCAAGGGATTCTGGTGCGTCGCCGCGGCCGTCGCTCAACAGGAAGGAATCCTGGATCTGGATGAACCGGTGATGCGGACGCTGCCCGAATGGGACGCGGACCGGAAGGACATCCGGATCCGGGATCTGCTGTCGTTTACGGCCGGGATCGAACCGGCCTTTGCCCTCCACGGCAGGTCAATCCCAGACCGGGATGCCTACAGCGTGCGGCTCCCCGTGGTGCGGCGGCCCGGTGAAGCGTTCATGTATGGACCGAGTGAGCTGCAAATTTTTCTGGAGGTTTTCCGCCGCAAGCTGGCCAGGAAAAACACTACGCCGCGAGCGTTTCTGACCCACCGTTTGCTCCGCCCCCTCGGAATTCGTTCGGTCGATTTCCGAGAGGATGCAAGGGGCAATCCGCTTCTGGCAAGCGGGTTCAGGCTGACGGCCCGTCAATGGGCTGAATTTGGCCGATTGCTTCTGCACGGCGGGGCGTACCGGGGCCGGCAAATCGTCCATGCGGATGCCCTTGAACGCTGCTTCCAAGGCACGCGGACGAACCCCCTGTTCGGAATGGGTTTCTGGCTTAACCGCAGCGCCAGGGACCCGGGCGCCCGCGAGATTGACGTGGAAAACATGCTCGAACGCCCTTGGCAGCAACAGGACTGGCACCGTACTTGCCTATCCCATGCTGCTCCGGACGACCTCGTTGCGGCCATTGGGTCAGGCTACCAGCGACTCTTTATCATCCGTTCTGAAAACCTGATCATTGTGCGGCAAGGACGAAATGCCCGGTTTTCCGACGCCCGCTTTCTCCGGTTGGTGCTCGGTGACGGCGAGGGCCGGAGTTAAGGAGCCCGGCTGGTAAGGCGTCGAGTCCCTTCGCCGCCGGCGTGAGTCAAGCGCCACGAATCAACGAACCGAAGAATGCCACGAATGGATCAAGAGTCCTGATCGGTGGTGCTTCTCCGGGTCTGCCGTTAGCGGCGCACTGCGAGCATCAGGGTTGAGTTTTGACGGTTCCACTGATAACCAAAGCCAAACGGAAGGGGTTTGGGTGCACTGGCCGCGTAATCCTGGCGCAAGGCCGGTTGGTCGAACTTGGCGAAAAGGTGGATCGGGCCCGGGTACGCGCCGAAAAAGCGCAGGATCCACCGGTCGAACGGCAAGTCCCGGATGGGAATTCCGGAATCGTCCTGCAAGATCGTGTCACTCGTGGCCAGCACGAAGTTGCGCACCGAGCTAAACCCGCCTTCATGCATCAGGTAGGAGGCTGCTTTCAGGAAGGAATTGGTGGGGCCAAATGACCCGTAGAAGCGCACCAGGCCCGGGTTGCGCTTCAGGGCGTCGTCGGAAAGGTCACCTGTAAAATAATAGAGGGTTTTTCGCGCGCCCGCAGCCGAGTCGGTAAAAGAGATTCGCACCCCGCGGATGGAGCCAGTGGCGCCGTTCGCAACGTGTCCCTCCTGGTCAACCGAAACCTGCTCGAGACCGGTGACTTCTTTACCGGAACGGGCCAGGAACACGAACATGATCGGCACGGTGCCCTTCAGTTCGGAACGCTGCAGGTCTTCGCGAAGGTTTTTGGTCTTGAAAAAGCTGAAGTGAAGGATGGTGTTCAGCGACGCCTCGATGTTCTGCAAAGTGTTCGACAAGGCGGCCTCAGGCACCGCCGTAAGTTCGGGCAGAAGATCGGCGGGCTCAAGACCTTGGAGTAGGTAGGTGGTGCAATCCGGATAGAAGGCATCGGCGTAAAGAAAGTCCGGCCCGCTGAACAGGTAAAGGCAAGTGCCCCGGCCCTGCGTGGTAGGCGCAAGCAGGTCCTGCCGCCAGCTGCGAATGTTCCCCAGTTGCCGTTGTTCCAGGGCGGCAAAAGCCGCGTTCATGGCGGCAGCGTGGGCTTCCCAGCGCGGGTTGTGCATGAGGTGAGCTAAGGGGGAGCCTTCTGACACCGGAAGCCCGGCAAGGTACCGGGCGGCATCGGCCAGGCCCGGCGCCGTCACGGCCGTGTCCTGCGCTTGCAAAGCTGAAAACACGGGAAACACAATTGCGAACACCAGGGAAAAGCGGTTCATGGGCGGAGGTTGGAGGGCCATTCGTTCCGGCGAAGCTGGGCAAGACGGAAGGGCAAAAGGTCATCGGTGCATTAATCAGCGGCGGCCGGGTAGGCCCGAAGCGGGCGTTTCTGCTCGCGAAGGATAAAAAAGAAGAGCAGGCCGAGGCAAGCCGTCAGCAGCCCGAAGCCGGATTCAATCGGGCGTTCACGTGCGGTGTAGACCATCATGTGGATGCTGACCGCGAGGAATATCAGGGGTGTGGCGGGGTAGCCCCAAACGCGGTAGGGCCGTTCCAGCCGGGGTTGCCGAATCCTAAGCACAACCAACCCTAACACCGTCAGAAACGATGAGAGAAGCAGGCTGAACTGGATGTACACGAGAACCTTTTCGAAGCTGGCGCTGAGGATTAAAACGGTAACGATGCTGACCTGAAAGACGGTCGCCAGCACGGGCGTGCCGTTTTGGGTAGTGCGACAGAACCAGGCCAGCTTGGGCAGATCTTCCGCAATCGCTTTCGTCACGCGCGGCCCGATCCAAGCCATGGCTCCGACCGTGGCAATCAGCCCAAAGCTGATGAGAACGCTGACCGCCGTCGCGCCGGTACGCCCGAACATGGACTGTCCCGCCAGAATCCCGACATCCAACTGGCCGGCCAGGACGGCCTTCGGTGTTGTCCGCAGGAAAACAAAGTTAAGCAGAAGGTACACGCCAGTGACCAGCACCGTGCCGACCGCAAGCGCCCGCGGTACATTGCGGGCGGGTTCCAGCACCTCATCAATGATGTAAGATGCAGCGTTCCACCCGGAGTAGGCATACATGACGTACACCAGGCTAACGGCAAACGAAGGCGACACCAGGGCCCTGAGATCGCTCGGCGCCACGGTGAAATGGAGTTCCTGGGCCGGGGCATAGAGGAGTCCGGCGGCGACCAGGAGGCCGATCAGCATCAGCTTAACCAGGGTGGAGGCGTTCTGGAATCTCTCACCCGTTCGAATCCCTAGAAGGTGGATCCCGGTGGTTCCCCAGACAAGCACGAGCGAAAGGCTGAGGGATGGGAGCCCTGGGAAAACGGCGTGCAAGTACGTGCCAAACGCCATTGCAGCCAGCGCGATCGGCGCTGCAAACCCCACGGTAGCTGAGATCCATCCGGCCACAAATCCGACGGCGGGATGGTAGATCGTCCCGAGGAAATGGTACTCTCCGCCCGAGCGCGGCAAAGCGGCGGCCAGTTCGGCGTAACAAAGCGCTCCGCACAGCGCCAGGACGCCGCCCACGGCCCACAGGGCGAGCAGCGCTGTGTCGGATTGCAGCGAGCGAACCTGGAAACCAAGGCTGGTGAACACACCAGTGCCAATCATGTTAGCCACCACCAGGTTGGTCGCCGTGAGGCAGGATACTTTCTTCGTCGGCATGCTCGCGGTTTCCGGGTGGCTTGTTAGTCGAGATTCCGCCCGGGTACAAAAGAAAAGTGAGCGTTTCGCAGGTTTGTGGTTCCAAGGGCCTGTCCCGTCGTGACAAACCGTTTGGCTCACGGCGAGTGACGTCCTTGGCGGTGGGGCCATCGGCGCCCTGACCTGGATGCCCGGCGTCGCGGTCGCCGCGTCGGTTCAGCAGACCTTCACGGGTGGAACGCCACGGGCGACTGCCTTACGCACGGCCTGCGTCAACTGCTGTGCATCGAAGGGTTTGGCAATGAAATTCACACCTTCATTCAGCAATCCCCTGCGCTCCAGCGCCGGCCGGGCGAGCGCACTGGTGTAGAGAACCTGCAGATTCGGGTAACTCGCCTGAAGGCGGAGTCCCAGTTCGATGCCATCCATAGGACCGGGCATCAGCACGTCGGTCAGCATCATCAAAATTTTTGGGTGGACCTTCTCCATCTGGGCCAAGGCTTCGACGGAATCGCGTGCTTCGTACACCGTCCAGCCTTCCCACTCCAAAATCTCGGTGGCGATGCGCCGCACCATTGGTTCATCCTCCACTAACAAGATTCCTGAGGCGCGGGGCGGCGCAGTGATGGGGCCTACAATCAAGGCCTGACTCTTCACCCGACGAGTGCCACTGTAAAGAAATGTATTGGCTATATTCAATAAAAAACCTCGACGGGGTTGCAGCGGGGTGTCGGCACGGTTCGCGTCCGCAAGCCTGCCTCCGCGCCTTTGTGGCTGGCCCCGCCGCAGGTGCCGACGGTCCAATTTGCGCCCTTGACACCCGCCGGAAATCCCGGTAGCCGTTGGTCCTTTTATCCCTCCGGCATGAAGAGTTTTTTTGTTCTGGTTGCCTGCTCGGTGTTGATTTTCGCAGGCTGTGAGCGGCACCCCGTCGCCCAGCTGCAGGAGATCAATGAACGGTCCGATTTAAATCCGGAGAAGAAGAATGCGAAGGCCGACGGTGAGCCGGACCGAGCGCAAACCGAACCGGGGACCAAGGCGAACCCGTCACCACGCGCGTATTTTCCGACCGATGCAAAATAGGCGCTGATGAACCCGTTGAAGCCGATTGCAGGGCGTGGGTTGCCGGCGTAAGTCTCGGATGCCATGGCACCGTGGGTGCATTGGGGGCAGCGCCGGCTCCGCTCTTTCCGTGCCGCTTTTGCGGGCTTCAGGCACTTGGTGGGCACGGAACAGAACTTCCGCCTGCACCTTGGGGCGGCAGTTGGCGCGGTTTTGGCGGGGGGATCACTCAAGTTTGACTACGGCGAATGGCTGGCCCTTGTCCTGCTGATCGGCCTGGTGCTTACCGCTGAGGCCCTGAACACCGCCATTGAGCGCTTGGTAAGCTTGTTGCGCCCGGAGGTCCATCCTTTGGCACGGGCCGCCAAAGACACCGCTGCGGCGGGGGTTTTGTTTGCGTCGGTCACGGCGGCGGTTGCCGGTTTAATGATGGTCGGGCGGCACGTTGGTATCTGGCATTGAGCGGGTCGGGCGGCGTGGCGTCCGGGCGTGCAGGCCGGAAAAGGCGACACCGCCGAGGGAAAGGTTTACCGCAGATTAGAATCATTCTTGCTTCCCGGGCCTCTCATGGCACGTTGTTAACCGTGAAAGGATCGCTTGAGGTTTCTCATTTGCTGGCTGGGCGGGGCATTCGCCTGACGCGCCAACGGGAGGAAATTTTCGGGATTCTGCTTCGGCAGCCCGACCACCCGACGGCGGCCGACGTGTACGCTCGAGCCAAGGAACACATGCCGACGCTTTCACTGGCCACCGTTTACAACGGCCTTGAGGCCCTGGTGCGCAGCGGCCTTGTCAAACAGGTGAACCTGGACCGTGCTCCCACGCGCTTTTGTCCGAACCTGCAGGAGCACGGGCATTTTTTCTGTGAGGCGTGCGGAACGGTCTACGACGTCGAGGTTACCGCGCCGGGAACCTGGAAGTTACCCGCCGGGTTTGTGGTCTCGCAAGCGGAAGTTGCCCTTAAAGGGTGGTGTCCCCACTGTTCTCACCTAGCTTCTTTATGAGTGCCATTGTCATCCGCGACCTTTTTGTTTCGATTCACAAGCAAGAGATCATCCGTGGGCTCAACCTTGGATTTAAGCAGGGCGAAGTGCACGCCATCATGGGGCCAAACGGTTCCGGCAAGAGCACGCTTGCAAAAGTCATGTCCGGTCACCCGGATTATGAGGTCACGGGCGGCGACATCCTGCTGGACGGCGAAAGCATTCTTGGCCTGGAACCGGATGAGCGTTCGCGCCGGGGTATCTTCATGGCGTTTCAATACCCGATGGAGATCCCTGGCGTAAGCAACGCGAACTTTCTGCGAGCGGCCTTGCAGGCCCGGCTTCCGGAAGGGGAAGAACTGGAAGCCACGGATTTTTACCGGCGTTTGTACGAGAAAATGGACCTTTTGGAGATGCGGCGCGAGTTCACTGCCCGGGCGGTCAACGAGGGGTTTTCCGGGGGTGAAAAGAAACGCAACGAAATCCTGCAACTGGCCATGCTGGAGCCGCGTTTCGCGGTGCTGGATGAGACCGACAGCGGCTTGGATATTGATGCTTTGAGAATTGTTGCCCACGGGGTGAACACCTTACGGGGGCCGAACCTGGGCGTGTTGTTGATCACGCACTACCAGCGGTTGTTAAACTATATTATCCCGGATTACGTCCACGTGATGTCCCGGGGCAGAATTGTCCGGAGCGGCGGCAAGGATCTGGCGCTCGAACTTGAAGCGAGGGGCTACGATTGGCTGAGGGCCGATGAGCCGCAAACGGTAAACGCCTGACGAAATTGAATTTATGAGTACTTCTACGCCATCCCTGGAGTTGGATCGCGACATCGGAAATTTCTTTTATGACGTTAAATCAACCCGAGACGCGGGCACTGGTCTGACCGAGAAGACCATTGATTACATCGTTGACGCGAAAGCGGAGCCTGACTGGATCCGTGATTTCCGGAAACAGGCACTCCGCGTGTTCCGGGACAAGCCGCTGCCGACGAGTTGGGCGGGTGATGAACTGAGCGCGATCGATTTCGATGCCATCCGCTATTACCTGGCTTCGGGCGGGGCAACCAAGCGGACCTGGGAAGAAGTGCCGGATGACATCAAGCGGACGTTTGAACGTCTGGGCATCCCGGAGAGCGAACGAAAATTCCTGGCCGGGGTGGAAGCACAGTTTGATAGCGAAGCCGTCTACTCCAACATCAAGAAAGCCGTTTCGGACCAGGGGGTAATCTTTGTTGGAAGCACCGAAGGGCTCAAAAACCACCCGGAAATTTTCCGGAAATGGTTTGGGAAAGTGATCCCGACCGGTGACAACAAATTCAGCGCCTTGAACAGCGCCGTTTTCAGCGGCGGCAGTTTTATTTACGTCCCGCCGGGCGTGAAGGTGAAACACCCGTTGCAAGCCTATTTTCGAATCAACGCCGAAAACTTCGGGCAATTCGAACGCACCTTGATCATCGCGGATGAAGGGGCGGAACTGATGTACATGGAAGGCTGCACGGCGCCCCGGTTTACCACGGCGACGCTCCATTCAGCGGTGGTTGAACTGGTTGCCCTCAAGGGTGCGAAGATTCAATACGTGACTGTGCAGAACTGGTCGCCAAACGTTTTCAATCTGGTCACCAAGCGTGGTCTGGCCATGGAAGAGGCGGAGATCAAATGGATCGATTGCAACATCGGTTCGCGTTTGACCATGAAGTACCCGGGCGTGGTCTTGAAAGGGCGCAAAGCGCGGGGGGAGGTCATCAGCATCGCGTTGGCCAACGACGGCCAGCACCAGGACACCGGTGCCAAGATGGTTCATGCCGCCGACGAAACGACGAGCAACATCGTTTCCAAAAGCATCAGCGTTGGCAAGGGACGGGCAACCTACCGCGGATTGGTTCACGTTCCTAAGCATCTGAAGGGTTGCAAGAACAACACTGAGTGCGACGCCCTCTTGATCAATTCTCAGAGCCGGACGGACACGTACCCTGCGATCACGGTGCGCGGGACCGGGAACTCGACCCAGCATGAAGCGTCGGTGAGCCAGATCAGCGCCGAGCAGATTTTCTACATGCAGCAGCGGGGTTTGAGCGAAGGCCAGGCCATGAGCCTCGCCGTGAACGGGTTCGTCAATGACCTCGTCCGTCAGTTCCCGATGGAGTACAGCGTGGAGCTGAAACGCCTGATCGACCTCGAGATGGAGGGGTCAGTCGGTTAATCCATGGCTTTAATCATGCCCGCTTGCCGGCCCACGTCACGGCCGGACGCGGGCTGCGCAACCATTATGTCTACCGCAACCGCGCCGCCTTCTCTTCTGTTACCTGGTGCCGTCCGTT
Organism: Chthoniobacterales bacterium; assembly: GCA_036401335.1. GTDB lineage: Bacteria > Verrucomicrobiota > Verrucomicrobiia > Chthoniobacterales > JAFAMB01 > DASWVC01. The sequence continues at coordinate 9,923 of DASWVC010000123.1, forward strand.
CGGAGTCCCCTCCCTGGTTCCAGGAACTGCAGGCGGCAGCGTGGGCGGAGTTTAAATCCCTGCCGTTGCCGGCCCGGACGGACGAAACCTGGCGTTATTCTTCCCTGAAAGCCTTGTCCCTGGACGGGTATTCGACCGCCTCGGAAACATCGGCCGACGTCCGGGACCTGGTGGCCGAGCGGGCGCTGCGTCGGCGGGCGGGCCGAATGGTTTTCGTGAACGATCGTCTGACGGCCATCGACGACCCGGATCCGTCGCTGAAAGACCGAGGCGTGGTGTTCACCTCCCTGGAAGAGGCCCTTGGCACCCACGGGGAGTTGTTGCGGAAGCATTTCATGTCGCAACCTGCCCGCCTCGGTTCACAAAAATTTGCGGCGTTGCACCGGGCTTTGGTGCGGGCCGGAACGTTCTTGTATGTGCCGCAGGGGGTTGAGCTGCCCCAGCCTTTCGAGGTGTTTCACTTTGTTGACGGTGAAAATGCATCCGTTTTCCCGCACACCCTGGTTATCGCCGAGCCACTGAGCAAGGTGGCGCTGGTGGATCACTTTATTTCTTTGGATGCAAGCGCGCCCGGGTTCGCCTGCGGAGTGAATGACCTGATCGTCCGGGATCAAGCGAAGCTCGCTTACACCAGTGTGCAGGATTGGAGCCAAGCCTTTGTTTCCGTGCAGATCAATTCAACCCTGGTGGGGCGGGATGCCCGGGCCATGAACCTCGCGCTCAATTTCGGCGGCCGTTATTCGCGGCTGGAAAGTGTGAGCCGCCTGGAGGCAGAGGGAGGCCGCAGCGACATGCTGGCGGTCACCGTGGCGGGGCAGGACCAAGAATTTGACCAGCGCACCCACCAGGACCATTTAAAGCCGAACACAACCAGCGATCTCCTTTACAAGAACGCGCTTTTTGACGATGCCCGCACCATCTTTTCAGGCCTGATTAAGGTCGAACCGGGTGCGCACCGGACCGACGCTTACCAAAAGGTTCGTAATCTTCTTTTGAGTGAGAACGCGGAAGCGAATTCCTTACCCGGCCTGGAAATCCTGGCCGACGATGTGCGGTGCACGCATGGCGCCACTTCCGGCCAAATTGAAGAGGAAGAATTGTTTTACCTCAAGAGCCGCGGAATTCCTTTGCCGGCAGCGCAGCGATTGATCGTACGGGGATTCCTGAACGAGGTGCTTGACCGTTTAGATAACCCGGAGCTCCAGGAACACCTCCGGTCGGAGGTCGACCGGCACCTTTTGTGAGGAGCATCCCGCAGGGTCTGACGCTTTTCTTAGCAGCAGCCAAGCAGGCGCCGCCGGGTGGTTTTTCTGCGGTCTGTTTAAAACCGGTCGATAAAGAGAGCAGCCAGCCGGAGTTTTTTCTGACACAAGGCTCCGGCGCTGGGCTGTTCAAGAATGTGCATTTTGTCGTGGGAAACAGGAACTGGAAGGTTTTATTTAGTACCCGAGGCTTCGTAAACGCCGGCAAAGCCGAAGTAAAAGGCGGGAAAGGTGATTGGCAGGAAACCTGCTGTATAGGTCCAACTGCCACTCGATAGCGATTAGAGATCTGTAAGGTTGAACGTTTAGCAGGAAAAATATTACCCGAGAGCAGTACTATCTAATATGGTCCATTTTTTACCGCATATTGGTCCGCTTCTCGCCGCCGGGGCGCAGACGTTGACGCAGCACGACATTCCGCCCTGGGCCAAGGGCAATTTCATCCTGGAGAAGTTTTTTCAGGGCGGCGTGATCATGTACCCGATTATCGCGGTCCTGGTGGTGGCGATCGCGGTGGTGCTTGAACGGACCGTCTGGTGGATGGTTGAACGGGCGCGGCGTGACCCTAACCGTCTTGACCAGATTTATGCCGCCCTTGAACAAGGCAACTTACCGGCAGCTTCAAACCTTGCCCGCGCCTCGAAAGATCCGCTCATCCGCACGGTGTGGCACGGCATTAACCATGTCCATGCGTCAACGGAGGGGGCCTTGCAGGTGGCTACAGGGGTGGAGCTCCAACGGGCCGGCCGTTTCATGTCCGTAATGGATACGGTGATCACGCTGGCCCCGCTGTTGGGGTTGCTCGGCACCGTCACCGGGATCATGGC
>DASWVC010000124.1:0-2112 GCA_036401335.1 Chthoniobacterales bacterium
CCCCTTACCTTGGGCAAAGGCCTCCTCGATGGCCCAGCGCCGCCCCGCCACGCGGGCCAGCACTGCTAGGCCCGTGCCGGCCGGGCCAAAGGCCAAGTAGAAGGCGAGATCCTCCGGGTCGTCGCACGAGCGGCGCACCAGGACCCAGCGCTCCCAGCGCCGGGGGTCGTAAGGGTGGTTGATGGGCATGGCCGCCCACTCAAAGCGCCGCGGCCCTTTGGCCCCGGCGCCCACCGTCAGCCGCCGCCACGCCTGGGCCGGCACCTGCGCGGCCAGCGTTTTGACCCGGGATTGGGTTAGCCCGAATATTTCATCATGAGGGCAAAAAAGTAGCGAAGTCTTTTAGGTAACCTGTTACGGTTGAGTTGCTTACACCAAACCAGACAGGAGACTTCGCTACGTGACAAACCGTAACCAACTTTCGTTGCACTTTCCAGGCTTTAACGGGAGAAGAATCGAGGGCGACTTTGACGGCGGAGAGGTGAGCAGCGATGGCGGTGTGCTGCTGTTGCGGCAAGTCGATCGGTGGCTCGGACTGACCAAGCGGTTGGCCGAGGTGTTACCCGATCGACGCGACCCGGATCGTATCACCCACTCGCTGGAAAGTTTGCTCCAGCAGCGCCTCTACGGCTTGGCGCTCGGCTACGAGGACCTCAACGATCACGACGCGTTGCGCCACGACGTGGTCTGGCAGACCGCGGCCGAACGCGACGAGGCCTTGGGCAGCAGTTCGACGCTTTGCCGGTGGGAGAACCGGGCCGGACGCCAAGAAGCGTGGCGAATGCACCAAGTGCTTTTCGAGCAGTTTGTGGGGAGTTTCGAGGCGGCGCCCGAGGAGCTGATCCTGGACTTCGATGCCACCGATGACCGGGTGCACGGCGCGCAAGCGGGCGCCTTTTTCAACGGCTACTACCGCGACTACTGCTTTCTGCCCCTGTACGTCTTCTGCGGCGACCAGTTGTTGGTGAGCTATTTACGGCCCAGCAACATCGATGCGGCGCGGCACGCCTGGGCCGTGCTGGCGTTGCTGGTCAAAGCGCTGCGCCGACACTGGCCGCAAGTCCGTATCCTCTTGCGCGCGGACAGCGGCTTTTGCCGTTGGCGGCTGTTTCGCTGGTGCGAGCGTCACGGCGTCGATTACCTTGTGGGCCTGGCCAAAAACACGCGCCTGAACGCCCTGTCGGCCGAGTTGCGAGCCCAGGCCGAAGCCGAGCATCAGGCACAGGGAGAAAAGGTGCGGCTCTTTGGGGAGTTCTTTTACAAAGCCCATCCGTGGGACCGTGAACGGCGGGTCCTGGTCAAAGCGGAGCACAACGCCCATGGACCGAACCCCCGTTACCTGGTCACCGGTTTGGACCGTGGCCCGCAGGAGCTCTACGAGATCACGTACTGCGCGCGGGGCGAGATGGAAAACCAGATCAAGGCCCAACAACTCGACCTCTTCAGCGACCGCACCAGTTGCCACGCATGGTGGGCCAACCAGTTTCGCGTGCTGCTCTCGGCGGGTGCCTACGTGCTCCTGGAAGCGCTGCGTCGGCTAGGTTTAGCCGACACGGAGTTGGCACGGGCTCAGGTAGGCACGATCCGGCTCAAGCTCCTCAAGGTCGGCACCGTGGTGGTGCGCAGTCCCCGGCGGGTGCGGCTCTGGTTCTCTTCCGCCTTCCCGTTGCAGGACGTCTTCCGTCAGTGCGTGGCGTGCTTCTACGGTTAACCTTTCGCGTGGTGCTGGCCCCGGCACCCGCTAAACAACGGAGGCTATGCCCGCGGTGTGCCCCAAAACCGAAAAACCGTCGCCCTTTGCCCCGTTTCGACCTCACCGTCGGCTCGGCATCTACCCTTTTTTACTTACCCGTTGCGAGCTACCACGAGATGCAAGAACCGGGTTAAGCCCGGTCGCCGGTTTTATAGAGACGGGCACCCTTCGACCACGGGTGGGAAATGAAGCGTTCTGCCGTGGCCTCAGGCCGATGAAAGTAGCCCCGGGCCAGCCCGGGCCCGCCGATATAAATTTCCCCGACTTCACCCGGAGCAACCGGTTGCAGGTCCGGGTTGAGCAGGTAGACCTCGGCATCGACTGGTTTGCCGATTGGGACGACCGGGCGGTTGTCGTCC
>DASWVC010000125.1:0-18321 GCA_036401335.1 Chthoniobacterales bacterium
CGGTCGTGCTTGGCCACGCCAGCCCGGCCTGGGTCTTGCAGCCCACGCCCCAGCTCCATTAGCGACGGGCCGCCGGTTGAACGGGGAGGGCGCTTGAGGGCAAGCACCCCTGCCGGGCGGGCGTGGAAAAGGGGCGCTGAAGGCGGGCGCTTGAGGGCAAGCGCCCTTACCGAGGGAACCCGTACCCCGTCTCAACAGGCTCCGCGGTCCCTCGCCGTCCACAGTTAAATGCGCTGCTGGCCTTTCGCTACCCTCTCGGCGGCCTCAATCAGGGTGTTCAGGGTGAATGGCTTGGAAAGGATTGCGCAGATGTTCAAATCTCGCATCCGCTCAGGTTCAAGCCGCACACTGTACCCGGTTGACACCAGGATCCGTGTGTCCGGATACTGTTCCTTGATTTTGCGGGCCAGTTCAAAACCGCTCATCCGCGGCAGGCCCAGGTCGAGCACCAGCAGGTCAGTGCCGCCATTTTGCCGGAGGTGGTCGAGTGCCTCAAACCCGTCGAGGGCCGTCGACACGCGCCAACCGTGTTCCTGCAAGGCATGCATCAAATACGCTGCCAGTTCCGGCTCATCGTCAACGACCAGGACCGACCGGGGAGCAACCGTTGGCATGGAGGTGTGGTTCATTGCCAGTGATCTGCACAACTACGGTTTCGTTAGAAAGTAGCCCCTCTGTTTTTCGCTAACCGGCTTGTCCAGGCGCTCCAACACCAGGAGCATGTCTTCCCAAACTTTTCGTTTTTCCGACAGGGCTTGGTTTCGAAGCAAGTAGGATGGATGGAAAGTAGCCATCACCGGAATCCGGCCAAATTCGTGCCAGCGTCCGCGCAGATCGCGCATCGGACTGACGGTTCCGAACAAACCGCGCATGGCCACGCTGCCCAGAGCCACCATGACCTCAGGCTTAATGAGTTCAATCTGCTCCCGGAGGTAAGGCAGGCACGCTTCCATTTCGGCAACCGTCGGCGGGCGATTGCCTGGCTGGCCGGGCGGCAAGTCGGGACGACATTTTAGCACGTTGGCGATGTAAACTTCCTCACGGGAAAACCCCATTGTTTCAATGATCCGGGTCAGGAGCTCGCCCGCACGACCCACGAAGGGTTCACCGCGAATGTCTTCCTCTGCGCCCGGTGCCTCCCCCACAAACATCACCTCCGCGTCCGGGCTTCCGGTGCCGAATACCACCTGATGCCGGAATGCCGCCAGGTGTGGGCACTTCCGGCACTCCACCGCGCGTGCCCGCAGGCTCTCCAGGGTGGCCGGCTCCGACGGTTTCGCGGAGACGGTTTCGGCTGGAACAGCCCACGGATCGGGAGCTTCGACCAAGGCGCCTGCCGGTTGGCTGGCCGCGCTGAGGGCAGCCGTATCCGCCGGTGCAGGCACAGCCCCGGCCCTTGCCGGAGCCGGTTCTTCGACCATGGGGACGGCGGTGCCGACGGCGGTTGCCGTCAATGACACGATGCGCTCCAGGGTGTCCCGCGGAAATCGCCGGTCACCCGGGGAGCGATGGTCCCGCAGGTGTTGGATCAGGTATTCCAGGCCAGTGGCGAACAAGCTCATCAGCGTCTGCTCCTAAGTTAACAAAATCGTTCGGAACGGCTGCCATGAAACTCATCCAGCAGCCTGAAATGGGGTGGCTAAAGCCGAGTTGCCACGCGTGCAACATGGGTCGGGAGGCGTGCAAATCCTTGCCGCCGTAGAGGACGTCTCCGAGCAGCGGGTGGTGCAGGTGTTGAAGGTGCACCCGGATCTGGTGGGTGCGTCCCGTCCAGAGACGGCAGTGCACCAGGGCGCCAATCTCCAGTTGCCGGACAAAGGTGAACGTCGTGCGCGCGGCACGTCCCCGCTCCGTGACCGCCATGCGCTGGCGGTGAACGGGATGCCGACCGACGGGCGCCCGGCATTCCTGAGACGCAATGGTTCCATGGCAGATGGCCAGGTACCACTTGACGGTTGTCCGGGTCGCAAACTGCTGGCTGAGCCGCACGTGAACGGGATCGGATTTAGCAACGACCAGGCAGCCGCTGGTTCCCTTGTCCAAACGATGGACGATGCCCGGCCGGATTTCTCCCCCGATTGCGCTAAGCGAGCCTTTCCGCCCGAGCAGCGCGTTCACGAGGGTGCCTGAATGAAGCCCGGCACCGGGGTGAACCGCCATGCCCGCAGGTTTATCGATGACCGCAATGTGTTCATCCTCAAACAGCAGGCGCAACGGAACCTCCTCGGCCTGCAACGTGACCGGGCGAGGTGCAGGTTCCGACACGGACACACGATCGCCAGCACGCACCAGTGCCCGCGGCCGGGTCGGCAAGCCGTTCAGACGGACGCATCCTTCTTCGATCAGCACGCGAACCCGCGAACGCGAGAACCGGGGCGTAAGCCGCGCCACGTAAACGTCCAGCCGTTCTTTCGGCGCACCCTCTGGCACGACGAGCGTTTCTGCTGCCACCGTGTCCTCCAAACGGGTCATCTGGCGGCAAGGGCTGCGGACCGGAGCCGTTCCAGCAATTCCTGGGGAGAGGGGGACCGCATCAAGGCTTCTCCCACGAGCACCCCGTCAACCCCGGATTCGGCAATTTGCCGAACGTCGCCTTCATCCTTGATCCCGCTTTCGCTTACGACGGTGCAATGTTCCGGGATCAGCGGGCAAAGTTGTTCCGTGACCTTCAGGTCCGTTTCAAAAGTAGCCAGGTTGCGGTTATTGATGCCGACAAAGGTAGCCCCTGCCGCCAAAGCTTGTTCCAGTTCGGCCTGGTTGTGCACCTCTACCAGGCAATCAATGCCGATCTCCCGGGTTACGCCCAGGAGGTGCCCAAGGGTGTCCTCGGGAAGGGCGGCCACGATCAGCAGAACGGCATCTGCCCCCGCCAGGGCGGCCTGGTAGACCTGCACTTCGTGCAGGGTAAAATCCTTGCGCAGCAGCGGCCGCTTTGCGTGTCGACGCACCAAAGCCAGGTAATCAAGGTGCCCATGAAAATAGCGTTCGTCCGTCAGCACCGAAATGCAATCTGCCCCCGCTGCTTCATAGTGCCCGGCAATGGATGCCGGATCAAAATCTTCGACGATGATCCCAACCGACGGCGAAGCCCGTTTTATCTCAGCGATGAACCCGAAACGGTTGCGCCCGAATTGCTGGAGAAATCCGCGGTAATGGGGTCGATGGCTAAGCACGCGGTCCCGCCACTCATCGGTGTGGGCCAGCCAAGGTTCGATCTCCGTTTTCTTGTAAGCGATGATTTCGGCAAGCCGGCTCATGGAAACAGTCTGGACCAGACTTTTCTGTGCGTCGAGGCGCGCGTGCGCTCCCGATAGCCGATTTCGTCCGCAATCAGAAATCGTCTCAGCCCAGTCCGCCGCACTGCCTGCCGTCGGCTGCCCGAAGGACGCCTTCGACCAGCAATTGGACATGCCCCTTGACCAACACGGAACGTTCAACCCAGGGGAAATCCGGGCGCAACAACACCAAGGAGACTAACCCGTGCATCCCGGCCCAAAGTTGCTGCGTCAATGCATTTCCGTCGGCCCCGTGCAACTGCCGGGCTTCAACCACGTCCTGAACCAATGCCTGAAAGCTCTGGAACGCACAATCCCCGGGGTGTTCGGCATTGTCTTTGACCTCCGGAGGCAAGGGCATGTTGAACGTCAGGTGGTATTCGTGGGGGTGTTCCAGCCCGAACTGAATGTAGTGGGTCACGGCGTCGTGCAAGACCCGGAGGGGGTCTGAGGGGATCGCGCCGCGCAAGTCCGCGCAGTGCTGCCTTAATTCACGAAAGGTTGACGCACAGATTTCGGCCAGTACGGCATTTTTATCCGGGAAATAGACATAGAGGGCCGTTGAAGAAATCCCCAGGCTCGCCGCAATCCGCCGGATCGTGGTTTTTTCATAACCTTCCTCAGCAAATAAGCGTTTCGCTGCTTCCAGGATTTCCTGGCGCCGCTGGCAGCCTTCACCTTTTCGTTTGCGCGTGCAGGTTCCGGCCGTGAGATCAGGTTCAAGGGCAGGCGTCGCCTCATCCAGCTTGGACGCCTTCGGTTCTGCCATCGTTCCGGCGTGGTTAATCATGAGGGCTGACCCGTGTACTCCTGAGGGCGGTCCGGCTGCGGAGAAGGAAAGAACACGGCCACAAGGCTGGCGGGAGCAAAGGCGTTCCTGACCCGGTGCCACCAACCGCTCCAGCGACGACGGGCCATTCGCCGTTGCGCCCGGGCCAACCGGCGCTGGCGGGCCAGTTCGGCGAGGACGACCGAAGTTCGCGGGGAACGAACCGGCAGAACAGGGGTATCAAACGAAGCGGAAGAACCGGCGTGATCCATATTATCGTTGTTAACTTAACGACGATAACCCATGGCGGGGTGCTGTCAAGCCCTGCTCTCCAACCCCGCCGCAAGCCTGGACCGGCCGCCCGTTGCCACACCCCTCTGCACCCCCGGTTCCCGTCATCCCTTAGGCGGGCTGATGTTCTAAAATGCACGTTTTTCCTGCGTCGGTTTGCAGGTTTACGCTTCCGTTTCCGTTGAATCCGCAGCACTTTTCTCCGCATGCACCTGCCTCAAAACTGGCTTTTAGCCACCGCCCTTGTGCTCGGTTTGGCCGGCCTTGAGGTTGCCGCACAAGGGCAGGGAACGCCCCCCAGGGTGGTAGGCAAGCTGGTGTTGCCGGCCGGATTGTCGGCCCTTGCAGGCAGTTACGTCATTCTGCCGGAGGCGAGTGACAGCGCGATCCCGCCGATCCACGCCGCAGCCCGGTCTTTCAATGTCTTTCAGCGGGGATTGGCCATCAACCGCCTTAACCTGGTGAATCCCCCGTTGACTTCGGTGATAATCCAGGTGCCAAACGCGCACACCGCAGTCCTCCTAACCGATGGCTGGCCTGCCTTCACCCACCGTTTGGACGGCACGGCAACCCGCTGGCAACGGAATGCCGCAGAATGGTACGACGTGAGTGCCCGTTATGCAGCCGGCGGCCTGGAGCAACGGTTCAGCGGTGCCCACGGGCAGCGCATCAACCGGTACACGGTCAGCCGGGACCACCGGTTCCTCTGGATGGAGGTTCTGGTCGTAAGTCCTGAATTGGCGTTGCCCGTGAGGTACACGTTAACTTTTGCCAGACTCTAAGAGAATTGTACCAATTGGATGGATGGCATCAGTTGCATCAACGAAGGAGGAAAGGCGCCCCTCGCCGGCATCGATAAAGTGACCCGTAGACCCCTCACCGGTGAACCGGGTTCTCTCGATACCGCCAGTTTAGGCCAGGGGCGTGCACAGAGGTCGTGCGAACCTCCTCCAACTCGGCATCGATCAGGGGGCGATGGGGAGAAAGCGTGCAAACCGGGTCCGTATTCGCTGCGTCGCCGGTAAACAGGGCAGCCTGACATCGGCACCCTCCAAAGTCGCGCTCACGTTCCGGACAGGAACGGCAGGGTTCCGGCATCCATTCGGTTCCACGAAACCGATTGAAACTGTCTGAATTGGACCATATCCAGGCCAGCGACCGATTGCGCACATTGTCGAAGTGAAGGCCGGGGATGGCAGAGGCGGTCGGGCAAGGTAACACGTCGCCCACCGGATTCACGGCCAGGTAACGTCTCCCCCAGCCATGCAGGCACGGCTTCGGCCGTTGTTCGTAATAATCCGGCAACACATAAAAGACCTCCATCCGGCCGCGAAGCCGTTCCCGGGCCGCGACACCGATCTCGTAGGCCCGTTGCACCTGTTCCCGGGTGGGCAAAAGGGAGCGACGGTTCAGAAACCCCCAGCCGTAGTACTGGACGTTAGCAAGCTCAAGACGCTCGGCGTGAAGCGACTCGGCGAACTCAATGATCGCGGACAGCCGGTCGATGTTCGCCCGGTGCAGCACTGTGTTTATGCTCAGGGGTAATCCGGCCGTCCGACAGGCGTTGGCCGCTTGGATCTTACGGCCGTGCGCCCGTGCGCCGGCGATCGCATCCGCCAGCCCAGCCTCCTCGGCCTGAAAGCTGAGCTGAACCGAATCCAGTCCGGCCTCGCGCAGCTCGCGTGCGCGCCGTTCGTCCAGGCCGACCCCGCTGGTGATCAGGTTTGTGTACAGTCCCGCCCCCCTCGCTTCGATGATGAGGTCCGTCAAATCGGAGCGCAGCAAAGGTTCTCCCCCGGAAAACCCAAGCTGCAGCACGCCCAACGCTGCGGCTTCCCGGATGACGCGACACCACTCCGAGGCACACAACTCGTTGCCAGCAGAAGACGAGACGGGGTTTGAGCAATACGGACAATGCAGCGGACAGCGGTAGGTAAGCTCGGTCAGCAATGCGTACGGTCGGAAAAGCATGGTTAAAAAGTGACGAGCTGGCGTTGGTGAAGGTCGTGCAGGCACTCCAAAACGTCCGGCCGCAGTTCATCCACTTCTGCGCCGTATTCATCCGCGAGTTGCCCGAGGATGTCCACGATCGTGGCGAGGCCGTTGCAGCGGCGCACAATCGCATGGGCGGTCTCGTTCAAAATCAAAAGCCCTTCCGGATAAAGCAGCACCGGGTCGCCGGAGACCGGATCGCTTTGCAGACGCACCCGCTTGGCCAGGGCAGGTTGGGCGCTGAGGTCTAAATTAGGTGACACGGCGGGAAACTTCCGGCGCGTACCGCCAGAGGATGGCGTCGAGCATGGCCCAAAGGACGTCGCACTTGAAGGCAATCGCCCCGACCGCTGCTTCCTGCATCGTCCGCGTGCGGCAATGCTCCAGCGTGAGCCGGAGTCCCTCCTCGGAATCGCGTCGGGCCTGGGTTAGACGCCGCTCGAAATAATCAAGCCCTTCGGGCTTCACCCACGTGTAATACCGGCGGAACGCGTGTAGCCGCTCGGCCATCAGGTCGGGCGCGAACAACTCGGTCAGGGAAGAAGCCACCGTGATGGGCCAGGGTTGTGTTCTGGCGAAGGTCACGTACGCTTCAACGGCGAAACGAACCCCAGGCAAGACGTCCTGGCCGGCCAACAGCCTTTCCCGGGTTAAGCCACAAGCCTCCCCCAGGCGCAACCAAGCCTCAATCCCGCCTTCGTTCGGGCCGGATCCATCATGATCAACCACCCGCCGAATCCAGGACTGACGCACCTCCTTCAAAGGACAATTCGAAATTATGGCCGCGTCTTTCAACGGGATGGAGCGCTGGTACTGAAAACGATTGATAACCCAGCCACGGATGGCCTCCGGTGCAAGCTGGCCGTCGTTCATGGCTTCGTGGAAAGGGTGTTTGCTGTGGTAGGAGAGGGGTCCAACGGCGCGTAGCCGTGCTTCGAACGCCTCTCGATCCCACGATTTTTCGTCATCGATCATACCTGGAACTCCGCGCCGTCCTCACCCACTTGGATCCCCGCCCGTTCAACCTGTTGGCGTTCCCAGGACGCGGGGTCGAGAATTGGATTGGTGTTGTTGATGTGAACGTAAAACTTTTTGCGCGCCGGTGAATCGCGAAGCATTTCCAGGCTTCCGTCATGGATCGGAAGGTGCCCCATGGCTTCCGCCGTCCGCGCACCGTCTTTCACCTGAAGCAGTTCGTTCTGCGACCAGAACGTCCCGTCGAACAGCACGGCTTCGGATTCCTCAAGCGCCTGAGCGAGGCTCCGCGGGACCGCCGCAACATCGGGCGCAATCAACAGCCGGCCCCCGGTACGCCGATCCCGGATCTGGTAAGCCACACTGTGCCCCCGACCTTCGCCGAATTTCCCCCGCGCGTAGGGCGGCGCTTCGCCGGGGAGCAGGATGGCGCGGTAAGAAAGCCCGGTGACAGCTCCATCTCGTTCCTGCAACGGTGCAAATTCCTCGGAAGGCTCCGCCCAGGAAACACCATTAAAAGCGTCAAGCACCTGTGGCAGTCGCAACCCAGTCTCGAGCGCCTCCCGAACTGCCGCCGTCGCATAAACCAGCAGCGGCCCACCTTCACGCAGAAGAACAAGCCCCAGCGTGTGGTCAAGGTCTGCGTTGGTCAGAAAGACCGTTGTCAGCGGGCTGTCCCGGAATAGCCCGCGGCGTGGATGGAATGGGCTGAACCCTTCGACCTGAGTGCGGACATCGGGCGACGCGTTTATCAGAACCCATCGCCGTTCCTCGCTGCTGATCGCGAATGAGGACTGGGTCCGCGGTGAAATGCGGCCTTCACGCGTGGCCCGGCAGTTAGCGCAGCCGCAGTTCCACTGAGGCAGCCCGCCGCCTGCAGAGGTGCCCAGAAGCCGAACGTGAATCAAAGCACCGGGTCGCCCCAGTCACGCCTGCGTGGAGCTTTTTCCCGCAGCGGCTGCGTAGTAGGTGCACTCAAAAAAGATAGGCACGTCTTTAACGGCCGGCTTAGTCCAATCCCTTTGCTTCTGACCTTTGGCTTTACTCATACAGGCCTTCAAATTAACTGGGCGAAAAGCCCAAGTAAAGGTCTATAGTGCCGTCCCGAGTTAAATTTTGACAATTAGGATAATTATCATACCATTAATCGTCGGGTGATTTTCTAAACGTTCTCTTCGGGATGAAACTAACGCTCTCTTTTCGCTTTGTCGTTGCTGGCCTTTTGCTCGCTGGGTCCTCTTTGTGGGCGATGGCGCAGGACACCCGCGCGACGTTCTCGGGGACGTTCAACCGCACTGCACCCACGACCGCCTACAGTGCTCCAGGGAAAACCTTTGCGTTGACCTTCGAGTTTTTGAACCAACCCTACCGGACCGACCAGCCAGCGCCCCCGTTGATTGTCAGGAACGTGGTTTATTCCATGAGCGGCGTCACCCTTAACACCCTCACATCGGTCCGTGCCTATGGAGGAGGCGCGCCGTGGGCGCCGCTGACGTTTAGCTTGGAGGGGGGATACGCGGTCTTCGATTTTTCCCCTACGAACAGCCTTTACGCGGTTAACTCCTCCCCTGACTCCATTTCCCTCATCCCGGGCACCTACCCGGTGCGGGCCGTGACCTTTGGAGTGGATGGCCGGCTCGCCCATGCCATGGCCGGCGCTACGCTCAAAGTAGAGGCCTACCCCTGAGTTACCTTCCCGGGCATTGGCGGTAGTTGGCGGGCTCCGATTCCACCGCTGCCCCCATCAAAACGTCCACGACATTCCTCCATAAAAGGACCGGCCGTCTCCGGGATGAAAGACTTCGATCGGGCCGTCCACCGTGCGGGCATCCGGAATTGGATCGACGGCAGCCGGATAACGTTCGTCCGTGAGGTTCTTTGCTTCGAAGAAGATCGAAAATCCCTTCCTCGACTGAAAACCACATTTGAATCCCAGCAGCAGGTAGGCGTCCGCAGACAGGGTGTTGGCATGATCGACCGGGTAGCGGGTGATATTCCATTGGAGGTTAGGTCCGGCGTAAAACCCGCGGGGACCTTCGTACCTCAGCTCTGCTTGGTAAAAATGGATCGGGATTCCCCCGATGCGATTGTTGTGGTAGACCGGGTCTCCGTCGAAGCGGAGGTCATTAAGCGTGTAGCTTTGAGTGAGAAGCAACCGGTCTCCCGACCCGTCTTTGTCTCCCTTAAACAGGATGGAGTTTAGCAACTCGATGTCCAACCCGGCTTCGATCCCCTGATGAAGGGAGCGACGGATGTTCACGGCCCCACGGTCAACGCCGGCGACGTTGTTGACGTCCAGCAATTCATCGCGGAGCCATGAACGGTACAGGGACAGTTCCCACTCAAAGCGCCCCCGCTCGCCACGGGTGCCAATTTCCACCGTCCACGCGCGTTGCGGCTGGAGCGGCGTGACTTCAAGGCTGTCGCCGGGATCGTCCCCAAAGTCCACCTCATTGTCAAACGAAGGCGGCTGCCAGCTTCGACTTAGATTTGCGTAGATCTGACCCTTCTCATCCAGTTTGTAAATCGCCCCGATTTTTGGATTTAGCGTGCGAAAAATCTGGTTGCGGGTCTGGTTGCCGCTCGGGGTGTTGTTGAAAGAGTCACTGAAACGCCGCTGCACGTAGATCGCTTGAAGGCCCGCCAGCACAGAAAGGTTGTCGGTAAGGTATTGCTGATCTTCGGCGTAAAGCGGCGCATTGACGGACAATTCCGCGTCACGTGCCGTCTCGGCCCCCTTCAATCCTGATAGGTTTTGGAAATTCGCGTCCACCTCCCTTTCAAAGGTAGGTGCAAAACCGATCGTAAAGATGTTTTGCTGCCCGAACAACTCGAACCGGGTGATGGCATCGAGCAGGATGCCGTAGTTATCGGAATAATACTGTTGAATGCCTTCGGGCGAATCGGCCGTGAACAGACCACGCTCATACAAGTTTCGATGCCACCAGTACCCGCCCACATCGGCTTGCTGGCCACCGCTTGTGAAACTCAGCTTGTCGGCCAGCCGCAGGTAAGTCCATGCCTTGCTGAGGTTCTGCTCGATGTACTCCGGATCCACCTGGCGCGGATCGTCGTTCATTTGCTCCTTGGTGATTCCTCCCGGGAGCGATCGCTCCGTTCGGGCCAACGTCAGGTAAACGCGGTTCTCCAGGTGGTCATTGAATTTGTAGCCAAAATTTGTGAACAGGTCCTCGGTGTTTTCGCGGCTATGCTCGCGGTAACCGTCTCTCAAGCGGCCGGTGACGGAAGCAAAATAATCCAGCGGACCTTCGACGCCGCCAGCGCTCGCCTGGCCTCGGAAAAACCCATAACTTCCGCCTTCAAGCCGGATTTGAAAGGGATCTGACCCATAGCCGGTTCGCGAGACCAGATTGACCGCGCCACCAAGGCCCAGTGCTCCGTATTTAAACGCGTTGGCCCCACGGAAAACTTCCGCGTATTGAATGGCGCCGAAATCGAAGTCCTCCAGGATCACTTCGCCGTCTCCTTGATTGAAAGTAAATCCATCAAGCAGGAACTGTACTCCCAACGGTTCGTCTTCCGACAGCACCGCCGAGCCGCGTATCGAGACCTTGCTCACCTCCATTCCATTCTCGCTTTGCAGGGTCAGTCCGGGCACACCTTCCAACAAATCCTGGAAGTTGGAACCGCGCCCGCGCTCCATCTGCTTGGCATTCCTGAGCGTAAAGCCGCCGGGAACTTCATCGTTTTGCAAGGAAGCCTCCTCCTCGGAGGGCGAGGTCAAGGAGAGTGGAGGGTTGCTGCCGGTAACAATGATCCCAGGAAGAACAGTTGGCTGGCTTGCTTGCGCCAGGCAGACCGTTTGCAACAGACCGGACGCGAGCAATGGGTAGATGGTGACAACGAGAATGCTACTCCTGGTCATGTCGCGTTGACGCGTGCGGGACGTGCTACAGAATCTGCGCCCAAACACGCCTACTCATTCTCCGCACGTAGTTCTCCGCGTTGACCGCTTCGGGGGAGGAGCCGAATGCGCGCAGGGAATGCTTCGGGGGAATTGCGCGTGACCGGCAGAAATGCGTAAGCGGAACGCGCGATTCATGAGCTAAAGCAGATGCAACATTCTTTCTAGAGTCAATATAATAGGTCTGTAAAATACAGATTTTTTTAGCGACCGTGCTCCACAGAAATGGGAACAATGCGCCTCCCGCGGACGCGGAATGCACGATCCTTTACCACGCCGGAGACATGGGGTCGCGCCACTCACCCTCGTGGCCAAACCGAGCGGATTCGCTGCGTCGACCGTGAGCGCGCGGCCACCGTGCAGGCAGGGGTTTGCGCGCCCGCAATCCCCGCCGCGGAGCTGTCCCCGCATGTTGAAGGGTTTGCCGCGTCGTACATGGCCGCTCCCGCCTTCATCGTTACCACTCCGGCCGTTGATGCAATTGTTGCAATTTACTTGACGGCCCCGAGGGTCAGGCCCCGAACCAGCCATCGACGCACTGCCATTCCGAAAAAAATCATGGGCAGGACCGTCACGGTGCCGATGGCCATGAGTTTACCCCAGTCGATGCCGCTTTGCGTCATCAACTGGGCGGCCGCAATGGGGATGGTCTGACTGCCCGGACCGCCGAACGTGGTGGCAAACGCGTAATCGTTCCACGCGAAGATGAAGCAGAGGATCGCCGTCGTGACTACCCCGGGTGCGCTTAGCGGCAGGACAATGTGCACAAAAGACTGCCATTTAGAGGCACCGTCCACCTTGGCGGCTTCTTCCAAAGCGATCGGCAGGTCGACAAAGAAGGCGTTCATCAGCCAGATCGCGAACGGCAGGCTGAACGTGAGGTAGGCGATGACCAGGCCAAGTAAGGTATTGAGCAGGTGCAGCTTGCTGTAGAACAGGTAAAGGGGCAGGATTACCGCTGCGATCGGCGCCATGCGCGTGCTGATGATCCAGAAGGACAGGTCGGCCTTGCCGCGAAAGTGGCTGCGGGCAAGCCCGTACCCGGCCGCGGTCCCCAGGATAATCGAGATCACGGTAGAAGAGACGGCAGCGATCACGCTGTTTTGGATGTAGCCGGCAAAGTTGCTGCTGCCGGTAAACAAGCCGGCGTAATGGTCTCCGGTAGGGGTGAAAATGAATTTCGGCGGGAACGCAAACAATGCGTTGTTGGGCTTGAACGACGACAACACCATCCAGGCAATCGGAAACAGCGTCCAGACAACGAACACAAGGACAAAAAGCAGCAGGATGGCTGTTTTCAGGAAACGCAAAGGCTGCATGACGGTCAGTTGGTGAGTTCCCGGCCACTCAATGCGCGCAAAAACACTTTCGCGATCACGATGGTGAAGATCAGCATCGTCAACCCGATGGCTGCGGCGTAGCCGAGGTGAAAGAAACGGAATGCGGTTTCGTACAGGCGAATGGCAACGACTTTGGTGGTGTCGGCCGGCCCGCCGTTGGTGGTAAGGGCGATCGCGTCAAAAAAGCGGATCGCGTCCATGGACCGGATCAACAGGGCAATGAGGATGATGGGCGCAAGCAGCGGCAGCACGATGCGGAAGAGGCGCTGGAAGTAGGTAGCGCCGTCAATTTTCGCCGCCTCCATCACGTCCTCCGGCAACGATGCGAGGCCGGCCGACACGATCAGGATGATCAGGGGGGTCCATTGCCAGACGTCGATCAAAATCAGGGTTGGCATCGCGCTGGAAGCCGTCCCTAACAGGTTGCCGGAAAAGATGCCGAGCGTGCGCAGGACCCAGCCATAGAAGCCGTACACCGGGTCGACCAGGAAATACCCAAGCAGGCCGGCGATCGAGGGAGCGATGAAAATCGGCATCAGCACAAGGGAAAGGACCAGGTGCCGCCCGAAATGGAGGGCGTGCAACGCCAGCGCAACCACAATGCCGAGAACCAATTCGGTTCCCACCGTACAAGCAAAGTAGATCAAGCTGATTTTCCAGCTTTGGCCTACCTGGGGGTCAGAAAAAAGCTGGAGCCAGTTGTCGAGGCCGACGAACGTGAAACCGAGGCCTCCCGCGAGCGAAACGGTGTTCAAGCTCATCCAGATCAGGTAAACGAACGGAAACAGGCTGATGGCGGCCAGGAGCAACAAGGCCGGCAGCATCATCATGAACTCGAACCGGTAACGCCGCAAAGGCGCATCACCTTTGCGGCGGACATCGGGAACAGGACGCTCCGGGTCAGACGCGTACGGGAGCGCGGCTGGGCGGTGGGGTTCTGTTTTCATGTGCTGCTCCGCCGGCGGGCACGGTCTTTAAGGGGCGGCCCGGCAACCTGAGGGTCAACCAGCTTTGTTGATCTTGTCGATCTGCCGCTGCATGGCGGTGCAGGTGTTTTCCGGGCTCTGTCCTGCGGTGAGCATTTTCGACACTTCCGTGAAGATCACCGTGTCGCACTCGTTCCAGGTCGAGATTTTCGGCCGGAGTCCGATGTTTTCCGGTTTCCAGGCTTCCAACGCGTACTTGGCGGCAAGCAGGTTCGGCATGTCCGAATCCTGCTCCATGGCGGCGCGTGCTTCGGGCAGGTCATAAACCGATTGGCGCGTCGGTGTGCCCCCGCCCACCTTGCTCTTCAAGTCCTCCAGTTGGGCGGCCGGTGAGGTGGACCAGACCAGGAACAACCAGGCAGCGCGCCTTTCTTTTTCCTTGGCAAACTTGTTGATCCCGTTGCCGGTGCCTCCGTACAAATTGGCCGAGCGTTTCGGACCGCGGGGCAGAATCGAGTAACCGACCTTCCCTTTCAGGTTCGAATGCTCGAACTCCGCGGCGTACTCGTGCCATTCGGGCATCATGGCGATCTGCCCGGCTTCAAACGCTTTGGCGACGCCATCCCAATCCCAACTCGTGCTTCCGGGATGCGCGATGGCGATCAACTTCTTATAAAACTTTGTGGCTTCAATCGCTTCCGGGCTGGTCACCAAACATTTACCCGGCGTTTTTGTGCCATACAGCCCGAGTTCCTGGCCGTTGTTAAAGTAGTCGCCCCCGTAAGCAAGCAGCACGCTGGTGTAGTCCGCCATCAACGAGTCGTACTGCCTGGCTTGGTGCCCCGTTCCGAACGGCACATCCGATTTTGCGTTCTTATTGAACCAGTCGGCGATCTGGTAGTACTGCTCCCAGGTTCGTTCCCCGGAGGGGGTGGGATCGAACCCGAGGGCCTGCTGCATTTTGGCTTGATACTTTTCGAACAGGTCCTTGCGGTAGATCCAGATGAGGGTCGGGCAGTCGTACGGTAAAGTGTAAAGCGCCTTTTTGTCCAGGAACCGCCCGTCGGCGTCGAGTTGGGTCGGAATGAAGTCGTCCACTCCCTTGGGCACCTGGGGCAAGGTGTTGTCATGGACAAATTCGTTCAGATCCATCAAGCCCTGGTAGTAGGGAGCGAGGATCTGGTAGGGATCGGCGTAGATCACGTGCCAGAAACCTTGCTGGGAACCGATGTCGAGCGCGACTTTTTGGGTAACGTCACCCAGTTGCAGCTGCGTGAGGTTAAGTTTGATTCCGGTGAGGTCCTGGAATGGCTGCAGGTTGGCGGCAATCGCGGAACTGGGGGGCGTGTTTTCCGAAATGAAGTTGAGCGTCACACCGGAACATTGTTTCCACACTTTGTCGTCGCCCAGCTGGTCCGCCCAGGCCCGGCGGGCGCCAAAAGTTCCGTACAAGGCGGCGCCGGCCAGGGAAGCTCCAGTAAGGCGCAGGAAGTCACGACGGTTGGGATGTTTGTTCATGAGGAGCAATTAGCGTGAAGGGGATTGGGTAGGGTTTGTTGATCAGTGAATGGTGTACCCGCCGTCGATGAGAAGGTTTTCTCCGTTGATCATGCCGGCGGCGTCGCTTGCCAAAAACAGCACCAGATCGGCCACCTCGCGGGGCTCCGCAAAACGTCCGGCCGGTATCTCGCGTTTGAGCGCCGCCCCTTTCTCACCACCCCAGGCGACCGCCCCCAGGTCAGTCAGAACGACCGTGGGAGAAACGCAGTTTGCGGTGATGCCGTGCTTGCCCCATTCGAGGGCGAGCACCCGGGTAAAACCGACCAGGCCGGCTTTGCTTGCACAATAAGCCGCGTGCCCTTCAATGGCCACGACGCTGGCCTGCGACGCGATGTTTACGATCCGTCCATAGCGCTGCGCGATCATGATTTTGCCAATCTCGCGGCTGCAGAGAAACGGGCCCCGCAGGTTAACCGCCAGCGTAAAATCCCAAGCCTCATCGGGAGTTTCCTCAACGGGATGGAGTGGCCCCACGCCGGCGTTGTTCACCAGCACGTCGATCCTGCCGAGCGTTTCCCGGGCGATTGCCACAGCCCTTTCGACGTCGTTTTTCCGGGTTACATCGCCAACCACGCCGACCGCCTTTTGCGGGCCGGCCTGAAGTTGTTCAGCCGTCGCCGCCACATTCGGATCACGGTCGAACAGGAGGAGGTGAGCACCGTGCTCGGCGAAGCGCTCCGCGATCGCCCGTCCAATGCCGGAACCGGCACCGGTAACGAAAGCAACTTTTTCTCGGAGGGAAATACCGATCGGCAACGGAAACGTTTGCATGACGGGTTGGGGGAACCTGACGCAACGTGGATGAAGAACAGCGGAATGTCGATCTTGTTTGCCGAACGTTATTTCCGTAACCACCCCGGCGGCGTTCGCAGGCGAATTAATGCTGATGAAGAGGGTGATGTCGGGTCCAGGCACGCAGGGTCCGTTGACAACGGGCGTCATGATTCCAAAATCCAGCCGCTCGACCGACTGGTTCCGGGGTAACGGCTTTCTTGTGGGGCTCGCGGGGGCAGTAGCCGCCGGCTTTCTCTTTCCACAAGGCGGGTCGCGTCACGGCCCGCTGCACCCGGAAGCGCTGGGCGATGCCGGGATCGCCCTGATCCTGTTCCTGCAAGGCCTGTCCATCGACCTGGACAGGATGCGTGCCGGGGCGGCTAACTGGCGTTTGCACGCCGTTATTCAAACGTTCACCTTTGTGGTATTTCCGATCGTCGGCCTGATCTTTGCGGCGATCGTCCCATGGCTATGGCCAGGTGAACCCCTCCCGATCCGGGAAGGCATGCTGTACCTGAGCGTGTTGCCGTCGACGGTGTCAACCTCCGTGGTCCTGACGTCCGTGGCGGGTGGGAACGTCCCTGGAGCCATCTTCAGTGCGGCTTTCTCCAACATCATCGGCGTTGTGGTGACCCCGGTGTGCGTCCAACTGTTGATGGCCACGACCGGCCAGCACGGCCACCTGGGCGGCTTGCTCGGTCAGATCCTCCTGCTGACCCTCGTGCCGTTCGCGTTTGGCATGCTGTTGCGCCCGTTGGTTCGGCGGGCGGTGGACGCGAACAAACGCGCCGTTAATTGGATCAGCAACGCCGTCATCCTCTTCATCGTTTACACCGCCTTCTGCGACTCCGTACAGAATCAGATCTGGAGCAAGTTTGGGGTTGGGCTGACGGTCGGTGTGCTGGCGATGGTGATTGCGCTTTACCTCGTGATTTCCGTTCTGGTCCAGCTTGCCACCCATTTATTGCGGCTTAACCGCGAAGATTTTATCGCTGCCTACTTCTGTTCGGTGAAGAAGACGCTCGCCATGGGGGTTCCCCTTGCCATGCTCATTTTCGGAAGCCGGACCGACCTCAGCCTTATCCTTTTGCCGATCATGTTTTACCACCCTTTCCAGCTTTTCGTGAACGGCGTACTGGCAAACCGGTGGGCGAAGCAACAAATGGCCGTGCCGGCGGCAGGGTAACGGTGTTTTCAGATGCTGTAATCCAGAAAATAGCGGCCGATTTCATCCAAGGCCTGGCGGCAACGGTTGAGTTCGAAGCGGGTCCGGGCATTCCGTGCCGTTCCGGACGGCTCAGCGTCCGGTGATTTCCCGCCGGCCCCGAAAGGGCGTGAGCCGGAAACGGGATTGCCCCTCAGCCCGCGGTCCAGGTGCATCCACCAGCTTTGGGCGCGGAGGGCGCGCCGGTGGATCCGCGGCACTTGTTCACGCACATTCTCGGGGGTTAATCCGCCCGCGTAGCCGCAGGCCACGTAAGCTTTCCGCCCCTGGGGCCACTCGGCCGGAAGGGCGGACAGGTCAAACAGCACGGCCACCCGAGGTGAGGCGGACCGTCCCGAACGCGTTCCGTCACCAAGGGCGCCTAGTTCTTTCATGAGCGCTTCGGCCACACGTTGGTTATCCTCTCGCAACGGAACAATGAACGTCTTGCCAGCGTGTTTGCGGACCAGTGCGGCAAATCGCGTTGCCTCCCAGCACGTTGGCAAGGTGCTGAGATCAAGCTGGATGCGGTCGAGGCGGGACCAGATCGGACCATACGCCTCAACCAATTCCCGATCTTCACCCTGAACGAATTCCTCGCAAAGGCGCCCCCTGAGGTGCCCTGCCAGGCGTGCTTCCCGAGGCAGTTCTTCCATCCACTCGAGGCTCGGGTACCCTTCGGCCTGACCCTGGCGTTCCTTGCACAAGCAGAGGGCCCATTCAACGGGAAAGTAGAACGACGTAATGGTCGAAAGCGCGGTCGGGTCAACCGATTCATCGGCCCCGACGAAGGTGATGCCGCCAAAACTCATGGGGTTTGCGTCGTAACGGAAAAGCGGTCAGGCGTGGGATCGCAACGTCGTGCGTCCTGTCCAGGGATTCAAGCTTGTGCGGGCCGATTCATGATCGCTTCCGGGGGCATGACTCCGAACCGGAAACTCCTGCGCTAATCCCTGTCGCTTCGCCGCCGGGGGATGTGACGTGGCCCCAGCAATGCCACGAGCCGAAGAATGAAAAGGTGCCACCAATGGCCGATGCAAAAAAAACACAGCGGCTGATGTCTCTGGAACCATTCGTGGCATTCTTCGGTGCTCAGCCGTCTCCAGGCCCGGTTTCGAAGGCGCCCAGGAACAAGGTTTCGGAGCATCGGCGCGATGGCACTAAGCCAACGAGGTTCCGGGCGGAGAAGCGCGGGGATGGGCCCGGTTGGTGGGGCAGCCAAAGGACTTGCCGCCCTCGGGCCACGCCGTTCAGCAAGGCCCTCGGCCAGTCATCATTGTCGTCCGGATC
>DASWVC010000126.1:0-3669 GCA_036401335.1 Chthoniobacterales bacterium
CAGGGTAAACGTGCTTTGGGCGGAGATCCCTCGCCAAGTGGCAGCCGAGGTGCTACAAAACCACCTCACCTTTGTCAACGATGCTCCGCTTGCCGTCCTCTGTTATGCGCCGCCCACTTCTACCTTCGGCAGCCTTGATGATTCTCGCGCTGACGCCCGTTTACCTGCCCTTTTCGGCCGCTGCGGCCGCCAGCAAAGGAAGGCCGCACCACCAGCTTACGCAGAAGCAGGCCCAACAGATCGCACTGGCCAAAGTTCCCGGCAGTAAAATCCGCAGCGCCGAGCTTCAAAGCGCGGGCAAGAACAGCTTCTGGTCCGTGGACGTGGTGCAGCCGGGAAAAAAGAACGCCCGCGAGGTGCACGTCGACGCGCACACCGGCAAGGTGCTTTCCGTGCAAACGGAACGCCCGGAAGATCAGGCGGAAGAACCGCTCAAAGGCCGTTGACGCTCGGGCGGCGGACGCCGCCCTACCCGACGGCCGCTCAAGCCGGTCTGAACGTAACGGTCCCGTTACGTTTACGCATTCGTCAGCGATGCCGGCCTGTCCTACGCTCCGGTGACTTGAGCTCGCCGGAAACAAAGCTTTGCCGGCCAGGTGCCGGTGGCATTGAACCCGGAGCTCCACGCCGTCACAACCAACCCTTCGCGGGGTCCGCCCGTGGAATCCGCTTCAACGTTCAAGGAAAAAAAATGAACACCCCCAATCCCTCCAAGGTGACAACTTCACCTTTCCCCACAAAGAGCCCAACCATCGAACCTGATTCCCGGGGCACCCTCGGCCGCCGCTCGTTTCTAAAAGGCTTGGGCGCCACCGGCGCCGCCTGTTTGCCGGCGGCAGCCCTCTTGACCGTGCCACCCAGCGCCCGAGCAGGTGGTTTCGGGCGCGGGCTCACCCAGGGTGACGTGGACATCTTGCGGTTTGTCACGGCCGCGGAAATCATCGAGACCGACCTTTGGCTCCAATACAAGGAACTGGCTGACCACAACGCGCCCTTTGCGGCCGCCCTCTCCAACCTGGATGCGGACATGGTGCAATACGTCGACGACAACACCGACGATGAAGACAGCCATCAGAAATTCCTGAACGCGTTTCTAGTCTCGGTGGGTGCTGCCCCGGTTAACCTGGACCGGTTTCGCACGTTGAACGGCAGCCACGCAACCGGGGCCGACATGAACCGGCGCTGGCTTACCAACCTGATGCACCTCAACGTTGACACCAGTTGGTACACCCGCTACCGCAGCACGGAAAACCCCGACTTCGGCGCAGCCTTTCCTCAAGCCGTGGTCATTCAGGATAAACCGGCCATTCCCGCAACCGACGCCGACCTGGGACCCACCAACCACCTGCAGGCCATCGCCAATACCGCCGCCTTTCATTTCCCGACCATCGAGCAGGGCGGCTCGAGCCTTTACGCATCCCTTATCCCCAAGGCCACCCGGCAGGTGGTGTTGCGGATCCTCGCCGCCATCGGCGGTTCCGAAGTCAACCATTTCGCCGTCTGGCACGACAAAGCGGGCAACGCAGTCGCCGACCCGCTGGCCCCCCTGACCGACCCGGTGAACGGATTGACGTTTCCGAACCTCAACGCGAAATCCCCCAGGAACCTGTTCCAGACCAACCTGATCTTTCCGGAGCCGTGCGACTTCATCGTGGAGGAAGGCCTGCCTCCGTGCTCCATCATCCGGCCGACCACCACGAGCCAGGGTGGGGCAGTGGCGGCCGCCCGTTTCCTTAGCGCCATGAACCTCTTTCTAGGCCAGTCAAAGGAGTTTTTTGACCAGCTCTTCGAGCTTGCTGCCGCCGCCGACCGGGCTCGACGCCAGTTGGATGCAGCGGGGTACGGGGACGATTAGCCGCCTGGCCTTAACGACGGAGTTTCCGCCCGGCAGGATCGGCTTGCCCGCTGCGGCAAGCCAAGCTAGAAGTCTACGTTCGCATTACCTGATTCGGCATGCGGGTTCTCGTCATTGAAGATGAGCTTCGCCTCGCCCTGCACCTTACCCGGGCGCTGACGCGTCATGGCCACTGCGTGAGCGCGCAGCACGACGGTGCAAAAGGATTGGCTGCCGGGCTCGCGGAGGCCCCCGACCTTGTGGTGCTCGACCTCAGCCTTCCTGGCCTCGACGGTTTGTCAGTCCTGGCACGGCTGCGCGGGGCCGGTTCTTCCGCCCGTGTGCTTATCCTGACGGCACGGGGCGCGGTCGGGCACCGCATTGAGGGTTTAAAGGCAGGGGCGGACGATTACCTGGCAAAGCCGTTTTCAATGCAGGAGTTGATCGCCCGCGTCGACGCCCTGAGCCGGCGTGGAGCGATGGTTGTCGCCGAAGACCTGTTGACGGTCGCCGACCTTCAATTGGACGTGCGACGGCGGCACGTGACCCGTGCAGGCTCCCGCATCGCGCTTTCCCCGCGTGAGTTTGAAGTGTTGCACGTTCTTATGCAGGAACCGGGACGCGTTTTTTCGCGAACCGAACTCTGTGAACGGGTGTGGCACCGCGAACACGAATATGACACGCGTACGGTCGAAATCTTTATCACCCGACTCCGGAAGAAAGTGGATTTGGGTTTTGCAGCGCCGCTCATCCAGACGTTTCGGAGTGCCGGTTATGCCCTTTGTGCCCCAACGTGAACGGGCCGAAAGCAGGATTTAATAGAGTCCATGAATGGCGCACAACTTTGATCGAGCTGGGATTCTGCTACGGTTTTTTGTGCCGGCGAAGATGGGTGCTCTGGCCTTGGCCGCGCTCGGGCCCGCCGGGTTCCCGGCATTCGTTTCTGCCGAGACGGCCGTCGAAGGGCGCGTCGAGTTGTCGAAAGCGCAGCCGGCGGCGGTCATGAATAAACGGTACGAGGTGGTCACCAAAGGAGGGGTTGTCGCAACCAGCCCTCCCCTGGCAGTGGTTTACCTTGAAGGCCCGTTCCCGAAAGTCACTCCGCCGCCGACGCAGCAGGTTGCCCAAAAGGACCTGACGTTCGTGCCACTGCTTCTGCCGGTGCAGGTAGGGACAAAAGTTGAATTCCCCAACCTTGACGACACCTACCACAACATATTCTCCTTCTCGCCGGCCAAGCGTTTTGACCTTGGACGCTACCGCCCGGAAGAAAGGCCGGTCCCTTCGCAGGTGTTTGACACGCCCGGGCTTGTGACGTTGCGTTGTGACATTCACGAGCACATGCGCGGGCTCATCCTCGTACTCTCCACAGCTTATTTTACGAAAACGGATGTGGACGGCCGTTTCCGCCTGACCGGGCTGCCGTCCGGGCACTACACCCTGAGGGCGTGGCTGGACAGCAAAACAACCTTGGGGCACCCGGTTGAGCTGACGAGTGGCTCCACCCTTCATGTGGACTTTCCGTGAGCTTCCCGCCCGAGCCGAGAAGACCGGGCTTAACTGGGTTTCGGCTCAGGCTGCTTCTCGCCATGATGGTGGTCGTATCCACCATCACGGGGACGGGACTTTTCGTGGCGCAGCGCAACGTCACTGCCGATGCGAGGCGCAGCCTGCAGCACGATTTCCAAGGTTCGCTGGCCGCTGTGCACGGCGTCCAGGAAATCCGTCAAGCGGTTCTCACGGAACGCTGCCGCGCGCTTGGACGCAGGCCGCGGATCCACGCGGCCCTGGAGGATGATGCGCTCGACCTGTTGTACCTCAGCGCCGGTGACGAA
>DASWVC010000127.1:0-17749 GCA_036401335.1 Chthoniobacterales bacterium
TTTACCGCGAGGCCCGGCGTGCCGCCATGACCCCTTGGGCGCAGGCCCGTGAGGGGCCAATCGCCTGCTGCCAAAGGAGCAGACCCGGAGGCCTTTGCGGCTCCGCGCGGGGGCGGTGGTCGTGAAGGCGCCCCCGTCAGGACGTCGGCCACCGTCGGATCGCCTCGGTCCTGAATGTACGGGCGGTCGGGCGACACCACCGGCTTGGGTCCGTTGCCGGAGCGGGGCACGAGGCACCCCGTCACGAGGAGGAGCGCTGGCAGCAGCTCGCCGGCGGCTGGGCCGTTATCGGGCGGGACCCAGATGGACGCCTGCTTCGCCGCCGAGGCTGAGGCCCAGCATGGCGCCTTGAGCGTGGCCACCCGACACGCCTTGCGCGGGGAAAAAAGCCGGCCGCTGCTCGGGCAGATCAAGGCGGGCCTGCAGGACGTGCAGGCGGGTGCCCTGGCCAAAGCGGTCAGTACACCTTGACGGTTTGGCCGCGGCTCACCCGCTTTTTGGCTGACCTAGGCGTCAGCCTAGCACTTTTTACTACTACCTTGAAGCAGCATTAGCGAAGCGCATCCTGCGAGGCCCGGCCGAGGCGTTGGCGTGCCGTCCGCTGCCCTTTCGCGTTCAGAGTGTCGCTTCTCAACGTGAATGCAACTCCAGGCAGGGCGGTAGCCTGCGTGCTGGGTACCGAAGTGGGTGCAAACGACCCCTGATTCTAGCCAAGTTGGTGCACCTGGAAGGCGGGCCTGAGTTATTTTTTCAAACGGGCGTCACGGGCTCGGAGGCGGTGAATCGTTCCCTCTTGCGCGTCAACCGTTGGTCACCGCTTCAGCTATCGCGCGATGTCGCCCGCATGGATGCCGCTGGCCAGGTCAAAGGAGGCGCCGACCGCACCGACCACGCACGCCTCGCGTTCCAGCGCCAAGTGCTCACGGAAACAGTAGACCGGCTCGAGGCCAGTGCAGTGCGCGCCGAGGATTTGAGCGACCCCGAAGCTTTTTAACTGGTCGGCGGTCCAGGCGAGAGCGTCCCCTTTGGCCGCGAACAGGTGGAACCCGCCCAAGGCGGCGTACACCGGCGTGGCAGGGCGCACCGTCTGGCGCGCGTAGGTCAGGATATCGATGAGTCCGGCGTGACCGCAGCCGGTTAGAACGACCAAGCCTTTTTCACTGTCGAACACCAGCGCCTGGTCCTCCGGAATGTTGTCCTCCAGGAGCTTGCCATCGGGATCGCGCACATGGATGGCTGCGGGGTAATTCTTTTCCGGGTAAGGCCGGGGCACTGGGCCGGTCAGCCACACGCCGGGAAAGAGCTCCTGGGGTTGCGCGTGTTCAATGAATTTGCCCCCGAGCGCTTCGTAACCGCTCTTGACTTCCGCCATGGTCATCTCAGTGGTGATGGGAGAGGATGACGTCTTCAATGTTAGAGAGGTCGATGCCGAGTTCCCGGGCGTTGTTGAGCACCGTGTCGGGCCGACCGCCCGTATCAAAGAGCAGGCGTTTGCCGTCGGCCTCCACCAGCGCCGAAAAGCCCCACTCACCTACGCCCGCCGCGTCGGTCAACATGGTGGAAAGCACAGTGACCCTCAACGCGCGGACCGGGCCTGCCACAGGCGTTGCGGGACCCGCGCTGGCGCCCTCCTTCGGATGTCCGCTCAGCCGCCCTAAGCCCAACAGCAGCGCCAAACCCGCGATCAACGCGAGGGCTGCGGCGAACAAAAAGCGGTTCCCTCCCGTTGGGGAAAACCACTCTTACCGGCCGCTCTCGGCTAATCTTCCAGGAGAAGGTCGAAATCGACGCGATGGTGTAAGAAATCGACCGCAACCGTTCGATACTGCAACGGACCATTCGGGCCGTCCTGATGTTCCAGAAGAAGGTCGGCGCCGCTGGCCGCCCCGAAATGAGCTTCCTCGAACAGGCAACGAACCGTCAGGGTGACCCATTCCGGGCCGACGGACGCACACTGGCGGGCCGCCGCTTCCGCTTGGTCCGGCGGTATACCGGAACTTGCCATCACTCGAGGCGCCAAGTCCCGCGAGAGTTGGGTGAGTCGTTTGATCGTCATCAAGGACCTACATCGGGAGAAGATTCACCGGCTTGATACGTTTTTCCGTGTGGCCCGGCACGTTCTCGGCCCATAGAACCACGCCGGCGGATGATACAACCCAAGGCCCATCGGGCGCCAGGATTATCAGCCTCTACGGGCAATGGATGAATTCAGCCGGAAAATGCAAGCAGCTGGCCGGTGATCACGGCCCAATATCCTTGAGAGACGATAGTTACCAGCATCGTTCATAAAAAAAGCTTTGGTTTGGAATCTGGGTACTTCTGCGACGCCTCATGCCGGCCGCAGCGCCTTCGCCGACGTCGAGGATGGCCGTGGGCGGGCTGAGCCTGCTTGGGCTGCTGGCGCTGCAGCGGCGGGTCCGCTGGTACCGACAGGGACCAATGGGTGACCGCCGATAGCCGGCGGGATAGTCCCTCCGGCTCCGGCGCACCGACGAAAAAGCCAGATTTGCCTTTATGGCCGTCGGAATTTACGCGAAAACTCCGTCAAGTTAAGCAAGTATATGGAACCTGTCCAGCCAGTGGTTCAGTGGGCGTGCCCCGTCGCCAACCGTCCGGGGCGCCGGATCATCGGGAACAAACGTTCGGCCGGCAGGGAATGGGGGCCTTGCGGTCGGGTTGGCCGGCTGTTTCTTGCGGTCGGCAACGGCGTTGGCGACTCGGTCGAGTGACTTTGGCGGTGCCTGGACCAGGGCCGGCCGGCGCCGGACCGTCGTGGTGGGTCTGGCTCGGACTCGCGGTTGGGTACGCGCTGCTCCTTTTTGCCAACCCGGTTTCGCCGTTCCTTGGCAATGGCTGGCGAGCCCTCCAGCGCCATCCGCGAATCCTGATTTGGTTTGCGGCGCTGACCGCGATTTACGCGTTGTTTCAGAATTGTCTGGCGATTGAGGTGGGCGAACTCAGCCTTGTGCCGGACGGATCTCCGACGCTTTCTTCGTTTCGGCCCTCATCCTGGAGTGCCGCCGCTGCCCGCGCGTGGCTGCCTGCCCTTGACAGCGTCGGCGGCACCTTCCACCAGGCCGTGGTAACCTACCCTGCCTCCAGCGTGGCGGCTCTGCTTTTCCTCCTGGACTGCCACGGCACGCGCCGCTTGATTTGTGACGGTGCCCGCCTGCGCCTCGGCCGCGCTTGGTGGGCGGTCGGCGCGGCCCTTATGATTTGCGCCGTGGCGGCCCTGTTCAAGCCTTTGTTTGCCGCCTTTATCTACCTGCTGAACGGATTCGTCGGAGGCGTCGAATTGCTGCAAATCGGGGCCGTGCTCGACGCCCTGTCGTTCCAATTTGAAACGCTTTTTGGCATGCTGGTGCAAGTCTATTTGATTTTGCTGACTTACGCCTGGATCCGTGGCCTGAGCGTTTCGCCGGACCGGGTGTTCGGCCTCGCGCTTAAACGCAGTGTTTTCACCGCCCGCTGGACCGGGGTGCTGCTTGTGGCGGGAATTATCCTCGTGAACGGTCCATTGCTGGTCACCTACGTGTGGATCAGCCTCCACACGGATTTCACCAGGGCCGTGGTGCAGTACGTGGACCAAACCGCCCGGCCGTTGCTCGACGTCGTTTTGATCCTTTTTGGGTCGGTTCAGGTTTGCCTTGTGTTCCACAACGAGGAGTTAACCCGGGCGCTCAACCACCACGGGCGTTTTGTCCGTGCCTACGGGTATCGTTATGGATGGTTTCTGCTGGTCACCGGTTGCCACTTCTTCTTGCTTTACTGGCTGGGCAGCTACCTGCAAGCCGGGTTCCCCGCCGGCTCGCTCCCCGAACGGCTGACCGCATTCGGTATCGCGGAGGTCCGGGCGGTGCTTGCGGCCTGGTTCCTGGCAAGCTGGGTTTGTTTCTATCGCGCGATGGAACAGGGTGGGCGGGAGGTCAAGTTTTAGAGCCGGGTTAACTTCCATGATCGGGCTGCCCACGCCGGCCGTTTTCGCTTTACGTCAGACGCTGGCCTGTTCACTCTCCGCAGAGCGGTTGCGTTCGGCATTGGCACCCACCCTCCGCGAATGACCCCTCTGCGTTCTCCGTTATGCCAGCCTTGTTGCTCCAGGCCAACCAGTTGAAAGCTGAACGGTGTTGCGCCGGTCAGCCGGTCGAAAGGGTCGACGGGTTTTCCGGTGCCTTCCCCCCTGGAACGGTTTGTGAGTTGATGGGCCCCGAAAACGGCGGAAAACACCTGCTTTGGCGGTTGCTCACCTTGCTGCAACGGCCCACGGAAGGGGATATGATTATCGGTGATCAATCAATGATCACCCTGGCTGAAGGTGAAATGGCTGCGGTGCGCAACCGGGATTATGGGTATTTGTTTGCCATCCCCTACCTTCTCCCGGGGTTCACGGTGGTGGAGAATGTAGCGATGCCGCTCTTTAAACTTCGGCAAGTAGAGCCGGCGCAAGCCCGCACCCGCACCGAAGCGGTGCTCCGGGCAACCGGCTTGTTGGAGGTGGCCTCGGCCCAGTTGGGAGAACTGTCGGCCCTGCAACACCAATTGGTGGCTTTGGCCCGCGCCATGATTCACGGACCGGTTTTTCTCGCCGTCGAGCGTTTTGGTGAGAACTTGACGGAAACGGAGACGGCACGCCTTTCTGAGATCTGCCAATACGTCGCAGAGTGGTCGGCTGTGTCGGTTATTGCCACCGCCGCCCCAGGCCTGACACTTCCGTGGGCCAACTTGAAATTCGAAATTGAAAATGGACGGGTCACGGAAAATGCCGGAATCCCGGGACGTTCATGAGTTCTGCAGAGGAGATTACCAGGCGAAGCAATTCGAATCTGGCCCTTGCGTTTTTCGCATTGCCGGAACCACGGCGAAAGGCGATGGGCGTGTTTTACGCGTTTTGCCGTCAGGTCGACGACCTTGCAGACGATGCCGGGATACCCCTCGAACAGCGCCGGGACGCCCTCGCGCGGTGGAGAGCCGCCCTGCGGCAAGGCATTCCAGGCGAACCGTCGTTCGCGGGAGAAGTTCGCGCCCTCATCCGGGCGTACGGCGTGAACCTCCAGCTCCTGGATGATCTTCTCGACGGCGTGGAATCAGATTTTTTGCCCGTGCGATTCAACACCTTTGCTGAGCTAAACCAATATTGTTACCAGGTGGCCAGTGCCGTCGGCCTGGTTTCAATCGAGATTTTCGGCTACCGTAATCCCCAGACCCGGCGGTACGCCTACCTGCTTGGGCAGGCTTTGCAGCTTACCAACATCATCCGGGACGTTGAGGTCGACTTGCGCCACGGGGACCGCATTTACCTTCCTTTGACCGAACTCGCCCAACACGGCTACTCGGAAGAAAAATTGCGCCAACGGGTTTACGACCGGGCATTCGTTTCCGTGCTTCAGGCGCAAGCTGATCGGGCCCACGGTTTTTTCCGGGAAGCACGCCGGCTCCTGCCCAGGGAAGACGTGCGAGCAATGGTAGCGGCAGAACTGATGCGCCGCATTTATCAACAGCTGTTGCGGAAGATTGAGGCAGACCGGTTCCGGATGTTCTATACCCGCTACCGCTTCACCCGAGCCCAAAAAGTTTGGATGGTTGCGCGGGCGTTCGCGTCCAATCGTCTGGGCTTCAAACCCTGAAGTCCGTGGGTGGAGCGTGGACCGGCGAAACTGCCGACCCCGTCCGGAACGTAAAACCAGAGATGTGTATGAAAGTCAGAACAACTTTGCTGGCGGCCGTTGCGGCCGTTGGTTGCTTGAACAGTTGCGATACTTACGAAGGCCGGGGCGCCGCCTACGGCGCCGGCACTGGCGCGATCATTGGTGGGCTCGCCACCAACCGCGTCCATGGAGCAGCCACCGGGGCCGCGATCGGTGCCGGGGTGGGGGCGCTTGTCGGGGCGCTCATTCATGAAAATGAGCGGGAACAGTATTACCGCTCTGCCCCTCCTGAAGGGTACCCCTATGCTCAGCGGACCGGCTACCCTGGAGTCGTGCGCAGCCCTTTTTACCCGTACAACCTTATCGACGTGCACGGCATTCCTCCCGGCGCCCTGGTGCTTGACCCGTCCGTGAACCGGCCGTTTTTGCGACCGTAAAAGAGGGTGTCGGAGTAACGGCATCAGCGCGGTTTTCAGCGCCCGCGGGTGACCGCCCGGGTGGCCCCGCGGCTCAACCAAGCCGGTCTCGCGATAAAGCCGCAGCAGGTCGCACTCGAACCACACGCTCACCCGGAGCCGTTCGGTCCGCTCCTGTCAGGTCTGCCCTTCCTTCTTCCACGCCCGCACCGGTCGCCACCGCAAGGCCGCCGAATACAGCCCTCATCCCACGCCACGCCGCCTCACCAAACGGCTGGTGCAGGAGAAAATTGCTCTAGAGATCATCGCCTTGCTGACGCCCGACAATCGGGCAACGCAATCCATGCTGAACCCATTGACGCCGTATTCGCCGATCAGGGCGCCTGGCGCGCTGAGCCCTTTTTTTCGTGGGCTAGCGACTTAGGCGCGCCTCCGCCGTTTCACTTGACTCCAGAGTTGGTTGCGCGTTTGTGGACCGAGGGCCAGGGTCGGCCCATCCAGGAAGAGAATCTTGGGCGTTTGAAGAAAACCGCGCGCAATCTCGAGGCGGCGCCCCATTCTGCCGGAGCCGGGGAAAGCGAAGATTTCGCCTTTGTCCAGCTTTTGTGGTCCGTCGGAGCTTGGCGCGTCAGCTGGCGCCACTGTTTTTCAACGTCCATCGGTCCCTTAAGAAAGACCACCCGCTCGTCACGACACAATCGCCCGCAGCCGTCCCAAGCTCCCCAAAGAAATCGCCGCCGTAGGCCGGAATCGCCGCTCATCCGTTTTCCGCACTGGCCCGCGCCGCCCGCGGAAGTAGATCGTCCACATGGACAGGCAACCCGGTTTCGAACGCCCTGTTTGCGGCGATGCCGGTCAGAAGGGAGCGGGCGCCGTCGAGGTGATTGGCCGCTCGCTTCAAGGGATCGGCGTCTTTGCGCGTTCCAAAAATGTCCTCGAGCATGATCGGATCCCCGCCGCCATGACCGCCGCGGCCCTGCGGTATTTCAACGATCCGCGGCTTTTCGAAATGCGGCAGCAGTAAAATTTGCTCCGAACTGGAGACGCCTTCCGATAAAGAACCGTCACGAGCATTGATGTAGGAGGACTCCTGATGGTTCAGTTCGATGCGTCCCTTGGTTCCATTGAAGGCCACGCGGTAACCTTCCCACGGCGCATACGCATGCAGACTGTAGCTCATCTGGGCGCCCGATTTGTACCGCACAAGGACGTTCATCGTGTCCTCAATCGTGATCCCATCACTCCAGACGCTGAGGTCACGCCGGTAACCATCCTCATGCTCGGCCTCCAGGTAAAGCCCCTTGAGGGTTTCCGATTGACGCAGGTCAAGCGCAAACGGATCGCGCTTCGCCTCGTCCGAGTCCGTGCCACGGTCGTAAAACTTTTTCACCCCGCGGCGAAGCGCATTGGCTTTTCCATAGAAGGCGAGACTGCCGACGGCGAAAACCGTTTCAGGCGCGGTGTCCAGCCACCAATTGACGAGGTCAAAATGATGGGTTGCCTTGTGGACCATCAATCCTCCAGAGTTCCGTTTTTCACGGTGCCACCGGCGAAAATAGTCCGCGCCATGGTTTGTATCCAGCAACCACTCAAAGTGAATCGATTTCACTTCGCCGATTGAATCCGCAATCAATAACTCCTTCACCCTGGCGCGGATGGGTGCGTAACGGTAGTTGAAGGTCACGGTGAGTTTGCGGCCGGTGCGCTCGACCGCGTCAAGGATTGCGCCGCATTTCTCTACGTCAATCGTTAGCGGTTTTTCCGTAATGACGTCGCGCCCCAGTTCCATCGCCCTGATGATGTACAGGTGATGCGTGCGGTCGATCGTAGAAACAATGACAACATCCGGTTGCGCGTCACCAACCATTCGGTCGAAATCCTTGGCCAGGTAGGTCGGGACGGGAGCAACGCCGAATGTATCCGCGAGCGCCCGATTGTAGTAGTTCATCCGTGTCTGGTTGAGATCACAGAAAGCCACGAGGTCGCACCCGTCACGATAGGTCTCCGCTAGGGCCTGGATGAACATCCAGGCTCTCCCGCCGGTCCCGACGATCGCGTAGCGCCTTTTGAGAGAAGACGGATTGCCCTCCGGCGCGGAGGTCAGGTTCGATTTGTTCATGGTCGTTGCGTGGAGGTTGTAGCTTATCGAGCCGAGAGTAAGAAAGAAGGCTTTAGAAGCACGCCCGTCACCCTGCCGTTTCTTGATTCGGTGGCATCGGCTGATCGGTGGACAGACGCGGCCCGTTTAAACCCTCAGCATCCAGGGCGGCAAGGTACCGAATGAGGCCGAAGGTGCCTGCCGTGTAGGTCCAGCCGAGACCTCCCCAGGTGTCCCCTTTCGTAATGAGCCCATCATCTACCCCTTGGTCACAAAACGAGATACCTTCAGGCTGCATCCCGATGTCGGCAAAGCCGTGCCGTTCACCGGGATGGGCAAGGATCTGCTGGGCCCCTTGAGCAATGAGACCCGCAATGCGTGTGAACAGTGCATCGCCGGTCAATCGTCCGAGCTTAACCAGATCCTCCAGAAAGAAAAGGGTGTAGATGTCCGTAACACCGACGCCCCACACGGAATTGATGCCTCCCCAGCCGACAGAGCTGACGCCTGCGCGATCAAGTGCCGTCCCGGGAATATTGGGCACGGTCCAGATCGAGTGCCAGGTCAGGCCGAGGCTGGCTGCACGGGTAGCCCCGTCGAGGCATTGGCTGTCACCGGTGCGCTCGTAAACGCTCAAAAGTGCGCGCATGGTGATCAGCGCGGCTTCTTTGTCCACGACGTTCGGATTGTCCAGTGTGCCGCCGCGGTAGTCGTCTGCCGGTACATGCTCCCGAATGACGTAAGCAGCTGCGCTCATCGCGGCGGCCGCGTAATGCTGCCCTACCTCTCCCGGCAGGCGATCGGCAAGGGTGAGGAGGTAAGGGATGGGAACCGCCGTGGCCGATTTGGCAGCGCGTTCGGTTGCACCAAACCAATCGTTTGAACGAATGCCTTCGCCGGCCTGGGTGTAGGCGCGATACCAGGAGCCATCCCCATTTTGCGCCGCGAGAAGAAAATCGCCGAAACGCCGGGCGGTCTCCCGCCAGCGCTCGTCGACACGGCCGTGAGAGCGGTGGAGATCGTCATTCAGCAGGAGATCACCGGCTGCTTCCACCATCATGCGGGTGTAGGTTCCAGGCCGGTCTGTCCAACCGAGGTAATGCATCACCGGTCCGTCCGGATCGCCGCAGGCATAGAGGGGGCGGTTTTTGCGGCGGTGGTAAAGCGTGAAAAGCCAACCTGAAGGGGTCGCCAGGTGAGTGACGAAAAAATCGACGACGCGGCGGCTTCGCTGAAGCCAGGTGCCAGGATACCGCTCGGCCAGCACGTAAGCAAGATTCAGCTGCCGACCGGTAAAACCATACTCCAGAATTTCCTGAGAATCCGCCATCGCGTGATCAGCGAAAGATGCCCCGAACGCCTTGGCCGGAACGGAATAGCCCTTCTCCGGATCGAAGTTAAGGATGAAACCGGCCCCGCCTTTTGGCCATTCCTGGAAAGTCCGTTGCGCTGAGCTCAGCCTCAGTTCAATTGCTCCCCGCAAAGTGTAAGGCAGGGCCGGCGGTCGCGGGTCCGCGACGGCAACCGCCCGGCGAAAAGTTTCCCGGACAGCTTCCGCATAGGTCTCGGCCTGGAAAGTCCAAATCTCGTAGACGATGTGCGCATCGAAACCCTCGGCCGCGACCGGCCGAAAGGCGGTGGCGGGCGTGCCCCGTGCGTCTAGGGACGCGCTGCGGTCACCGTCGTGATAAGGCCAGTAGGCGTGCAGGCAGATCTCCTGGGTAGCACGGGAGATGCCGCAGGCGCCGATGTCCGTCCGTTGCAGGTAGCGGCTATCGCCTTTGTGCCGTGACGGTCGGCTGTCATGCTCAGCCGGGGTCCTGCGCAGGAGGCAGACCATTCGGCCGGTTGGCGCCTGGTAGGCGCCCACCAGTGGGTACGCAAGGCGGTGATCGCTGAACGAGTACAGGCGATCGGCCATCCACTGATCCGGTGAATAGAGCATTCCCGGTGCAAAGAAACGCCAGTTGTCAACATCTTCGCAATGAAGCCGCAGCCCGAGATGAAACTGCACCCCTTCTACGGCAACTTGCGCCCGCGGCGAGAGCGGGAAAGCTGAAAGCTGACGGTCGAGCCGGACGCCATCCGCGTCCAGCGAGGTCCAGCGATCGGTTGCCGTGAAGGACATTCCTTCGTGGGCCCAGGATCTGATTCCAGTAACGCTTTCGAAACCGGTTGCGTCCGTCGCTTCGTAACCGGCGTGGACGGTCCTGCCGCTCAGGAATTGGCAGTGGAGAGCCCCCGGCGTGGCGAGGACAAGGGAGCCCACGTGCAGAACCGGATTAGCGCCGGAAGCAGACGAAACCATTTCGATGCGGCTCTGATTGCCTTCAGCCATCACTCACTCCTTGACTGCACCCGCACTAAGGCCGCTCACGATGTACTTCTGCAGAGCCACGAAGATAACGATGATGGGCAGTGCGGTCGCCGTGGAAACCGCCATCATGTCGTTCCAACGCGTGCCGTACAGGCCGACAAGGTTGCTCAGGGCCACCGTGATGGGTTGCATATTCTCGTTTGTGGTCAGGGTCAGGCCGAAGACGAGTTCACCCCAGGTCAACACAAAAGCAACGGTGCCGACCGTGAGAAGCCCGGGGCGCACCAGCGGCAGGATCACCCGCCAGAAAGCGCCCGCCTGGGTGCATCCGTCCACCTTGGCGGCGTCTTCGAGTTCGCGCGGCAAATGGAGAAACAACGGACGTAGGATCGTGATGGCAAGGGGCAGCGCAAAAACCGTGTTCGCAAGGATCAGCGCCGTATAGGTATTGACGAGGCTGAGCCGGCTGAAAATCACGAAAAGGGGTACTGCCAGGTTGATCGTCGGCAGCATCTGGCTGACCAGAAGGATCAAGATGGTTAATCCGGCAATCCTGAGCTTAAGCCGGGCCAACGCATAAGCTGCCGGGGTGGCGAAGCAAAGCGTGAAGGCCGTCGTTCCGAGGCTGATGATAACGCTGTTGAGGAACGCACGGCGGATGGCCGGATCCTGCAGGACCGTAAAGTAAGAGGTCCATTGGGGGTGGAACGGCACGACCTGTGGCGGCACCGCGAAGATGTCGCCTTCGGGCTTCAATGACGTGACCACCATCCAGTAGACCGGGATAAGGTAAAGGCCGACCACGATGCAACCGATCACGGTCTTCAGCCACTTGGTCGGACGCCCCGCCCCCCGTCTCACGAGGCCTCCTCGCGGCGGATCGTCCAGACGTAGAGGCCGGACAAGCTTAGGGAAATCAGCAGGAGCACGGTCGCAGCGGCCGCCCCTTTACTGAACGCAAAAGAGGTGAAGGTCAGTTGGTAAGTGTAGACCGGCAAGGTTGTGGTAGCGTCCACCGGTCCGCCCTGCGTCAGCACAAAAATCAGGTCGAATACCTTAAACGTGTACACGAACGAAAGTAGCAACACGGTGAGGGCGACGGCTCGCACCTGCGGCAGCGTGATGAATCGGAAACGCTCCCACATCCCGGCACCGTCGATCATCGCAGCCTCGTACAGCGAGGGGGAAATGCCCTGCAATCCGGCAAGAAGCAGCACCATATTGAATGGCACGCCAACCCAGGCGTTGGCGAGAATAACGGCGGTTAGGGCCGCGTGCTGATCGGTCAGCCAGAATGCCGGCCGATCAATGAGCCCCGTGGCGAGCAGAAATGCGTTAAAAAGACCGTAGCTTCCGTCCAGGAGCCATCGCCAGACGTTTGCGGAAACCACGATTGGCAGCAACCAGCCGAGCAGGAGCAGCGCACGCAAAGTGCGGTTTCCTGGAAACGGCTGGCTGAAAAACAGGGCCAGGGCAAAGCCAAGCGTGAATTGTAGAAAAAGCGCGCCGGCCGTGAAAACCAGCGAGATCAGCAGGGCGTGCCGAAAAGCCTGATCGTCGGCCAAGGTACGGAAGTTGTCGAATCCGACAAAAGGGCTGGAACCGCGCAGGAGGTTGCCGATGTCCGTGCCGTGCACCGCCAGCCAGATGTTGTACGCCAGCGGATAAACGGTCATAAACGCGATGAACAGCAGTGCCGGCAGGAGAAAACCGTTACCCCGCTGCTTCCTCGTGCCCGTACGTTGCGATCGCCGAGTCGCCACGGGCGCGCCCTGCTGCTCCAGGCTGGAGATCGGCATGGCTCAGCTCCGCAGCAACGGCTTGATTGCGCGGGCAGCCTGAGCCAGCGAATCTGCCACGCTTGCCTGGCCGGTAAGTGCTCGCTGGATGGCAAGCTGGATGGCTTTGGAAATATCGAGGTAATGTTCACCATAGGCTCGGGGCCTGGCGACGGTAAGTTCTTTCACGAAAACGCTGCGTACGACGTCGTCTGCCCAATAGGGGTCATCAACCAGCGTCTTCGAAGACGGGAGTTGATTACCCGTAATCACATATTGTTTGGCGACGGCCGGCTGTTTCAGCCATTTGATCAGGTCGAATGCCGCATCGGGATTGCTGCTTCGGGCAGGGATTGCAAGATCCTCGGCCCCGATCACGGAGGCTTCTTGCTCGTTTTTCGGGAGCGGGGCTACTCCCCATTCGAAACCTTTCGGGGCCGTCGCCGTGAGATCGGGGATCTGCCAGGGACCGTTCACCATCATGGCCGCCTGACCGTTGGCAAACTGGTTCATGACGTCCTGCTGGCCCCAGCTCACCACACCCCTGGACATGTGCCCTCGATCGATCAGATCTTTCCAGATCTGCAGGGCAGCCTTTCCACCCTCACCGTCAAGGGTCGGCACGTCCCCGCCGGCTTGCCATAACCAGGGCAACCACTGGTAAGTGCTTTCCTCTGACTGGACGGCGCTGACCGCAAGGGCAAACTGGTTCTTTTTCGTGAGCTTCGGGGCGACACTGCGCAACTCGTCCCAGGTCGTCGGCACAACCGTCCCGGCGTCGCGGAGGGCCTTTTTGTTGTACCAAAGCACAAGGCAGTTTACTGCGTCCGGCACAGCCCAGCGTTTGCCCTGCCAGACGGCTGTTTTCCACGCATTGTCCAGGATGTCACCCGCTCCGGACCATGCCGCGAGGCGACCCGTCAGGTCGGACAGCAAGCCGAGGGCAGCGAAGGAAGAAACATCCGAGTTGTCGACGGCAATGACGTCCGGCACTTGCCCCGCGCTCGCCGCCTGCAGCAGGGTACGCTTGTATTGATCAAAGGCGATTGTGCGCCGCTTGATGGTCACTTGCGGGTTGGCTTTCATGTAGGCCGCGTAAGCCTCATCTGCGGACTTCTTGGTTCCTCCCGCCGTCCAATAGTCCCAGCAGTTTAAGGTTACGGCCGTACCGGTTGTCGAAGCCCTGGCATCCTGGCTTGACCACCCGGCCATCGTTGCCGCCGCGGTTGCGCCGACAAGCTTCAGGACGGTCCGACGGCTGACGTTGGTCATCTCGCTTCGGTGCAGAACCAGAGGGCCTAGACTACTTCTTGATCGCCGCACGTCTTGGGAACGAGCGCTGGTAAAAGGGGGAGAACAGGTCATGGCGCATCCTTATCCATCGAAATGGAACATCCATGATTCGCGCGCTTCTTCGCGCGTGGCTGGGAATATTTCCGCCTCGTTTGATCGGCGCCCTGCGACGCGTCAGCGGCGCGCAAACGCGGCGGCAGGGCCGAATTGCTGCTGCGGACTTCGCGGGACCGCAGCCCCCTCCATGAACCGCCACCGAGTGACATCCAATCCGGACTTCCCAAGGCGATCACGCACCGCCGGCGGGCAGGAACCTGGCGGTGCCTGCGGGCCACGGGTTTTGCCCGCTTTGCGAAATCCGTTCACGGGCTTGGTGAGAAGGGCACCGGCAAATGCCTGGGCTTCAATCCCGACGCGATCAGGCCATCCTTTGCATGCCCACCCCCCGTTACTTTTCTTCAGGCCGTGCCGCGGACCCGGATCGACTGGAGCCGCTGCAGGACGAGCGGCACGGTGGCACCGAGGATGACCAGAATCCCGGTGACGCAGCGTTCCCAGTACGAGGAAATGCCGACCAGGATCAGTGAGTCGCTGATGATCGTCACCACGAACACCCCGAGCAGGGTGCCGAAAATGGTGCCGCGCCCCCCGGTGATCCGCGTGCCGCCCAGCACCACCGCAGCGAGCACGTTGAGCTCCGAGCCGACGAGGTCAAATGGATTCGCGACCCGCGCCTGCGAGCTGTGCACGATCCCCGTCACCCCGGCGATCAATCCGACGAGCGTATAGATGAGAAACTTTGTGCGCGCCACCGGAATGCCCAGCCGGGTACAGGCCAATTCACTGCCGCCAAGGGAGTAAATGTAACGTCCGAACATGGTAAACCGAACGAGGAACCCGACCACAGCCGTTACGGCAACCAACGCCAGGACAGTGGCCGGCAGGCTGAACAGGCTCCCGTCGGCGAGGCGTCCACGGTAAAGGTAGGTGCGGGAGAGCTGGGTCATCGCGTCCGGCAGGTCTACGATGTGTTTGGTGCCGATGAACGTCAAAAGAACGCCCCGGAATAGCGAAAGGGTGCCAAGCGTCACGATCAGGGTGGGTAGCCGGAAAAAGGCGATAAGCGAGCCGTTGATCGCGCCGAGCAACGCTCCGATGGTCGCGCTGACCAGGAAGATCCATGCGAGCGAAGCGTGCGGGTCAACGTTGACGAAGAGCTTGGCGGTGCTGTACATCGCGACTGCCGCGATCGCCGTGAAGGAAACGTCGATGCCGCCGGAAAGGAGCGCCAGGTAGACGCCCAAAGCAAACAGCCCTGTTGTGATGCTGTTGCGGACAAGGTCGAGCAGGTTGGGCGCACTCAGAAAAACCGGGTTGATCGCCGTGACCAGGGCGCACAACAGGACGGTCGTGGCAAGCACGACGCCTTCAGAACTTCGCAGGTAACGCAACAACCGGGCCATTAACCCTCCAAGGTCACTTCGCGGGTCAGGGCCGCCAACTCCAGGTTTTCAACCGGGTGTTCATTGGCCAGACGACCTTTGGCCATTACGAGAATGCGGTGGCACACGCTGAGCAGTTCCGGCAGGTCGTCCGACACCACGATGATGGCAGCCCCGGTTTTGGCCAGTTCTCCGATGAGGACATGGATGTCGTGTTTCGAGCCCACGTCGACGCCGATGGTGGGCCCATTCAAAATCAACACCTTCGGCGCCAGGTCGAGGTAACGGGCGATCAACACCCGCTGTTGGTTTCCGCCGGAAAGGGTCTGCACCGGTGCCCGCCCATCCGAGGCCTTGATGCGAAGCTGGTTGATGTAGCCCTCGCCGTCGGCACGCATTTGCCCAAAATCGAGCAGGCCGTGCCGCGTTCGTTTGCGCAGGTCGCCGATCAACAAATTGTCGAAGATGGCCTGTTCCAAGAACAGGCCCTCGTTCAACCGGTCTTCCGGGACGTAACAGATCCCGAGCCGCTGCGCGTCGCGAACGGATCGCGGGAAAATGGGTTGTCCGTCCAACAGGATGCGACCGCTGCGGGCTGGGGCCTGGCCCGATAAGCTGATCGCAAGCTCACCCCGCCCTGAGCCCAACAAGCCCGT
This sequence comes from Chthoniobacterales bacterium, assembly GCA_036401335.1. Lineage (GTDB taxonomy): Bacteria > Verrucomicrobiota > Verrucomicrobiia > Chthoniobacterales > JAFAMB01 > DASWVC01. Next base: position 15,646 of record DASWVC010000127.1, read on the forward strand.
CAGGCCGAGGACTTCACCGGCCCGCGCATTGAAACTAACTTCCCGGAACATCGGTTCAAGGGTCAGGTCACGGACCTCAAAACGCGGGGCGACCTGGGCTCCGGGCGCCGGCGGTTGCAGCGGTTCCACCCGGATCTGCCGTCCGGAAATCGCCTCGCTTAACTGAGCGGTGGAAAACTGTCCAACCGGGCCGGCCGCAACGATCTCACCATTTCGAATGACGGTGACCTGATCGCAGATTTCATAAATTTCCTCCAGCTTGTGACTGACGAACAAGAAGCTCACGCCATCGTGGCGCACCCCTTCAACAATCTGGAACAGGGTCCGAACCTCGCGCTTGGTCAAGGCCGAGGTCGGTTCGTCCATGATGATGACTTTGGAGCGGCTCGACAACGCCCGGGCAATCGCCACCAGTTGCTGTTTGGCCACGGGCAGTTCCTCGACCGGCGCATCCAAGTCGATGTTCACCCGCATGCGCTCCAGGATTTCACGTGCCTGCCGCCGGAACTGGCCGAAGTTCACCCAACGCCGGTGCCGGGCAACACTGTCCAGAAAACTGATGTTCTCGAAAACCGCCAGGTTCGGCAGGAGGGAGAAATCCTGGTAAATCACGCTTAATCCCAGGTCGATGCGCGCCAGGGCAGAGGCCCGGGTGGCATCTTGACCGGCGATCTCCACGGTGCCGGCATCAGCCTCCAACGTGCCTGCGATGATTTTGATCAAGGTCGATTTGCCGGACCCGTTCTCGCCGGCCAGGCAATGCACCGAACCAGGCTCAACCGCCAGGGTGACCTGTTTCAGGACCGGCGTGCGGACGTACGTTTTGGAAACGTCTTTCGCGAGAAGGGAAGGCAAGGGGAGGAAAAGGCGTGAGGTTGGCAGCGGCCAGCCGCCCGCCGGGAAGGCGGGCGGACTGCGCAGGACTAAGGGTTCAACGGGTCAAAAGTTGAACTTGTCCATGTTGTCCTTCGTGCAATCGATCCAGCCATTTCCGTAGATGATCTTGTTGTCCACAAGCTTGATCTTTTCGTAACCCGGGAACCCGAGGTCCATGCCGTCGGTAACTTTCTGGCCGTTAAGCACCATCACCGCCACTTTGTTCATGAGGTAGCCGGCGATCGACGAATCCCAGAAAGAAATCATGCGTACAGCGCCCGAAGGCAGGTACTTCTTGACCAGTGAAGGAACCCCGGTTCCTACCACCGCGACTTTCTCCTGGAGCCCGGCCTCTTCCACGGCCAGGCCGCACCCCGGGGCATCGGTCGAGGCGCTTCCTTGAAAGCCTTTGATGTTCGGGTGCGCGCGCAGCAACTCCTTCGCCTTGGCGTAAGAGACCTGCTGGTCGTCGTTGGTCTCGATTTTATCAACCACCAGCTTCATCTTCGGGTAGTTCTTTTTTTGGAACGCGATCGCCGCATCCGCCCATTGGTTATGTGTCTTGGACGTAAGGCTTCCAACAAAGACGGCGTACTCGCCTTCTTCGTTCATCCGCTTTGCCAAATTCTGCATCAGGTGCTCGCCGAACGCTCCGTTGTCAAAAGCCTCGATGTCGTAGCTGGCGTTTTGAATGTCCGAGGCCTCATGCGCAATAACGACGATCTTGTTGTCCATGGCCTTCTTCAACACCGGTTCCATGGCCGGGGGCTGAAACGGGACCACGCAGATGGCATCCACCTTCTTGGCGATGAGATCTTCGACGATCTGGTTCTGCTGGGCAGAGTCGGTTACAGGGGGGCCAAGTTGGACGGTCTGGTTCCCGGTATCCTGGGCGAATTTCTTAACCCCCGTCTCCATGTAGTTAAACCAGTTGATGCCGCTGATCTTTACAACGGTGGCAAGGTTGTATTTTTTGTCTTGAGCTGAGCCGTGGCTCAGCGTGAGTGCGCAAAGGCAGGTCGCGAGCAGGAAGGGATGTTTCATGAATGGGTCAGGGTAGGGGATGGAGAGGGGAGGGCGATGATGCCCTGACCTCGTTTAGTCGCTTGCGCTCTGCCCTGTCAAGCACAAGCCCGGCCCGGCCAAAACCGCACGGCGTGAAAGAAGGATTGAGCTATGGCCCTTTTCAGTTAGTACTGACCAGCGTTCCCACCCATGTCCCGCTCTC
>DASWVC010000128.1:0-4226 GCA_036401335.1 Chthoniobacterales bacterium
AGTACGAGCGGGTGAGCCGGCGGCGTGACGGTCGCAGCGGTTTCCGGGCGACGACGGCTGAAAGCATGACCGGTTTTCCGCTTTAGGGAACGACGGCGTGCCGAAAGCGCGATCGGGTTTCCTCTTTATGGGACCACGCATTTCCGTTGCGACGGGGCTAAAGCCCGGCGACCGTAGTGGATCCCACAACTTGGTCATCGGAAGGTGGAATCGGTTTACCGGGAGTGCGTTTGGGGGCCTCGTTGCAGGCGAGGGAAACGTTATTAGTAATCAGGCGGCCAGTGTCAGCGGCGGTCGGTTGAACACCGCCAGCGGCTCTTTGGCCAGCGTCACCGGGGGCGAAGGTAACACCGCCAACGTCCTTTACGCCAGCGTCACCGGCGGCACGAGCAACACCGCCAGCGGTTATTTTGCCAGCGTCACCGGGGGCTCGGGCAACCTTGCCGGCGGCGAATCTTCCAGCATCACCGGCGGTGCCCTCAACGCTACCAGCCTCTTAGCTGGTCATGGAGCCCTCGCTGCTAGCATCACCGGCGGCTTCCAGAACACCACCGGTGGGAATTATACCGTGGTCCTCGGGGGTGCAAACGTCACCGACAATAAGGATAACTCGATCGCGCCGCAGCCACCCTTCCCCTAAGGTTTGAATGGATGCGCTAGGCTCTTGCAAACCGTCGCCGAAGGCGTTCCGATAGCGAATGGCTGAAACACCTTTCCCTCTTTCTGCCAGCAGGGACAGCGATCACTGCGCGGATCAGGACGTTATTGGCTGCTTTGAGTGTACGGAGCAGATGCGGGGGTTACGTTCCAGGTCTGCATGCGAACCTTCCACGCATCGCCCGCACGAAGATAAACCTCAGACCAATAGCCCTTGAGTGGTACAGGGTCGCCAGCCTTGGTTTGAAGGGTTAGACTCCATTTCCCGTTGCTGCACGCCTCATTGTTAGCCGTTCCCAGAACGCGAGGGGAATACGAGTCCGCCTTTGTGAGGTGGTCAATGACGCGCAAGGTCTCGAACAAGTTTGCGTAGTGTTTCTCGATGGCTTCTCGACCGTAAACCGGTCCGGCGTCCGTCACAAGAACCGCGTCCTCGGTGAAGAATGCGGCAGCGGCGGCGGCATCGCTCATGTTCATTGCCTCGTCAAACTTCTTGTATTTCAAATCAAGCTGCTGGCGTAATTGTGCATCGGCGGGTTGCATGATCTCCTCCTGGAGTTTTAGGGTGCTTGTCGCCGAGGGATCTGCGGCAGACTTTTCCGCGTCACCGGGGCAGAAAAAAATGCCTTCGGTCGAAGGTCTCTGGACGACGCACGATTGGGCGCGTTCCAAAAGCAACCGTCAATACGCAGAATGACGTATTGACAGGTCTAACCGATGGGTGAGCTACCGATCTTTGCGCCGCAGATCGAGAAGGGGCCAGCCTGCAACCGTTTGTCGGAGGCGGTTCGTCAGCAACTGCCCTTTTCCGCGGTGAGGCCCGTCAGGGACGCTTCAGGGTTTATCAAACTGCGCTCCTCCTTCGCCGTAAAGAAAGCCGTCGAAAATTTGGGTTAAGCGGCGGCCGCCAAGCCGGGGTTCTGCTTCTCCGGTTAGGCGTTCAGGAACGACCGCTCACGCGGATCACCCACCCCTCGGCTTAGCCGGCGAGCGTTCCTTCCGGTCGAACGGTTTGGGCCATTGAAAGTGAAGGGGCATCGCTTCGGCCGGATCGGTCAAGGTCGCGATCCGGCATAAACTCGCAAAGCCTCTTTATTCCGTTCTCTCTCTTGACCTCGGCCTCTCGCTCTGCCGGGGGGATCGCCATGAATTTTTCCAAAGGAAAAATGTTTCTTTGGTCGGAAAGGTGGCAACCAGAAAGGCTCCTTTGGCTAGACCGTCGACCGTCCTGATTTGTCGGTCCTCAAGATATCCTGAATCTCCAAGACCTGCTCTCCGCTGGGAACCTTTTTTCGGGTAAGCCACGCATGAACGGTCTGCCGACTGACGCTCAACCGTTCCGCGAGTTCGTTCCTACGACCGCGTTTTGCATCACACCATCGCGTTAACTCCTGAATCAATTTGTCGATTTTCGAGGGCATTATTTCGCAGATAAAGTAAACTATAGTTGACACTTAGCTAGGGAAATCGTATAGTGGTGCGTCAGTAAAACAAAGCGGCGCTGGCTCGAGTGACAGCTCAAACCAGCGCCTAAAACAAATCACTTGGAGTTATCAAATGATCCGTTCTACGTCCGCTTTTAGCGCCAACCCGGCGCGAAGCAACCGCAAATCTCAGGCCCTCGGTCAGCATTGGAGTCGCCAAGCCGCCCTGGCCAGGCAAGCCGTTCAGGCCGGAAACGGTATTCTGTTCTTCGCGATGCTGGCCCAGAAAGGCGGTGCCCAATGACGCTGGCCTACGCTGAGCCATTGGTCCTGACGCAGCAGGACATCGAACCAAAGCCTTACTCGGAGATTGACCTGCTGGACGAGCTGACACCCGGCCAGGCCGGCAAGCTCTTGCTGTTCGTGCCGCGTACCGCGTTCCACCTTCACATCGCGTTCATGGACAACACGGAGTTCGTGGTGTCCTTCGACGGAAGAATCCGCACCGAGCGCGACGATTTAAACACCTACGCGGTCCCGGAGGCGTGGAACCTTCACCTCGACGGCATCCCGGTGAGCGAGGCCGACCTGGACTTCGCGTTAGAGACCGGCACCCAGGTTTTGGAGAACTGGCTGCTGGAACAAGGGGGGCTCGCCTAATGAACGCCTCCACTGAAACCGTAGCCATGACCCGGGCCGAACGGGTGGCCCTGCTGGAACGGGAACAGGTAGAAACCTACTGCGTCAATCCGGCCCGCGAGACGGTGCTGCGCCTTCGCAAGGAAGTTTTGAGCAAGGCTCAAATCACCGATGCCCGTTCCATCTTGAACGATGCGATTGATCAACCGTTATCGATTGACGCCAATCGCGCCGCGGACGTATTAACCGATCTCATGGCAGCTTTGGCGGGAGGTGCGCGATGAGCGCTTTCGCTTTCGCGCTGCCGGGCACCGGTCATCTGGTGGAGCCGGTGGCGGTTCCACGAACCGCGGGGTTCAAGGTTGGCGATGCAGTCATTTGGATCCCCGACCGCGATGTGGGAACGGTCCTGCGGGTGCTGCTCGGTGAGGCTTTCTGCATCCACTGGGAGAGCAACCTGTCCGAGGATTACTGGTACAGCTCATGGTCTGGGTCGTTGTGCAACATCGAATTGCTTGCCCACTACTTGGAAAAGGAGGCGGCCTAAATGAGCAAGGAGCTTGCCGTCGTCACGCCCCAGGCACCGCAGCCGGCCGAGCTGCAGGCGCAGGTCAACCTGCTGCAACCGGTCACCATCGACAACCTGGTGGAGCGCGTAAACCTAATCAAACAGGCCATGAAGCGCTGCATGGTGGAGGGGCAGCACTACGGCACGATCCCCGGCACCAAGAAGCCGAGCTTGTGGAAACCGGGTGCCGAACTGATCTGCACCCTGTTTCAGCTTGGGACGCGCTACCCGAACCACGCCAACCAGGTTGAACGGGAGCAGGGACATTTCACCTTCACGCTCACGTGCGAACTGTTCCACATCCCGAGCGGCCGGGTGGTCGGTGAAGGGGTGGGTGCGTGTTCAACCCTGGAATACCGCTACCGGGTTCAGACGGAAGGGCGGACCACGGACCATGGTCAACCGATCAAGGCCAAGTACACGCCGTACGATTTCTACAACACGGCCCTCAAAATTGGAAAAAAAAGGAGCCTCGTCGATGCGGTTCTGACGGTCACCGGGGCGAGTGAAATCTTTACCCAAGACACCGAAGACGACCCGGAGAAGCACCAAAACGAAGGGGAGCACGCGCCGACCCGACATCCGCTTTCCCCCGCCCCGCAACGGCCCCCCACGCCCAACGGCAATGGCGCGATCCCGACCGTGCAGGGCGTGGTCGAACGCGCGTGGCCCAACGATTACCAGGGGAAGCGGTACTACTTCGCCCGGATCAACGGCCAGCAGCTGCAAACGACCGATCCGGCCCAAGGCGAGGCACTGCTGCACGCCGTGGGGCAACGCATTCAGGCCAGGGTGGAACCCTCGCCCAAACCGGGCAAGTTCTTCCTCAAGGGGTTTGAGTGCGTGGACACCGAGGAAGCGGGTGCGTCCGGTCAGGCCACCGATGTGCCCCACGGCAACGGGACTGTCCCGCACGCCGCGCCGGTGGCCGACTGGAC
>DASWVC010000129.1:0-5780 GCA_036401335.1 Chthoniobacterales bacterium
GGACCGCTCAAAGAGCAGTCCCGCCATGACCTTGGACCGCTCGGCCAAACGGTCGCATTCCGATTGGAACCGCACGCCGTTCAGGCTGGCAACCGCGGCCGGCAAAAGCGCCGTGAGGGGCACCAACAACGCGGTGAGAACGGCATCTGCAGGTGCAAGCCACGCGTCCGGCATCCGACCGCACAGGCGAAAAAAGATTACCCCGAGGTCGAACACCACCAGCACGATGACCGCAAGCCCGAGCCAACGGGTCCACGCTTCGGTAAAATGCTGCATCCTGCCCATTTTGGCGCTGTTCGCTTCGTGATGCCTTGCCTGGGTATCCAACCAGGATGCTTTCAGGTCACGCAGGCCGCGCTCCAGATCAGCCGCCACCCCCACCGCGCTACCCTCCGCTTGGCGGACGATCGCCTGAAAAAGCCATTCGATGTTGCTCAGGTGGTCGGCGCGCGTCGCGTGACGAATGGTTGCCGGGATCGGCGGTCGACCGCTGCCGGCCATCGTCAAGAACGTCTGGGCGCGCAGCCGCTCGGCCAAGTAACGGTAGTTGATCCCTTTACCGTTGAAGTCGTGGTGATTGGCTTCTTCGGTCGACGCGAAAATCACCACGAGAATCGCCAACTTCACCAGCGCCAGCGCAAAAAGCACCCCTTCCTTCCCCGGCCACTCACCCGTCAGCAGCAGGCGCAGCCCGGCGACCGCAAAGAAGATCGCGATCACGGCCAGGGCGTAATTCACGAAGAAGGTTCCCCGGTAGGCGGTGTTGTAGTGCCGGGCAAGCGCCGAGGCACGTTTTTGGTAAGGCTTGAGGGGGTCACGAATGGCCGCGGGAGGTGACGGACCGGAAGCCTCGGCCGGGTGCACCGGCCCCTCCTTCTCCGTGGATCCTCGTTCGCCGGGCGGATCCTTGAAATACCCTTCAAACCATGCCCACCCCTTCTGCCGCACGCCGGCCAGCCAAGTGAGCCGGGGCGTTACGCCGAAGTAATCCCGAATCAGCACCAGGGAATGATCGGCGCCGTGCGCTGACGGTGCGCCCGCGCTTGCTTTTGCCGCAGCTCGCACGGGGGGCGGAACAATGATTTGCTCGAGCAACCCGGCAAGCGCTTCACGCCAATGGGGCGTCAGGGTTGGAAGGTGCTCGTAAAAACCCTCGCCGTGGCGCAAAATGGCCACGTCGTCCAGCCCCGCTTCGGAGCCGAGCGGGAGCACCACCACCGGCATCCCCAGTTCCAGGCCGTTCCGAATCGTCTCGACCGTTCCTGCCGGCTTGGGCACAGCGGCAGGATCGTAGGCAGCCAACAGCAGGTCGCATTGCCGGAGCAGAAACGCCGCCTGGCTCCGATACGCCCGTGTGCGCACGTGCCGGCAAAACCCGGCCGCCTTCCCCGGCGAATCATCGGCCAGGTAACGGCCATCCAATTCGGTCACCCCCCCTTCACAGGCAAGAACTTCCCGGTCAAAGAGCAATTGACTGGTCTCATCGAGCGTCGATCGAAAGGTAGAGCGGTTGAAAGGCAAAACCGCCGCCGATTGTCGCACCACGGAAGAAGCGGTCCCGGCAACCCGGAAACACCCGGCCGCGATCAGATCACTGCCCTCCGCGAGCCCCGTAGCCAGTCGCACGACCGGCGCCGCGGGCGCGTAGAAATGGTTTGCCTTGGCGGCGCCGGAGGCTACCACGTCCGCGATGTGCGCATAGATTGCGGACAACCGCGTGGCCAGTTGGTTGCCGTCGGCTACAGCCCGTGCACCGGCAAAACCGATACGGATTACCAGCTTAGGCTTGTCGAGCTCAACCATTGATGAATCGCCGCCTGCCTGGGCTACAATGCGGCACAGGCGACCCCACGAGTAGAGCCCCATTCGATCAATTCCTCAAGCGCCTGGTTCGAAGCGGACCGGTGGGCCAAAATACCGGTTGGCTGCCCGACCGTCCGCTCATCGTGGTGGCCGATGGCGGCGACGCCGCCCGGGCGTTTTTTGACCTGGTGCGCACGGCCGGATCCGTCGGCTTCAGCGGGCCACCGGCACGGCCGTGTGGTGGCGCGGGGGCAAGCCGCCCGTGACCCTTCGTTGGGGGCGGGTGGCGTGAACGGCCAGCGCCAATGGAACGATGTGGCCGCCGCGCGAACCACGCCGGTCCGGTTAGGCCTGTACTCCTTGGCGGCGCTCATCGTCCAACGTCAGCCCGACTGGCAGGGCATCTTTCGCCGCAGTGCCTGGCAGGCAAAGGCGCGGCTGACCTTTGCCGATCCCTTGGCCCAAGTGCGTCGCGCGCTCTGGCGACAGTTGGGTTTTTCGCGGTCCGAAGCCGCCGTCGAGAAACAAAAACCTACCCAAGAGTCATTCACGCACTTCGCAGAATGGCTCGCTTACGTCGCCTGGAAATGGACAAACTGGAGCTTAGACAAAGCCTTTTCTTCGTTTTGTTTGTTCTTCTTCGATTGCCTTGCGGAGGCCAAAGCGCCGTCGGAGGGTATGGAGCAGCCGGGGCAAGGTTTCGGGGTCGGCCCGGTTGCCGCGTAGCGCCTCGACGCCGAGCGGCACGCGGTGTGCGCCGGTGGCCACGGCCATTCACCGGGCGCTTCCGGACCAACCTTAACCCGGCACAACGTTCAATCCCTCGCCCGTTCCACAACCACCATGCAGACGTCGTCTTCGAAATCCTGCCGCGACGAGAAACGGCGAACGTCGTCCATCACGGCGGAAAAGAGTTGCTCGGCGGGAAGGGTGCCGAAGCGTTGCAGGCTGGACAGCAGGGCGTTCTGTCCAAATTCCTTCCCCTCCGGCGAATCCATTTCGTAAAGTCCGTCCGTGAAAAGCAGAAGGCGGTCGCTGGGATCCAGCGGGCAGGTGAACGCAGTGTAAGTAATGTCGTCGAACAGGCCTAGCCCCGGACCAATCTTCGCCTTGTCGTCCGTAAGTGGTTCCACCGCATTCGCCGATCGCCGGATTCGAATGGGCAGCGGATGAGCCGCGTTAGCGAACTGCACCTCGGTCATCGCCGCGTCGACGATCATGTAAAAACCCGTCGCTACGAATGGTTCGTCCACCCGTTCAAGAATGGCGCGGAGGCGCAGGTTCAACGCCGTGAGGAAACGGCTGGCATTAAACATGATTGGCCGAAGTTCCTCAAGCAACGTTCGGATGATGGCCGTGACCAGTGCAGCCCGCAGTCCATGGCCCATGACATCGCAGATGAAGACGCCGGCCCGGGTGTCCGACAAGGGGAAAATGTCGAAGAAGTCGCCGCCCACCGCCGCTGCCGGCCGGTAGTAATGGGCGAAATGAAACGGGGGATGACCTGAAATGCCATAGCCCCCGACCGTTGGGTATTCGCGGGGCAGCAACGCAAGTTGAATTTCACGGGCCATCCGGAGGTCAGCTTCGAGCTGGGCGTTTCTGGCAGCCAATTCAGCCATTGTAAGCCGCAACTGGTTCCTTTCCGCCTCCAAGGCATCCTGCAAAACTTTGAGTGCAGTGAAGTCTTTATTAATGCCGAAGATGCCGATGACATCGCCCCGGGAATTCCTGAGGGGCAGTTTGCTGGTGTAATCCCAGGTAACCCGGCCGTCTGGGTGAGTCAGTTTCTCGACCTTTCCAAGAAGAGGCTGACCCGTTTCCAGGATACGCCTTTCGTCCGCCGCGGTGTTCCTCGCCGTTTCTTCCGACCAGAAATCGAAGTCGGTTTTTCCCGTCAGATCGGCCGGATCGGCAACCCCCATGTATTCCGCCACCGCCCGGCTTGCACAGAAAAACCGGCCTTTGGTATCCTTGAAGTAAACCTGGTCCGGCGTGTTGGCCAGGAGGAACCGGAAAAGCTCCGGGCCGAGGGCAGGGTCATCCATAGCAGCAGGGTCAGTCGCGGGGTGGGCAGCGGGCTAATCATCACCAACGTCGTGCGGCGGACAACGGAACTTCACCGGGACCGGACGCGTTAACAAATCGACGTAGAATGCATAAAAGGCAGCGTTGTTAAGTCCAAAAACCACCGTCGATTGCTGCAACCATCCGATGGACTCATATGGGTAAGTATTGCCAGAGAAGACATTCGACTTTCCGTAATCTTTATCGAAATTACTATTTATGTCGACATGCAACTTTCTCGAGTCGGTGGCAAACTCCGGGTGAACAAAATAGGCCAGTGCAGTCGTGTCGTAGATGTAAGGAGGAGGGTTTGTTCCAATCGAAGAAGCAAAAGCCTGGGCAAAGAGCCTCGTAATGATGGTCTCCGGATGGCCGCTGACGATTTGATCAAACACTTGCTTGGTTAAGGGCAGCGTGTTGGTGCAGTCCAAAGGAATAATGACATGCGGCACCTTTGCCCGTAACACGATCTTGGTGGCCTCGGGATCGAACCACCAGTTGAATTCGGCCGAACCATTGAAAGCATTGCCGGGGACGTAAATCTGCCCGGCCATCGTGACAATCTGTTTCAGCAAAGGGACGATGGTCGGGTCTTTGCGGATCGCGAGGGCAACGTTGGTTGGCGGTGCGATCTCCAGGATGGTGACTTCGTGGGGGTACCGGTGCGCCATTCTGATGATGAAATCGATGGCATCTTCCCTTGCCGGGCGTGTCCGCCTGGCAAACCCGTCGGGCGGGGCGGTCAAGTGAGCGGGATCTGGTTGCGGACTCGAGTAAGCACCAACGTAGGTCGAGGCTGGCCCAAATAATTGCTTTTCGAGAAGGTAGGAAAAGTAATCGTGCAGGAGAGGGTACTGGGCCCCAAGGTAAACCTTAACCCGGTCCTCAATGCCCAGGCGTTCAACGGCCTTCAGGCATTCGGCAGCTTCCTGGTCGCGCCATTCGTTGCCCGAGGCGATGGTAAACCCAAGCAGGTCAATGGTCCCGCTGGCGTAAAGCTGGGCCGCCATCACCGCTGCCTGGCCGTCGTCATAAATGGTGTTGAAATCGGTGTCAATAATGACCTTTGGCGGTTCGGCCAGGGCCACGCCTTTGGGAATGAAGCCGCAACAAACGGCGATCAGGAGGATGAGGGATTTCATGGTATGGGAGCGGCCTGAAAACGGATGACCACGCCGGGTTAAGCCAAAACCGTTTCCGCGAATGAAGCGTTATGGGGGGTGCACGACGGCGAGGGTTTTCTAAACCCCGGCCATCGCCCACCTTCTACGCGAGAACCGGCTTCATTGACAAGCTTACTTTCCCCGAAAGGCCATGTTGCAACCCATCGAATCTGGCTTATGGCCTGTCTTACGACAGGATTGCAAGCCCCTGCCTGTCGAGGCGGTTGTGTTCTGCGCCGCCACATGCACGATCGGCCCCACTGAGCGTTGGCAATGCCTACGCTCAGTTACGTTTGAGTGAATGGACAACCCCAGAAGCGAGACATGAACCTGAAGACTCCACAGAGCAAGACCCTCGCCATTATTATGGGCGGCGGCGCCGGCACCCGGCTTTTTCCGTTGACCAAGGAACGGTCCAAACCCGCCGTACCTTTGGGAGGCAAGTACCGTCTGGTCGACATCCCCATCAGCAACTGCCTGAACAGCGGTTTTCGGCAGATCTTTGTGCTGACGCAGTTCAACAGTGCCTCGTTGCACCGGCACATCAACAACAGTTACAAGTTCGACAACTTCAGCAAGAGCTTTGTCGAGATCCTGGCCGCCCAGCAAACCCCGGAGGGCGCCCGCTGGTACCAGGGCACCGCCGATGCCGTGCGCCAGAACCTGCGCGATTTCCTCAACCGGCCCTACGAACATTTCCTCATCCTCAGCGGCGACCAGCTCTACCGCATGGATTACCAGCACCTG